>NZ_JBEZWX010000005.1:0-303323 GCF_040637635.1 Streptomyces sp. NPDC028635 | reverse complement strand
GTAACGTGTGGAGTTGACCGGTACTAATAGGCCGAGGGCTTGTCCTCAGTTGCTCGCGTCCACTGTGTTGGTTCTGAAACCACGAACAGCCCCGTCCGGGATTCCGGGTGGTGTGGCATGGTTCGACAGTTTCATAGTGTTTCGGTGGTCATAGCGTAGGGGAAACGCCCGGTTACATTCCGAACCCGGAAGCTAAGCCTTACAGCGCCGATGGTACTGCAGGGGGGACCCTGTGGGAGAGTAGGACGCCGCCGAACAATCTTTGGGAAGGACCCCTGGTCACCAGCGTTCAGCTGGGACCAGGGGTCCTTTCGTTTTTACAATGCTTGTAGTACCGAAGACAGGAGTCACCCATGTCCACCAACTCTCCCGACGACCGTCCGGAGCGCGATCAGCGGCGCCGGGAGGGCGGGGACCGAGGCGACCGTGGTGGCTTCCGCCGCGGCAACGACCGTGACCGTGGCGGCTTCGGCCGCCGGGACGGCGGCGACCGCGGCGGTTTCCGTCGTGACGACCGCCGGGGTGACGACCGCAACGACCGTGGCGAGCGCGGTGACCGTGGGGACCGCGGTGGGTTCCGGCGTGACGACAACCGCGGCGGTTTCGCCCGGCGCGACGACCGGGACCGGGGCCCGCGCCGTGACGACCGCGGCGACCGTCCCGGCTTCCGTCGCGACGATCGCGGAGAGCGCGGCGACCGTCCCGCTTTCCGCCGTGACGACCGCCGTGACGACCGCCGTGACGACCGCCGTGACGACCGTGGTGCGGAGCGGGGTGAGCGCCCCTCGTTCCGTCGTGACGACCGTGGTGGAGAGCGCGGCGACCGTCCGGCCTTCCGTCGTGACGACCGTGGTGGAGAGCGCGGCGACCGTCCGGGCTTCCGTCGTGACGACAACCGCGGTGGTTTCGGCCGACGTGACGACCGGGGCGACCGTGGCGGGTTCCGCCGCGACGACCGGCGTGACGACCGGGACCGTGGCGGTTACGCCCCCCGTGACGACCGGGACCGTGGCGGCTATGGCCGCCGCGACGGTGGCGACCGAGGTGGCGACCGCGGTGGATTCCGGCGTGACGACCGCGGTGGTGACCGTGGCGGCTTCCGCCGTGACGACCGGGGCGACCGTGGCGGGTTCCGCCGCGACGACCGCCGGGATGACCGGCGTGACGACCGCCGCGATGACCGCCGTGACGACCGCGGCGGTGAGCGTCGCTTCGGCGAGCGTCGGGACGACCGTGCCGGCGAGCGGCGTTTCGGGGACCGTGGCGGCGAGCGGACCGGAGAGCGTCGGTTCGGTGACCGTGGTGGGGACCGCGGCGGCGACCGTGGTGGCTTCCGTGGCCGTGACGACCGTGGCGCTCGCGGCCCCCGTCGTGACGACCGCGGTGGCCGGCCGGGCGGCTTCCGGGGACGTGACGACCGTCGGGACGACCGCCGCGATGACCGTCGTGGCGGCGGACGCTTCCGTGACGAGCGCGACCGCGACCGCGAGCCGATCAAGCGGCTGCCGATCCCGCCGGACGTCACCGGTGAGGAGATCGACAAGGACGTACGCCAGGAGCTGCAGAGCCTGCCGAAGACGCTCGCGGACGACGTCGCCAAGAACCTGGTGATGGTCGCGCGGCTCATCGACGAGGACCCCGAGGGTGCCTATGGCTACTCCAGGGTGGCCCTGCGGCTGGCGTCGCGCGTCGCCGCCGTACGGGAGGCCGCGGGCTTCGCGGCGTACGCCAGCCAGAAGTACGCCGAGGCGCTCGGGGAGTTCCGCGCTGCCCGCCGTATGACGGGCAACGTCGACCTGTGGCCCGTGATGGCCGACTGCGAGCGTGGGCTCGGACGGCCGGAGAAGGCCCTGGACATGGCCGGCGCCCCGGAGGTGCACAAGCTCGACAAGGCCGGCCAGGTCGAGATGCGGCTCGTCGCGGCCGGTGCCCGGCGGGACCTGGAGCAGCTGGACGCGGCCATCGTGACGCTGCAGAGCCCCGAGCTGGCCTCCAACTCCATTCAGCCGTGGACCGCGAGGCTGCGTTACGCCTACGCCGACGCGCTGCTGGCGGCCGGCCGCAAGGACGAGGCGCGCGAGTGGTTCGCCAAGGCCGTGGAGGCGGACCGCGACGGCAGCACCGACGCGTCCGACCGGCTCGCCGAGCTGGACGGTGTGGAGTTCGTCGACGCCCTGGACGAGGGCGCGGAGGACACCGAGGTCGCGGCGGACCCGCAGGTCACGCAGGTCGCGGAGGTCGTGGAGACCTCCGAGGCGAAGGACGGCGACGCCGGCTCCGACGAGGACGCCGACCGCGACAACGACTGACGGTCATGACGGCAGAGGGCGGGCCCCGGATTCACCGGGGCCCGCCCTTTCGTCGTTGTGCCCGCCCGCGGCGGTCGGGTGGATCAGAGGTCGAGGGCGCGCAGGACCAGGCCGGAGGCCGGCTTCGGGCCGAAGGACGTCGACTTGCGGGGCATGGTGACGCCCTGGCGGGCGAGGTCGCGGACGACCTCCTCGCGGACCGGGTGCAACAGGACAGCCGTGGAGCCGTCGCGTTCGGCCTTGGTGACGGTGGCGGCCGTGTCGTGGATGTAGGCGATGTGGGCCGGGGAGTCCTCGGGGATGTGCCAGACGTGCTCGAGGAGCGCGGCGTGCAGGACCGTCGCGTCCAGGGTGCGCCAGGCGGCGGGGCGGTCGGCGGGGACCGTGCGGGCCAGGAGGGCCGGGTCGGGCCGGTCCAGGAGGTGGAAGGCGCCGTCACCGGCCAGCAGGAAGGCGTTGCCCGCGCAGGCCGCGTCCGCGAGGGTCTCCAGGGCCTGTGGCAGCGACACCTCCAGGCGCTGCACCCGGAAGTGGCCCTCGACGGCGGCGACCGCGTCCGCGACGGGCAGGCCGTGCAGGAGCCGGTGGATGGCGCGCACCCGCAGCGGGTAGCGGACGGTGTCGACGAGCAGGACCAGACCGTAGTCCCAGGGGCCGGGGGACGGGTGTTCCTCGCGCAGCCGGCGGTAGGTGGCCCAGCGGTGGTGGCCGTCGGCGATCAGTGCCTGGTGGGAGGCCAGGTCGGCCTGGATCGCGGCCAGTTCGGCGGGGTCGGTGACGGCCCACAGGCGGTGGGTGAAGCCGTCCTCGGTGGTCGTCGACAGCAGCGGTGGCTGTTCGGCGGCGCTCTCGACGGCCCGCGTGGTGGCGGCCGTGGGACCGTTGCCGCGGTAGGTCAGCAGCAGCGGTTCGAGGTTGGCGGAGGTCGCGCGCATCAGGGCGGCGCGGTCGGCGACCACGTGCGGCATGACGTCCTCGTGCGGCAGGACCAGGCCGTCGTCCGGGTCGGTCACGCGCAGGGCGCCGATCAGGCCGCGCTGGAGCATGCCGTCGCCGTCGCGCTGTTCGTAGACGTAGAGACAGGGTTCGGGGTCGGCGGTGAGCACGCCCTCGTCGAGCCAGCGGCGCAGGGTGTCGGCGGCCTGCTCGTTGCGGGCGCTCGGCGTTCCGGCCTGGGGCAGGATGAGGCGGACGATGTTGTACGGGTCCGACGACTGAAGGTGGTGCAGGCCGTCGGGGCGGACCACGACGTCGTACGGCGGTGAGGTGACGGCGGCCAGGCTGCCGACCCGCTCCGGGTCGTAGCGCAGACCTCGGAACGGGGTGAGTTCGAGGCCCCGGCGCGCCGTTGCTTCCGAGTGACCTGCTGTGTCCATCCCGGCATCGTACGTGTGTCACCGCTATGCGCGATGATCGGGGGAAAGAGCAGGCGAACCGAGGAGCGATGTGCAATGAGCCGGAGCGTCAGGACGAGGCCCGAGGGCAGTGGGCAGGCCCTGAGCGAGGCGTACGACACGGCGCTGCTCGATCTGGACGGGGTGGTGTACGCGGGCGGGAACGCGATCGCGTACGCCGTGGAGTCGCTGGAGACGGCACGTGCGGGCGGGATGCGTCTCGCGTATGTCACGAACAACGCGCTGCGTACGCCGGACGTCGTCGCGGAGCACCTGACCGAGCTGGGCATACCGACGGGCGCGCAGGACGTCATCACGTCGGCGCAGGCGGTGGCCCGGCTGATCAGCGAGCAGGTGCCGGACGGCGCGCGGGTGCTGGTGATCGGCGGGGAGGGACTGCGGGTGGCGCTGCGTGAACGCGGCCTGGTGCCCGTGGAGTCGGCGGACGACGACCCGGTGGCGGTGGTGCAGGGGTACGGCGGGCCGGATCTGCCGTGGGGCCGGTTCGCCGAGGCGTCCTACGCGGTCGCGCGCGGGGTGCCGTGGTTCGCGTCCAACACCGATCTGACGATCCCGAGCGGGCGCGGCATCGCGCCGGGCAACGGCGCGGCGGTGGAGGTCGTGCGGATCGCGACCGGTGCCGAGCCGCAGGTGGCGGGCAAGCCGCTGCCGCCCATGCACAAGGAGACCATCCTGCGCACGGGGGCGAAGCGGCCGCTGGTGGTGGGGGACCGGCTGGACACGGACATCGAGGGGGCGTTCAACGGCGGTGTCGACTCGCTGCTCGTGCTGACCGGTGTCACCGACGGCGCGCAGCTGCTCGCCGCGCCGCCGCAGCACCGGCCGACGTATGTCGACGCGGATCTGCGCGGGATGCTCACCGGGCAGCCGGAGGTCACCGAGGAGGGTGAGGGTTTCCGGTGCGGCGGGTGGACGGCCCGGGCGGGGGCGGAGGAGCTGGTGCTGAGCGGGGACGGTGAGGCGCTGGAGGGTCTGCGGGCGCTGTGCGCGGCGGCCTGGACGGCGGCCGGGGACGGTGTGTGCGAGCTGGACGGGGGGAAGGCGCTGGCCCGGCTGGGTTTGTGAGCGGGGCGCCGGAATCGTGAGCGGGGCGCCGGGTCGGGGAGACGGCGGCGGACGCGGTGCTACGACCGGGGATCGTGGACCCGAGCGAGGGTAGGCTAACCTAACCTCGTGTTGGTCGACAGTCCTCCCGAACAGCGCGCGGCGACCGCTCCCGCGCCCCCGAGCCGCCGGGCGGTACGCGCCGCCGGGCTGCTGCTCGCCGTGGCGCTCCTGGCGCTCCTCGTCGTGGCGAGCATCGCCGTCGGCGCCAAACAGCTGTCCGTGGGGCAGGTCTGGCACGGCCTGTTCCACGCCACCGGGACGTACGGCGACGTCGTCGTCGACGACCGGCTGGCGCGGACCGTGCTCGGGCTGCTCGCCGGCGCGGCGCTCGGTCTGTCCGGAGCCGTGCTCCAGGCGCTCACCCGCAACCCGCTCGCCGATCCCGGGCTGCTCGGGATCAACGCGGGCGCGTCCGCCGCGGTCGTCACCGCCATCACCTATCTCGGCGTCACCAGCCTGACCGGCTATGTGTGGTTCGCCTTCCTCGGCGCCGCCGTCGTGGGCGCGCTGGTGTGGTTCCTCGGCGGCAGCCGGGGCGCCACACCCGTCCGGCTCGCGCTCGCGGGGACCGCGATCACCGCAGCGCTGTACGGATTCGTACAGGCCGTGATGATCACGGACGACGCGGCGCTCGGCAAGATGCGCTTCTGGACCGTCGGCTCGCTGGGCTCCGCGACCGACGGGACCATCCGGCAGGTGCTGCCGTTCTTCGCGGTCGGCACCCTGCTGGCCCTCTCGCTCGCCCGCCCGCTGAACGCGATGGCCATGGGCGACGACACCGCCACGGCGCTCGGCGCCCACCTCGACCGCACCCGGGGGCTGGCCGTGCTCGCCGCGACCGTGCTGTGCGGGGCGGCCACCGCCGCCTGCGGGCCGATCCTGTTCGTCGGACTGATGGTGCCGCACGTCGTGCGCTCCTTCACCGGACCCGACCTGCGCTGGATCCTGCCGTACGCCACCGTCCTGTCGCCCGTGCTGCTGATCGGCGCCGACGTGCTCGGCCGGATCGCCGCGCGGCCCTCGGAACTCCAGGTCGGTGTCGTCACCGCCGTCCTGGGCGGCCCGGTCTTCATCTTCCTGGTCCGACGGCGAAGGACGGCGCAGCTGTGAGCACGGCAGTGAACAAGACGAGCACGCACCCGCTCGAGGGGCGTGGCCCCCGTGCGCTGCGCACGCCCGGCGGGCTGTCGCTGCGCCTCGACGTGCGCGCGCTCGTGGTCGTCGCCCTGCTGCTGGTGGCCGCGCTCGCCGCGAGCGTCGTGCTGATCGGCACCGGCGACTTCCCGATCCCCGCAGGCGACGTGATCAGGACGCTGCTCGGCGACGGCAACCCGGGCCAGGAGTTCATCGTCCGGGAACTGCGGCTGCCGCGGGTGCTGGTCGGCCTGCTGGTCGGGGCCGCGCTGGGCCTGGGCGGCGCGCTGTTCCAGGCCGTCTCCCGCAACCCGCTGGGCAGCCCGGACGTCCTCGGCCTCGGGCAGGGCTCGACGGCCGGGGCGCTCGTGGTGATCGTCCTGGTCGGCGGCAACACCGCGCAGGTCACCCTCGGCGCGTTGGCCGGCGGCCTGCTGACCGGCCTGGCCATCTATCTGCTCGCCTGGAAGCAGGGCGTGCACGGCTACCGGCTGGTCCTGGTCGGCATCGGCGTCTCCGCCGTGGCCACGGCCGTCAACGGCTACCTCATCACCAAGGCCGACCTGGTCGACGCGGCCCGCGCCATCGTGTGGATGACCGGCTCCCTCAACGGCCGCGGCTGGGAGCAGGTGTGGCCGCTGCTCGCGCTGTGCGCGGTGCTGGTGCCGCTGGTCCTCGCCAACGCCCGGGGCCTGCGGATGATGGAGATGGGCGACGACATGGCCGGTGCCCTCGGGGTGCGGGTCGAACGGGTGCGGATGCTGCTGATGGTGGCGGCCGTCCTGCTCACCGCCACGGCCACGGCCGCCGCCGGCCCCGTCGGCTTCGTCGCCCTCACCGCGCCCCAGCTCGCCCGCCGGCTGACCCGCTCGCCGGGGCCGAACCTCGTGCCGTCACTGTGCATGGGCGCCACCCTCCTGCTCGCCGCCGATCTCGCCTCGCAGCGGCTGTTCGGCGCCGACCAGCTGCCGGTCGGTGTGGTCACCGGCGTGCTCGGCGGGGTCTACCTGCTGTGGCTGCTGGTCACCGAGCGCAAGGCGGGCCGGATGTGAGCGGCACGCCTCAGAACCCCGATAGGAGCACCGTGAACCGCCTGTCCGCCGAGAACGTCACCCTTGCCTACGACCAGCGCGTCATCGCCGAGCAGCTGTCGGTGCAGATCCCCGACCACTCCTTCACGGTGATCGTCGGCCCGAACGCGTGCGGCAAGTCGACCCTGCTGCGGGCGCTGTCCCGGATGCTCAGGCCGAGCCGGGGCCGGGTGCTGCTGGACGGGCAGGTCATCCAGTCGATGCCCGCGAAGAAGGTCGCCCGCACCCTCGGCCTGCTGCCCCAGTCGTCGATCGCGCCCGACGGCATCACGGTCGCCGACCTCGTCGGCCGCGGCCGCTACCCCCACCAGGGCCTGCTGCGGCAGTGGTCCGGCGAGGACGAGCGGGTCGTCCAGGAGTCCATGGCGCAGACCGGGGTCGCCGAACTCGCCGACCGGTACGTCGACGAGCTGTCCGGCGGTCAGCGCCAGCGGGTGTGGATCGCGATGGCGCTCGCCCAGCAGACGCCGCTGCTGCTGCTCGACGAGCCGACGACCTACCTCGACATCCAGCACCAGATCGACGTGCTCGACCTGTGCGCCGAGCTGCACGAGACGCAGGGCCGCACCCTGGTCGCCGTGCTGCACGACCTCAACCACGCCGCCCGGTACGCCACGCACCTGATCGCCCTCAAGGGCGGCGAGGTCATCGCCCAGGGCGCGCCGAAGGACATCGTCACGGCGGAGCTGGTCGAGGAGGTCTTCCAGCTGCGCTGCCAGGTCATCGACGACCCGGAGACGGGCACGCCGCTGGTGGTGCCCGCGGCGCGCACGGCACGCGTGCGGGTGAGGGCTACAGAAGCTTCCTGAGCCGGAACAGGTCCATCAGGCTCGCCTCCAGCTTCACCCGGCCCGAGCCCCAGGCGCGCGCGAAGTTCAGCTCGCCGTTCACCAGGGCCACCAGGTCGTCGCCGGCCATCGCCAGCCGGATCTCGGCGCGCTCCGGCGGCGGCCCCTGAAGGGTGTCGTCCACCCGGATCCGGCCGCCGGTCAGCCGCCCGGCGAACGTGACGTCCAGGTCCTTGATGTGGCAGCTCACCGAACGGTCCAGGGCCGCGGCCTCGCGCACGTCGCCCTCGGCGTGCTGCATGTTGTCCGAAAGTCTGTCGAGTGCGCTACGGCACTCCTCGATCGTGGCCATCGCGCTCGACGGTACCGCAGGGCTTCGAGGTAGCGTCTGGGCATGCACGACACCGTCCCCGACGCCGCGGCGCACGAGGAGGGCCCGGACGAGCCGGCGTACGACCCCGCCGCCCCGGCCCCGCTGAACGCGGACCGCACCCCCACCGGCAACGCCGACGTCGACGCCGCGCTGGACCGGCTCGCCGACGCCGACCACCTCGCCACGGACGGACACCTCGAGGTGTACGAGGATGTACACCGGGGGCTGCGTGACGCGCTCACCGCGCTCGACGCCCGCCCGGGACCTCCGGCTCCCACGCGTCACCCGACCGCCGCCCCTCAATGAGACCCTTCGGGTCACCTCGTGTGATCCGCCGTATGGAAACAGGAGCTGAACGCACCGTGGCAGGAGTCGCACGTCGCCGTCTGGACGCGGAGCTGGTCCGCCGCAAGCTCGCGCGCTCGCGTGAGCACGCCGGCCAGCTGATCGCCGCGGGGCGGGTCACCGTCGGCAAGACCGTCGCGACCAAGTCCGCCACCCAGGTGGAGACCGCCGCGGCGATCGTCGTCACGGCCGACGACAGCGATCCCGACTACGTCTCCCGGGGCGGGCACAAGCTCGCCGGGGCGCTGGCGGCCTTCGTGCCGCAGGGGCTGGTCGTCGAGGGCCGGCGGGCGCTGGACGCCGGCGCGTCCACGGGCGGCTTCACGGATGTGCTGCTGCGGGCCGGGGCCGCGCACGTGGTCGCCGTGGACGTCGGGTACGGGCAGCTCGCCTGGACGCTGCAGAGCGATGAACGCGTCACCGTCAAGGACCGTACGAACGTACGCGAGTTGACGCTGGAGGCGATCGACGGCAAGCCCGTGGATCTGGTCGTGGGGGATCTGTCGTTCATCCCGCTCGGTCTGGTGCTGCCCGCCCTGGTGCGGTGCGTGACGCCGGACGCCGATCTGGTGATGATGGTCAAGCCGCAGTTCGAGGTGGGGAAGGAGCGACTGGGCAGCGGGGGTGTCGTGCGGAGTCCGCAGCTGCGGGCGGAGGCCGTGCGGGGTGTCGCCGAGAAGGCGTGGGAGCTGGGGCTCGGGGTGAAGGGTGTCACCGCGTCCCCGCTGCCCGGGCCGTCCGGCAACGTCGAGTACTTTCTGTGGCTGCGTGCCGGGGCGCCCGCCCTGGACCCGGCCGATGTTGACCGTGCAGTGGCGGAGGGGCCGCGTTGACGCAGAACCGAGCTCGTACTGTTTTCCTGCTCGCCCACACCGGACGGCCGGCGGCCGTGCGCAGTGCCGAGCTCGTGGTCAAGGGCCTGCTGCGGTCCGGTATCGGGGTGCGGGTGCTCGAGGCGGAGGCGGTCGACCTGCCGCTGCCGGACGAGGTGCAGCTGGTCAAGGAGGCGACTCCGCAGTGCCTCGACGGGTGCGAGCTGCTCATCGTCCTCGGCGGTGACGGCACCCTGCTGCGCGGCGCGGAGTTCGCGCGGGCGTCCGGGGTGCCGATGCTCGGCGTCAACCTGGGGCGGGTCGGGTTCCTCGCGGAGGCCGAGCGGGACGACCTGGAGAAGGTCGTCGACCGGGTGGTGGCGCGGTCCTACGAGGTCGAGGAGCGGATGACCGTCGACGTCGTCGTGCACCGCAACGGCGACATCGTGCACACCGACTGGGCACTGAACGAGGCGGCCGTGCAGAAGGTGTCCGCCGAGCGGATGCTCGAGGTCGTGCTGGAGATCGACGGGCGGCCGGTGACCGGGTTCGGGTGCGACGGGATCGTGTGCGCGACGCCCACCGGGTCGACGGCGTACGCGTTCTCGGCTGGCGGCCCGGTGGTGTGGCCGGAGGTCGAGGCGCTGCTGATGGTGCCGATCTCGGCGCACGCGCTGTTCGCCAAGCCGCTCGTGACGGCGCCGGACTCCGTGCTGGCCGTCGAGGTGCTGCCGCACGTCCCTCCGGGAGTGCTGTGGTGCGACGGCCGGCGCACCGTGGAGCTGCCGCCGGGGGCGCGGGTCGAGGTGCGGCGGGGAGCCGTGCCGGTGCGGCTGGCGCGGCTGCACCACGCGAACTTCACCGACCGGCTCGTCGCGAAGTTCGCGCTGCCGGTGTCCGGCTGGCGCGGGGCGCCGCACTAGCCGGCGCCGGGCCGGCCGAACGGCGGGTCCTCCCTCGCGTGGGTGACAAAGGCGGGGCGGTCGCAATCGCCCTGCCGGACCTCGTATGGTCTTGTGCGTGCTGGAAGAGATGCGGATACGGTCGCTCGGTGTCATCGACGACGCCGTTGTCGAGCTGTCGCCCGGGTTCACCGCCGTCACCGGCGAGACCGGCGCGGGCAAGACCATGGTGGTCACCAGCCTCGGGCTGCTGCTGGGCGGGCGCGCCGACGCCGCGCTCGTGCGGCTCGGGGCCGAGAAGGCGGTCGTCGAGGGCCGGATCACCGTACCCGCGGACGCCACCGCCGTCGTGCGCGCCGAGGAGGCCGGGGCCGAGCTGGACGACGGCGCGCTGCTGATCAGCCGCACCGTGTCCGCCGAGGGCCGGTCGCGGGCCCACGTGGGCGGGCGGTCGGTACCCGTGGGGCTGCTCGCGGAGCTGGCCGACGACCTGGTGGCCGTGCACGGGCAGACCGACCAGCAGGGGCTGCTGAAGCTGTCCCGGCAGCGCGAGGCGCTCGACCGGTACGCCGGGGACGCGGTCGCCGTGCCGCTGACCAAGTACCGCGAGGCGTACAAGCGGCTGCGGGCCGTGGCCGCCGAACTGGACGAGATCACGACACGCGCGCGTGAGCGGGCCCAGGAGGCCGACCTGCTGCGCTTCGGCCTCGAGGAGATCGCCGCGGTCGAGCCGCGCGCCGGTGAGGACACGGAGCTGGCCGAGGAGGCCGAGCGGCTCGGGCACGCGGAGGCGCTGTCGTCGGCCGCGACGGCCGCGCACGCCGCGCTGGCGGGCAACCCGGAGGACCCCGAGGGCATCGACGCGACCACGCTGGTCGCGGGCGCCCAGCGGGCCCTGGAGGCCGTCCGGTCGCACGATCCGGCGCTGGCCGCGCTCACCGACCGGATCGGCGAGATCGGCATCCTGCTCGGGGACGTCGCCGGGGAGCTGGCGGGGTACGCCGACGACCTGGACGCCGATCCGCTGCGGCTGGCGGCGGTGGAGGAGCGGCGGGCCGCGCTCACCCAGCTGACACGGAAGTACGGCGAGGACGTGAACGCCGTGCTGGCCTGGGCCGAGCGCAGCGCGCAGCGGCTGACCGAACTCGACGGCGACGACGAGCGGATCGAGGAACTGACCGCCGAACGCGACGGGCTGCGCGCCGAACTGGGCGGGCTCGCGCAGGCGCTGAGCGAGGCGCGCACGGAGGCCGCCGAGCGGTTCGCGGCGGCCGTGACCGCGGAACTGGCGTCGCTGGCGATGCCGCACGCGCGCGTGTCCTTCGACATCCGGCAGAGCGACGACGCGGAGGGCGTCGAGGTGCACGGACGCACGGTGGCCTACGGCCCGCACGGCGTCGACGAGGTCGAGCTGCTGCTCGCCCCGCATCCGGGCGCCCCGCCGCGGCCGATCGCCAAGGGGGCCTCCGGCGGTGAGCTGTCCCGGGTGATGCTGGCCGTGGAGGTCGTGTTCGCGGGCACGGACCCGGTGCCGACGTACCTCTTCGACGAGGTCGACGCGGGCGTCGGCGGCAAGGCCGCGGTGGAGATCGGGCGGCGCCTGGCGCGGCTCGCGAAGTCGGCGCAGGTCGTCGTCGTCACACACCTGCCGCAGGTGGCCGCGTTCGCCGACCGGCAGCTGCTGGTGGAGAAGACCAACGACGGCTCGGTGACCCGCTCGGGCGTGAAGGTGCTGGAGGGCGAGGACCGCATCCGCGAGCTGTCCCGGATGCTGGCCGGCCAGGAGGACTCCGAGACGGCCCGCGCCCACGCGGAGGAACTCCTCGCGACGGCCCGCGCGGACGTCTGAGAGGCGCCCGGCCTCGTCGCCGGGCCCTCGCGGCAGCGGGCCTCACCGGTGCCGCCACGGCCGGTCCCCGTGCCGCGGCACGGGGTGACCGGCCGCGTGGGAGGCGGAGCCGTACACCGGGCACACTGCCGGACCGTACGTCAGCCCTGCCGTCCCGGCGTGCTGCTGCCCGGCGTCGTGCCGTGCCGCCGGTCCCGCCGTCCTGCCATCCCGGCGTGCTGCCGTGCCGGCGGTTCCGCCGTCCTGCTGTCCCGTTGTCCTGCTGTCCCGGTGTCGTGCCGTGCCGCCGGTTCCGCCGGGCCTGCCGTTTTGGCGTCCGGCGTCCTGGCGCACGTCCCGCCGTCCCACCGGTCCTGCCGTCGTGCCGGCCGGTGCCGGCCGGGTGCGGTCGTGCCACGTCGGTGTCGTGGTGTGGCGGGGGTGTGCGGGGCGTGCGTGCGGTGCGTCCGGGCTGTCCTGGCGGCCCCGGAGGCGGGGCCCCGGGCGGCCGGAACGCTGGGGCGCCGGGCGCCGGGCGCCGGGCGCCGGGCGCCGGGCGCCGGGGCCCCGGGCCGCTGGGCCGCCGGGGCCGCGGGCGGCCGGAACGCCGGGCAGCCGGGATGCTGGGGTGCCGTTACCCCGGGCGGTCGGAACGCCGGGCCGCTGGGCCGCCGGGCGGCGGGGGCCCGGGCCGCTGGGCCGCTGGGGCGGCGGGCCGCCGGAACGCTGGGCCGCCGAGCCGCCGAGCCGCCGAGCCGCCGAGCCGCCGAGCCGCCGAGCCGCCGGACCGCCGGATCGCTGGGCCCCGGGTCGCTGGGCCGCTGGGGCGCTGGGGCGCTGGGGCGGCGGGGTCCCGGGCCGCCGGGCCGCCGGAACGCTGGGCCGCCGAGTCGCCGAGTCGCCGAGTCGCCGAGTCGCCGAGCCGCCAGACCGCCGGACCGCCGGACCGCCGGACCGCTGGGCCCCGGGTCGCCGGGCCGCTGGGGCGGCGGGGCCCCGGGCCGCCGGAACGCTGGGCCGCTGGAACGCTGGAACGCTGGAACGCTGGAACGCTGGAACGCCGGTACGCCGGTACGCCGGTACGCCGGTACGCCGGTACGCCGGTACGCCGGTACGCCGGTACGCAGGGCCGCTGGGGCGGCGGGGCCGCCGGGCCGCCGGGCCGCCAGGCCTCCGGCCCGCCGGGGCGCTGGTGCGTCGGGCGGCGGGGCCCCGGGACGTCGGTTCCGCCGGAGGCTGTCGGTGAGGCGGTGGGTTCACTCGTGTGGGTGACGTGGGGAGGGGGTCTGTGCGACGTCGGGAGGGCGCTCGTGGGTCGGCGTGCGCCCCCGAAGTTCCCGGAACGCCCGTACGTGCTGGCATTCTTGGCGTCAGTGGCGGAGGAAACGGTGTGCTCCACCCCCTTCGCGCGATCGTTCTGTACGTTCTCTTCGTGACCGTCCCACGCCGAACCAGGAGCCCGGCCACGTGACCCCCGCGAGCAGCCTGTCACCGCACGGCCGGCCGCCGCTGCGCACCGTGCAGGTGCTCGGCGGAGGCAACGCCGGGAGCAGCGCCCATGTGCGCTCGCTGGCCGCCGGGCTCGTCGCACGGGGCGTGAAGGTCACCGTGTGCGCCCCCTACGAGGCCGATCACGCCTACGACTTCACCGGCGCCGGTGCCGACCACGTGGCCGTCCCGCGCAGCAGCGACCCGGTGTCCGTGGCCGCGCTGCGGGCGGCCTGCGCCAACGCCGACCTGGTGCACGCGCACGGGCTGCACGCCTCCTTCCGGGCCGTGCTCGCGCTCAGCGGGCGCCGTACCCCGCTCATCGTCACCTGGCACGACCGCGCGCACGCCGAGGGGCCGCGCGCCCAGCTGCTGCGGCTGCTGGAGCGGCGGGTGGCCAGGACCGCGGCCGTGGTGCTCGGGACCAGCTCCGTCCTGGTGGACGTCGCCCGCCGCACCGGTGCCCGGGACGCCCGCCTGGCCGCGGTCTCGGCGCCGCGGCCGCGCACCGCAGCCGAGGACGAGGAGGCGGAGCGCCGGCTGCCCAAGGTACGGGCCGAACTCGGCGCCATCGGCCGCCCGTTGCTGCTGGCGGTCGGCTCCCTGGAACGCCACCGCGGATACGACCTCCTGCTGGACGCCTCGCGTGAGTGGCGCTCCCCGGACCCGGTGCCACTGGTCGCGATCGCCGGGGAGGGGCCGCTGCGGGCAGAGCTGCAGCGCCGTATCGAGGGCGAAGGGCTGCCGGTGCGGCTGCTCGGGCGCCGCGACGACGTCGGCGAGCTGCTCGCCGCCGCGGATCTCGCGCTGCTGCCCAGCCGCTGGGAGTCACGGTCCGTCCTCGCCCAGGAGGCGCTCCACGCGCGCGTACCGCTCGTGGCGACCGATGTCGGCGGCATCCGCGAACTCGTCGGCGACGCCGCCGAACTGGTGCCGTACGGCGACCCCGCGGCGCTCGCCTCACGCGTGGTCGCCCTGCTCGACGACCCGGGCCGCCGCGACGAACTGCGGCGCAAGGGCGCCCGGCAGGCGGCCACCTGGCCCTCGGAGGACGAGACGGTCGCTCAAGTGCTCAGTGTCTACGACGAGTTGACCAAGCCGTCGCCCTGGCTGTAGGCCCCCGCTGCGGCAGTGGCGTCCGGTCGCACCTACGGCACGTGCCGGCGGGCCCGCAGGGCCAGGCTCAGGGCCAGGACCGTCTGGGGGTCGTCGAGGTCCGTGCCGAGGAGTTCGCCGATGCGGGCGAGCCGGTTGTAGAGGGTCTGGCGGTTCAGGTGCAGTTCGCGGGCCGTTTCCGCCTTGCGGCCGGCGTGCGCCAGGTAGGTCTCCAGGGTCGGCAGCAGCGGGGGGCGCGAGCGGCTGTCGTGGTCGCGCAGGGGGCCGATCGCGCGGTCCACGAAGGCCTCGAGGTCCGGATGGTCGCGCAGCCGCCACAGCAGCAGGTCGATGTCCAGCCGGCGGGCGTCGTACCAGGGGCGGTCCGTGAGGCCCTGCGCCGCAGTCGCCGTCTCCGCCGCGTGCCGCAGGCCCGCCGAGGCGGCCGCCCAGCCGCCGGCGACCCCGACCACCACGACCGGCGGCTGGGCGCCCGGCCGCTGCATGCCGGCCCGCTCCACACCCGCCCGCAGGGCCGCCGCGGCCCGGTCGGCGACCGCCGCGCGCTCCGGCTCCGAGCGCAGGCCCAACAGGACCAGCACGCGGCCCTCCACGGGACGTACGCCGATCAGCACCGGCACGCCCACCGCCGCCAGCTCCTCCGAGACCGCGCGGGCCAGCACCGCCCAGCCACCGCCGGGGGAGAGGGCGTCGCCGAGCCGCATCACCACGGGCAGCAGGGGACCGGTGCCCGGTTTGAAGCCGAGGACGCGGGCCTGGGCCGGGGCGTCCTCGGCGGTGATCCGGCCCTCGGCGAGGTCGGTGAGGAAGTCGCCGCGCCCGCGCGCGGCCAGCTCCTCCTCCTGACGGGCCTGCATCAGCACCACCGCGAGGATGCCCGCGGCCCGCTCACCGGCGATCCGGTGCACGGGCGCCAGCGGTGAGCGCACCGGCAGCAGCACCAGCCGTGCCCGCACCGAGCCGGTCCCCGGGCCGCCGCCGGGGACGTCCACCAGCACCGAACCCGACGGCGGCGGCGCATCCTTGTGCGGGCCGCGCAGCCCCTCCCACACCTGGAGCGGATCGGTGCCTTCCGGTCCGGCTCCGGCGGCGTACAGCAGCCGGCCGTCGGCCGTCTCGAGGAAGACGGGGTTGTCGCTGAAGTCGGCGAGGATGCCGAGGACCTGGGGCACTCCGCCGCCGCCCAGCAGGGCCTGGGTGCAGCGCCGGTGCACCTCCTCCGCCCGCTGCAGCAGCGCGTAGTGGCCGTTGACGATCTCGGTGTGGATCTCCTCGGTGACCGTCACGAACGGCACCTCGCGGTGCAGTTGGACCAGCGGCAGCCCCGCCGCCCGCGCCGTCTCCACCAGGGGTGCGGGCAGCCGGGCGAAGCGCGGGCCCAGCTCCACCACCAGCGCCGCGATGCCGCGTTCGGCCAGGGTGCGCACGAACGCCCGCTGCTCGGCCGGGCGGGTGCCGACGCCGTAGCCCGTGGTCAGCAGCAGTTCGCCGCCCTTGAGCAGGGAGGCGATGTTGGGCACCTCGCCCGCGTGCACCCAGCGCACGGTGCGCCCCAGCCGGTCGGCGCCCGCGAGCACCTCGGGCAGCCCGCTGCGCAGGCCGGGCAGCTCCAGTGCCCGCTGCACGGTGATCCCGGTGCCCTGGGTGTCGAATCGGTGGTCGGTGCGGCTGTCCATGCAGCGGACGCTACCCGGGCGCGTGTTGCGGCGACATCTCCGGGCGGTCACAGGGACGATCACCGCCGCCCCTGGCGCGACACAGCGTCGCCCCGGACGCCCCAGAGCGTGACCGCCTGTCTGTTGTGGCCTGCGTCACGTCGCCGCCACACTGACGCATCCGTAGGTAAACCGCTACGTGATCTTCGGATTCCGTTGTGATTGCACGGTGAGAGGGGCGGGAATGGCAGAAACTCCCACGCGAGAGGTGCATCGCCTCAAAGCGAATTCCGTAGGACTGGTGGGTGTGGTGTTCATGGCGGTGGCCACCGCCGCACCCATCACCGCGATGACCGGCAACCTGCCCATCGCGGTCGGCTACGGCAACGGCACCGGCGCACCGGCCGGCTATCTGTTCGCCACGCTCGTGCTGACGGTCTTCTCCGTCGGCTACGTCGCGATGGCCCGCCGGATCACCGCGGCCGGCGCCTTCTACGGCTACATCTCGCACGGCCTGGGCCGGATCGCCGGCCTGGCCTCCGGGATGCTCGCGGTCCTCGCGTACATCGTCTTCGAGGCGTCCATCGTCGGCGTCTTCTCCTACTTCGCGAAGACCACCGTCCACGACCAGCTCGGTGTCGACCTGCCCTGGATCGTCTACGCCGCCGCCATGCTGCTGGTCACGGCCGTTCTCGCGTACTTCGACATCAACCTCACCGCCAAGGCGCTCGGCGTGATGCTGATCGCGGAGATCGCCGTCCTCTTCGCGGTCGCCACCGCCGTACTCCTGCACGGCGGCGGACCCGACGGCATCCCCGTCGAACCCGTCAACCCCAAGAACGCCTTCACCGGCGCCTCCGCCGGGCTCGGCCTGTTCTTCGCCTTCTGGTCCTGGGTCGGCTTCGAGTCGACGGCGATGTACGGCGAGGAGTCCCGCGACCCCAAGCGGGTCATCCCGCGTGCGACGCTCATCTCCGTCGTCGGCGTCGGCCTGTTCTACATCTACGTCTCCTGGATGACCATCGCCGGCAACGGACTGGACGGCGCGGTCAAGCTCTCCGCCGGGGCCAGTCCGCTCGACCTCTTCTTCGCCCCCGCCCACACCTTCATCGGCGCCTGGGCGGTCGACGCCTTCCAGTGGCTGCTGATCACCGGCTCGTTCGCCTGCGGCATGGCCTTCCACCAGTGCGCCGCGCGCTACCTGTACGCCATCGGCCGCGAGGGGTTCCTGCACCCGGCCCTCGGCCGCACCCACCCCCGGCACGGCTCGCCGTACTTCGCCTCCTTCGTGCAGTCCGTCATCGCCGTCGCCCTCGTCGGCGCGTTCTGGGCGACCGGACAGGACCCGTACATCCACCTGTACACGCTGCTCGCGATCCTCGGCACGATGGCCATCCTCATCGTGCAGACCCTGTGCTCCTTCGCCGTCATCGGCTACTTCCGCAAGAACCACCCCGAGGACCGGCACTGGTTCCGCACCTTCACCGCGCCCCTGCTCGGCGGGATCGGCATGACCGCCGTGGTGGTGCTGCTCGTGGTCAACATGGACACCGCGGCCGGTACGGCCGCCGGCTCGCTCTTCTTCAAGGCCATTCCGTGGATCGTCGGGCTGGTCTTCTTCGGCGGCCTCGGCCTCGGCCTGTATCTGCGGGCCCGCCGGCCGGAACGCTACGAGATCATCGGCCGGATCGTCCTGGAGGACGCAACCGAGCGCACGGACAGCGACATCGAGGAAGCCCCCGCCAACGCCTGAGGAGCCGCACCGTGTCCCGTACGCAGCTGATGCACGCCCTGAGCTCCCTCACCGCCGACCACGCCGCCGCCCACCGGCTCGGCGTCCCCGTCGCCGAGGCACGGCAGATCCGCCGCCGCAGCGTCCTCAAGGGCGCCCTCGCCACCGCCGCGGTGACCGCGGTGGCGGCCCCGGCCAGAGCCGCCGCCGCCTCCGCACCGCGCATCGCCGTCGTGGGCGCCGGCATCGCCGGGCTGACCGCCGCGCTCACCCTGCGCGACGCCGGATACGCCTGCACCCTGTACGAGGCCAACCCCGACCGGGTCGGCGGGCGCATGTACTCCCAGCGCGACCACTGGGCCTGGGGGCAGACCTCCGAGATCGGCGGCGAACTGATCGACACCGGCCACAAGAAGATCCAGGAACTGTGCCGCCGCTTCTCCCTGCCCCTGGAGGACTTCCTCGGCGGCGGCCCCAACGGCGCCGAGGAGGTCTTCTGGTTCGACGGCGCCTACTACCCGCGCGACCAGGCCGACGAGGACTTCAAGGCCGTCTACCAGGCCCTGCACACCGACCTCCAGGCCGCCGGAGAGGTCAAGTGGAACCAGACCACCGCCGCCGGCACCGCCCTGGACACCATGTCCCTGTACGACTGGATCGAGTCCCGGGTGCCCGGCGGCCACGCCTCCCGGCTGGGACAGCTCTTCGACGTCGCCTACAACGTCGAGTACGGCGCCGACACCACCGACCAGTCCTCGCTCTCCCTGGTGCTGCTGATGGGCTACCAGACCAATCCGGGCGACTTCAACATCTGGGGCCTGTCCGACGAGCGCTACCACATCGTCGGCGGCAACGACCGACTCCCGCACGCCATCGCCGACTTCCTGCCCGCGGGGACGATCCGGCAGGGCTGGTCGCTGCAGGCGGTACGCGCCAACGCCGACGGCACGCAGACGCTGACCTTCAGCGAGGCCGGCAGCACCCGCACCGTCACCGCCGACCACACCGTGCTGTGCGTACCGCTGCCGATCCTGCAACGGCTCGATCTGAGCCGGG
Source organism: Streptomyces sp. NPDC028635 (assembly GCF_040637635.1). Lineage (NCBI taxonomy): Bacteria > Bacillati > Actinomycetota > Actinomycetes > Kitasatosporales > Streptomycetaceae > Streptomyces > Streptomyces sp. NPDC028635. The sequence continues at coordinate 284,172 of NZ_JBEZWX010000005.1, read as the reverse complement.
CCGGCTTCGACACCCGGATGACCGGCCTGCTGCGCGACGCCCGCATGGGGGCCTGCACCAAGCTCAACATGCAGTTCTCCAGCCGGCCCTGGCGCGGCACCGGCCCCTGGCCGGGCGTGTCCGCGGGCGAGTGCTTCACCGACGGCCGGGTGCAGCAGACCTGGGACACCACCAAGGTCCAGCCCGGCACCGGCGGCATCCTCATCCAGTACGGCGGCGGCAGCCTCGCCAGGTCGCTGACCCCGGCCGGACCGTTCTCGTACGAGAGCGACCCCTATGTGAAGAGCCTCGCCGGGAAGTACCTCAAGGACATCGACGCCGTCTTCCCCGGCACCTCGGGCGCGTGGACCGGCCGCGCGCAACTGTCCGCGTGGCACCTCAACCCGTACTCCTACGGCGCCTACTCCTACTGGCCGGTGGGCTATCTGCACCGGTACGCGGGCTACGAGGGGACCGCGCAGGGCAACATCCACATCGGCGGCGAGCACTGCTCCTACGACTTCCAGGGCTACATGGAGGGCGGCGCGACGGAGGGAGAGCGGGCGGCGCGCGAGGTGATCGCCGCACTGGGTTAGATGCGTGTGCATCGGGTAGCGGCGCCCGCATGGACTTCAGTGTGGTTGCCGTGGCACGCGAGGACGACAGCCCGGTCGACGAGCCGCCGCGCATCGCGGCGCTCGCCGACCGGCTCGGCTACCGGGAGGTATGGGTCGGCGAGGGGCCGACCTGGGACGCGTTCGTGCTGGCCACCGCGATCGGTGCGGCGACACGCCGGGTCGCGCTGACGGCGGGTCCGGTGCCGGTGTCCGTGCGGGACGCGTACACCATCGCCCGGGGCGCGGCCGGCACCGCCGCCGTGACCGGTGGCCGGGCGGTGGGCGTGGCGATCGGCACCGCCAGCAAACGCGTCGTCGAGGGGGTGCACAGGCGGCCCCGGACCCGGCCGGCGGCCGCGCTGGAGGAGTCGGCGGCGGCACTGCGCCACCTGCTGCACGCGGTGCCCGGCGAGCCGGTCACGCCCGGCAGCCCCTTCCGCCGCCGCCTCGCCCCACCCGGCGGCCCGCTGACCGTGGCGGCCTTCGGGGACCGGGCGATCGGCATCGCCGCGGCGCACGCCGACCGGATGCTGCTCGACCTGGTCACCCCGGAACAGGTGCGGGTGCTGCGCGGCAAGCTGGACGCGGCGGCGGACAAGGCGGGCCGTACGCCGCCGCGGCTCGCTGCCTGGCTGCCCGCGGCGGTCGATCCCTCTCCGGAGGCGGTACGGCAGGTGCTGGGCAGCATCGCCGGATACCTGACGGTGCCGGGCTACAGCGACATGGTCCGGGCGGCCGGGTTCGGCGAGGCGGTGGACCTGGCTGCCTCGGGCGCGGACCGCCGGACCCTGGTCGAGGCCCTGCCACCCGAGGCCGCGTCCGCGGTCGGCCTGGTCGGCGGCCTCGAGACGATCCAGGCCCGCATCGACGCGTACGCCGAAGCGGGCCTGGACGAGATCGCTCTGGTACCGGCCACGGAGGGGGACCCGGGAGGGGAGCGGACACTCACGGCACTGGCGGACTGACGTCCGGCACCGCGCCCCGGAAGGGGCGCGGGGAACTGCGCGACCGGCCACAACGAGCCCGCAGCCGCCGACGGCCTCGCCGGCACTACCCCCCGTACGCGCCCGACGCGGTTAGCCGCAGGGCCGTGTCGATCAACGGCACATGGCTGAAGGCCTGCGGGAAATTCCCCACCTGCCGCTTCAGCCGCGGGTCCCATTCCTCCGCCAGCAGGCCCAGGTCATTGCGCAGGGAGAGCAGCTTCTCGAACAGCTTGCGGGCCTCGTCCACGCGGCCGATCATCGCCAGGTCGTCGGCCATCCAGAAGGAACACGCGAGGAAGGCGCCCTCGTCGCCCGGAAGCCCGTCGACGCCCTCGTGCTCGCCCTCGGTGGGGTAGCGCAGGATGAACCCGTCCGGCGTGGACAGCTCCCGCTGGATCGCCTCGATCGTGCCGATCACGCGCTTGTCGTCCGGCGGCAGGAAGCCCATCTGGGGGATCAGCAGCAGAGAGGCGTCCAGCTCCCGCGAGCCGTAGGACTGCGTGAAGGTGTTGCGCTCCTTGTCGTAACCCTTCTCGCACACCTCGCGGTGGATCTCCTCGCGCAGCTCCCGCCAGCGCTCCAGCGGGCCGTCGGCCTCGCCGGACTCCAGCAGCTTGATCGTGCGGTCGACGGCGACCCAGGCCATCACCTTGGAGTGCACGAAGTGCCGGCGCGGCCCGCGCACCTCCCAGATGCCCTCGTCCGGCTCCTGCCAGTGCTTCTCCAGGTAGCTGATCAGCTTCAGCTGGAGCAGCGAGGCGTAGTCGTTGCGGGCCAGGCCCGTCATATGGGCCAGGTGCAACGCCTCGGTGACCTCGCCGTACACGTCCAGCTGGAGCTGGTGCGCGGCGCCGTTGCCGACCCGCACCGGCGCGGACTTCTCGTAGCCCGGCAGCCAGTCGAGCTCCGCCTCGCCCAGCTCGCGCTCGCCCGCGATGCCGTACATGATCTGCAGGTTCTCGGGGTCGCCGGCCACCGCCCGCAGCAGCCACTCGCGCCAGGCGCGGGCCTCCTCGCGGTAGCCGGTGCGCAGCAGCGAGGACAGGGTGATCGCCGCGTCGCGCAGCCAGGTGTAGCGGTAGTCCCAGTTGCGCACGCCGCCGATGTCCTCCGGCAGGGACGTGGTGGGCGCCGCGACGATGCCGCCCGTGGGGGCGTACGTCAGCGCCTTGAGCGTGATCAGCGAGCGGACCACGGCCTCCCGGTAGGGGCCGTGGTACGTGCACTGCTCGACCCACTCGCGCCAGAAGTCCTCCGTCGCGACCAGCGACTGCTCGGGCTCCGGCAGCGGCGGCGGCTCCTTGTGCGAGGGCTGCCACGAGATGGTGAACGCGATCCGGTCACCGGGTGCGACCGTGAAGTCCGAGAACGTCGTCAGCGACTTGCCGTAGGTCTCGACCTCCGTGTCGTACCAGACCGAGTCCGGGCCGGCCACGGCCACCGTGCGGCCCTCGTGCTTGTGCACCCACGGCACGACCCGGCCGTAGGAGAAGCGCATCCGCAGCGCCGAGCGCATCGGGACACGGCCCGAGACGCCCTCGACGATCCGGATCAGCTGCGGGGCGCCGTCACGCGGGGGCATGAAATCGGTCACGCGGACCGTGCCGCGTGGGGTGTCCCACTCCGATTCGAGGATCAGCGAGTCGCCGCGGTAGCTGCGCCGGGCGGCTGTCGGAGGCTGCTGGTCGGGCCCGTGGGCCGGGCCGAGCCGCCAGTACCCGTGCTCCTCGGTACCCAGCAGGCCGGCGAAGATGGCATGCGAGTCGAAGCGCGGCAGGCAGAGCCAGTCCACCGTGCCGTCACGGCAGACCAGCGCCGCTGTCTGCATGTCTCCGATGAGTGCGTAGTCTTCGATGCGCCCGGCCACGTGCAACTCCAGTCGAACGGCCACGTCACCCCGCGTGCGGGGCTGTCGCTAGTGCGGTCAAGGGGTCGTTGTTGTGCGTCGTTGAGCGGTGAAGCAAAGCAGCCGCTCAACCGCGATGGCAAAACGGCAATCTCTGCTCAACGAACTGACGAGCTCTCGTTGTTCCGGTGATGTACGGGCTGTGTGGCGCCTGGTACCCGGCCGGGCTCGGCAGCGAGTGTCCGAGCAGGATACGACGCACGTAGATGATCCGCGTGCCCCTCCGGGCAACGGGCATCCACCGAACGAGTGAGCATCGGGTGAGAAAGACGTGACGGATGCCTGCTGGGTGGCGACGCGTGCGCGGAGCGTGGCCGGAAGCCATCGGCGCCGGTCGCTGATACCCTGGTAGCCCGTGGACCGGTGGGAGCAAAACCCCCGAACCGCAGCGACGGCAACCCCCGGAAATCCGGAGCGGACAGCCGACCCGCAACCCCCAGACCGCGACCACGGGAGCCCCCCTTTGGCCATGCCGCCCGCTGCTTTTCGCAACAGCACAGCCACGACGACCAAGCACATCTTCGTCACCGGGGGTGTCGCCTCCTCCCTCGGCAAGGGGCTGACGGCCTCCAGCCTCGGCATGCTGCTCAAGGCCCGGGGCCTGCGCGTCGTCATGCAGAAGCTCGACCCGTACCTGAACGTCGACCCGGGCACGATGAACCCCTTCCAGCACGGTGAGGTGTTCGTCACCAACGACGGCGCCGAGACCGACCTGGACATCGGCCACTACGAGCGCTTCCTCGACCGCGACCTCGACGGCTCCGCCAACGTCACCACCGGCCAGGTCTACTCCACGGTGATCGCCAAGGAGCGCCGCGGCGAGTACCTCGGTGACACCGTGCAGGTCATCCCGCACATCACCAACGAGATCAAGCACCGCATCCGGCGCATGGCCACCGACGAGGTGGACGTCGTGATCACCGAGGTCGGCGGCACCGTCGGCGACATCGAGTCGCTGCCGTTCCTGGAGACCGTCCGCCAGGTCCGTCACGAGGTCGGCCGCGACAACGTCTTCGTCGTGCACATCTCGCTCCTGCCGTACATCGGCCCGTCCGGTGAGCTGAAGACCAAGCCGACCCAGCACTCGGTGGCGGCGCTGCGCAACATCGGTATCCAGCCCGATGCCATTGTCCTGCGCTGCGACCGCGAGGTGCCCACCGCGATCAAGCGCAAGATCTCGCTGATGTGCGACGTCGACGAGGCCGCCGTCGTGGCCTGCCCCGACGCCCGCTCCATCTACGACATCCCGAAGACCGTGCACGGCGAGGGCCTCGACGCCTATGTCGTGCGCAAGCTCGACCTGCCGTTCCGGGACGTCGACTGGACGACGTGGGACGACCTGCTGGACCGCGTCCACAACCCCGACCACGAGATCACCCTCGCCCTGGTCGGCAAGTACATCGACCTGCCCGACGCCTACCTGTCGGTCACCGAGGCGCTGCGCGCCGGCGGCTTCGCCAACCGCGCCCGCGTCAAGATCAAGTGGGTCACCTCCGACGACTGCAAGACGCCGGCCGGCGCCAAGGCGCAGCTGTCGGACGTCGACGGCATCTGCATCCCCGGCGGCTTCGGCGACCGCGGTGTGCTCGGCAAGGTCGGCGCGATCAAGTACGCCCGCGAGAACAAGATCCCGCTGCTCGGTCTGTGCCTGGGCCTGCAGTGCATCGTGATCGAGGCCGCGCGCAACCTCGCCGACATCCCGGACGCCAACTCCACCGAGTTCGACCCGGCCACCGGCCACCCGGTCATCTCCACCATGGCCGAGCAGATGGACATCGTCGCCGGTGAGGGCGACATGGGCGGCACGATGCGGCTCGGCATGTACCCGGCGAAGCTGGCCGAGGGCTCGATCGTGCGCGAGGTGTACGACGGCAAGGAGTACGTCGAGGAGCGTCACCGCCACCGCTACGAGGTGAACAACGCCTACCGCGCGGAGCTGGAGAAGAAGGCGGGCATCCTGTTCTCCGGCACCTCCCCGGACGGCAAGCTCGTCGAGTACGTCGAGTACCCGCGCGACACGCACCCCTACCTGGTGGCCACCCAGGCCCACCCGGAGCTGCGCTCGCGTCCGACGCGTCCGCACCCGCTGTTCGCCGGTCTCGTGAAGGCGGCGGTCGAGCGGAAGAATTCGAAGTAACACACCGGCTAGTACGGTGGCCGGGGTGCATACCTTTCAGTAGGGAGCACCCCGGCTTTCGTATGCGCACGTGGGGAAGGAACGGCATGACGATCAAGGACACGCCCGAGGAGTGGGAGATCCGGGCGACCAGGACCCCGTTCACCGGGGCCAAGACCTCCGTCAGGACGGACGAGGTGGTCATGCCCGACGGCTCGGTGGCCACGCGCGACTACCAGGTCCACCCCGGCTCGGTCGCCGTCCTCGCCCTCGACGAGGACGACCGGGTGCTGCTGATCAACCAGTACCGCCACCCGGTGCGGCACAAGCTGTGGGAGATCCCGGCCGGTCTGCTCGACGTGCCCGGCGAGAACCCGCTGCACGCCGCCCAGCGCGAGCTGTACGAGGAGGCGCACGTCAAGGCCGAGGACTGGCGGGTGCTGACCGACCTGTACACCACGCCGGGCGGCTGCGACGAAGCCGTACGGATCTTCCTCGCGCGCGGGCTGTCCGACGCCGAGGGCGAGCGGTTCGCCGCGGAGCACGAGGAGACGGACATGCAGCACGCCCGGGTGCCCGTGGGGGAGCTGGTGCGGGGGATCCTCGCCGGTGAGCTGCACAACACGTGTCTGGTGACCGGGGTGCTGTCGCTGGTCGCGGCACGGCAGGAGGGCCGGCTCGACGCGCTGCGGCCCGCCCTGGCGCCGTGGCCCGCGCGGCCGTTCGAGGCCTGACACCGCGAGAATCCACCTCGTGGTCGTACGATCCGCTGATCCGATCAGGGGACACTGTGTCCGGCACCGCCGCGCTCGGCCCGGATCGTCGCAGAGCGTGAACTAGGCTCTGGAGACGCCCGGTCGATCGGTCCCGTCGGGCACAGTCGTGCGGTGGAACGGGAGCGTGGCCCGTGACGGAACAGGCGGTGGACGAGGGCGGCGTGCGGCTGTCGGCGGACGCGACGGCGGAGAATGTGTTCCTGGGCCGCACACGGGAGTTGAAGGAACTGCGCGCCGACATCGAGCGCGCGGGGCTGGACACGCTCAGCGGGAAGAAGGCCCCCCGCGCACGGGTGCTGCTGATCGCCGGACGCCCCGGTTCCGGGCGTACCGCTCTCGCCGAGGAGCTGGTCCGGCAGGTCGCGGACCGTTACGAGCACGGGGTGCTGCGCGCCCGGCTCGGCGAGGCCGACGGCACGGCCGTCCCCGTGGAGCGTGCCGCCCGTGAGCTGCTCGCGGCGCTGGAGCGGCCCGTGCCGCCGGGGGCCGGCGAGGACGAGCTGACCGAGGCGCTGCGCGACGCCCTCGCCGACCGGCGGACGCTGCTGCTGCTGGACGACGCGGCCGGCGCCGAGCAGGTCGACGCCCTGCTCCCGGACAACCCCGAGTGCCTGGTCGTCGCCGTCTCCGCGCGGCCCCTGACCGGCATCGCCGATGTGCGGCCCTGCACGCTGGGCGGGCTGGACACCAAGTCCGCCGTCGAACTGCTGTCCCGCCGCATCGACCCGGTCCGGGTGACCGTCGACCCGCGGGCCGCCGAGGGCCTGGTCGAGGCGTGCCAGGGCCAGCCCGCCGCGCTGACGCTGGCCGCCGGCTGGCTCACCGCCCGTCCGAAGGCGGCCGTCGCGGACCTCGCCAAGCAGCTGCGCGCCGACGGTGACGACACACCCCCGCTGGCCCGGGTCTTCAAGCTCGCCTACACCGCGCTGCCCGCCCCGGCCGCCCGGATACTGCGTCTGCTCTCCCTCGCCCCGGCCGGGCCCGTCGACCCGCACACGGCGTCCGCGCTGGCCGGCTGCTCGGTGAGCGGCGCCCGCACCACCCTGGACGACTTCGTCCGCTTCGGGCTGCTGCGGGCCGTGGACTCACCGCTGCCGGAGTACGAGATCCCCGGCTGCCTGCACCCGCTGCTCAAGGCCCTCGCCGAGACCCAGGACCGCCCCGCCGAGCTGCAGCTCGCCCGGGCCCGGATGCTCGAGCGGACCGTACGGCTGCTGCAGTCCTGCCGGACGATCACCGAGACCGACAGTCCGCAGGCCCGCGAGAAGCTGCTCGGCATGCCGCGCGCCCTGCGCTTCCCCAGCCCCCGGGCGGCCGAGGAGTGGCTGCGGGTGCGCCGCCCCGCGCTGCTGGGCGCCGCCCGCCTCGCGGTCGCCGACGGGGAGCTGGACACCCTGGCCCGGCGGCTGCTGTCCCAGCTGGTGCGGGCGATGGTCGCCCACTTCGGCACCCGGGCCGCCGCGCCCGACCTGTACGGCGTCCACCGGCTCGTCCTCGACGTGGCCGAGCGGCGTGAGCTGCCCAGGGAGAAGGCCGCGGCCCTGCTGAACCTGGCCGACCTGGACGCCCAGACCGGCCGGACCAACGAGGCGCTGCTGCGATATCGCGCAGCTTTGGATGCCGGACGCAGAGCAAATGACCCGTACGCCACCGGTCGCGCAATGGAATCCGTAGGTGGTGCGCATCTGGAGCTGGGGGACTACGAGCGGGCCGCCGACTGGTTCGGCCGGGCTCTGAGTCAGCGCCTGGCCCGGGACGAGCGTGCGGACGCCGCGCGGCTGTACGGCCGTATCGCCACGGCGCACACCTACGCGGGCCGCTACGGCGAGGCGCTGCGCAACTGGCGGGCGGCCGCGGCCGGCCACCGGCGGTGCGGCGATGTGGCCGCGCACGCGCGGGCGTTGAGCGAGCTGGCGCGCGTGCAGGAGTACGCCGGACGGCCGGCGGAGTCGCTGCGCACCTGCCAGGAGGCGGTGGAGTGGGCGCGCCGGGCGGAGGACACCCGGCTGCAGGCCGCGCTGCACCTGCGGATCGCCGACACCCTGGACCACCTCGGTGATCCGGTGGCCGCCGGGATCCACCGCGGGACGGCCGAGCGCATGCTCGCGGAGGAGGAACAGGAGGGCCCTGAGAGGCCCGACCAGCGGGAATACGCCGTTAATGCCTGCGAAATCCGTAGTGCATCCTCTGAAGATTGATGCAATGAAAGGCTAGACAGCGCGAACGCCTTCATTAGACTGGCTCTGCCGCACGTTCTCCTGCGGTGTCTCCCGGTGTGCCCCCGCATGCCTGGGTATGTCTAGTAATGCCCCTGTTTCCCCTGAGCCAAGGACCGTGATCGACGTGAAGGTCGGCATCCCCCGCGAGGTCAAGAACAACGAGTTCCGGGTGGCCATCACCCCCGCCGGCGTGCACGAGCTGGTGCGCAACGGCCACCAGGTGGTCATCGAGCGCAACGCCGGCGTCGGCTCGTCGATCACGGACGACGAGTACGTCTCCGCCGGTGCGCAGATCCTGGAGACGGCCGACGAGGTCTGGGCCGCCGCCGACCTGCTGCTGAAGGTCAAGGAGCCCATCGCGGAGGAGTACCACCGCCTCCGCAAGGACCAGATCCTCTTCACCTACCTGCACCTGGCCGCCTCCAAGGAGTGCACGGACGCGCTCATCGAGTCCGGCACCACGGCCATCGCCTACGAGACCGTCGAGCTGCCGAACCGCGCGCTGCCGCTGCTCGCCCCGATGTCCGAGGTCGCGGGCCGGCTGGCCCCGCAGGTCGGCGCCTACCACCTGATGCGCGCGGCCGGCGGCCGTGGCGTGCTGCCCGGCGGCGTCCCCGGCGTGACCCCGGCCAAGGCCGTCGTCATCGGTGGCGGCGTCTCCGGCTGGAACGCCACCCAGGTCGCCGTCGGCATGGGCTTCGAGGTGACCCTGCTCGACCGCGACATCAACAAGCTGCGCGAGGCCGACAAGATCTTCGGTACGAAGGTCAAGGCGATCATGTCCAACGCCTTCGAGCTGGAGAAGGCCGTCCTGGACGCCGACCTCGTCATCGGCGCCGTCCTCATCCCGGGCGCCAAGGCCCCGAAGCTCGTCACCAACGAGCTGGTGGCCCGCATGAAGCCCGGAAGTGTCCTTGTCGACATCGCGATCGACCAGGGCGGCTGCTTCGAGGACTCGCACCCGACCACGCACGCCGAGCCGACCTTCAAGGTCCACAACTCGGTCTTCTACTGCGTCGCCAACATGCCCGGCGCGGTGCCGAACACCTCCACCAACGCCCTCACCAACGCGACGCTGCCGTACATCGTCTCGCTCGCGAACAACGGCTGGGTCGAGGCGCTGCGCCGCGACGCCGCGCTGGCCAAGGGCCTCAACACCCACGACGGCAAGGTCGTTTACAAGGAGGTCGCCGAGGCCCACGGTCTGGAGCACGTGGAGCTCTCCACCCTCCTGGGCTGACCTTCCGGCTGAACGGCTCGCCCGACCGCGGGGCCAAGTCGTCCGCAGGAACAAGGCGATACGTCAACACAGGTCGTCAACACCACGCATCCGGCCGGACCTTGCCCGACAAGGTCCGGCCGGATGTGTGTATGGTCACTTTGCGGCTCTCGGTCAACTCGCCTCGAACGTAACCCTTCGACCGATTCGCACACCGGTGAAACCTGCTGTGCGACGGCCTTACGCCCTTGACAGCGGGATGTTTCATTGCCGACACATCGGGCCGGGTCCGGCGGATTGTGTTGCTGCGGACGCCCGACACGCCATAGAGTCGCCAACCGTCGGCATGGTGCCACGCTGACCTTGTCTAGAAGTTTCCTGGTCACCAAGGAGGTAAGACGACTTGTGAATGAGTCGACATTTTCTCCCGGGGGTGGTCAACCAGGAATGCCTGCGCGGGGCCAGGGGCCCACGGGGCTCGAGGCTGTCGGCTCCGTCGCTGTCCGAACCTTCGCAGCCCACCAGAGCCAGAACAGCCCCCATACGGCTCTGTCAGCACACCAGAGCATGGACGGTCATCACGTGAACGCCATGGCCGGCGACGGAAGTGGCGCGCCCCACAACCACTTCGCCGACTACGACGAACTGCCCGAAGGGCACTTCTACGATCCCGACGCCGAGTACGAGCCGGACCCCGAGTACGCGGCCACCCTCGCGCCCGACGCCGCGCGTCAGCGCCGCGAGCGTGTCGGCCCGACCGGGCGCCCGCTGCCCTACTTCCCGATCCCGGGCCCGCTGACCGACCACGGTCCCGCGAAGATCATCGCGATGTGCAACCAGAAGGGCGGCGTCGGCAAGACCACGTCGACCATCAACCTGGGTGCCGCGCTCGCGGAGTACGGCCGGCGCGTGCTGCTCGTGGACTTCGACCCGCAGGGCGCGCTGTCGGTGGGTCTCGGCGTCAACCCCATGGAACTCGACCTGACGGTCTACAACCTGCTCATGGAGCGGGGGATGTCCGCGGACGAGGTTCTGCTGAAGACGGCGGTCCCCAACATGGACCTGCTGCCCAGCAACATCGACCTGTCGGCCGCCGAGGTCCAGCTGGTGAGCGAGGTCGCGCGCGAGTCCACGCTGCAGCGCGCGCTGAAGCCGCTGCTGCCGGACTACGACTTCATCGTCATCGACTGCCAGCCCTCGCTCGGCCTGCTCACCGTGAACGCGCTCACCGCGGCGCACAAGGTGATCGTGCCGCTCGAGTGCGAGTTCTTCGCGCTGCGCGGTGTCGCGCTGCTGACCGAGACCATCGAGAAGGTCCAGGAGCGGCTCAACCCCGACCTGGAGCTCGACGGGATCCTGGCCACGATGTACGACTCGCGCACGGTCCACAGCCGCGAGGTGCTGGCCCGTGTGGTCGAGGCGTTCGACGACCACGTGTACCACACGGTCATCGGGCGCACGGTCCGCTTCCCGGAGACCACGGTCGCCGGTGAGCCGATCACCACCTACGCCTCCAACTCCGTCGGCGCCGCCGCCTACCGCCAGCTCGCCAGGGAGGTGCTCGCCCGGTGTCACGCCGAGTGAGTCTGCCGGGGGCCGACGAACTCTTCCGTACGACAGGGGGGATGGCGCTGCAGCCGTCCACTCCCCGGCGCCCGGGCGGCGAGGCCCGGGTGCCCGCGCCCGCGGGGGAGAGCGACGCCGCCGCGGCCACCGCAACCGACGACGCGCCGCAGTCCGTGCCGGCGCAGGGCGGGGACGGCGAGGGCGTGGAGCACGTCGCGGCCGACGCCGAGGCGGGCGAGGAGTCCCGCAGCCGGGCCTCCACGGCCACGGAACGCGCCGCGCGCCGCAGAGCGACACAGCAGGAAGGTTCTGCCAGTGGTGCCGTTGCGGCGGCCGACGAGGCCGCGCAGCCGCGTCGGCGCGGGCGCGCCGCACGGCGGCCCAGCGGGCGCGAGCGCCACGACGAGAAGATCACGGTCTATGTCTCCGCCGAGGAGCTGATGGACCTCGAGCACGCCCGCCTGGTGCTGCGCGGCGAGCACGGCCTGGCCGTCGACCGCGGGCGCATCGTCCGCGAGGCGGTCGCCGTCGTCCTCGCCGACCTGGAATCCCGCGGGGACGCCAGCATCCTCGTACGCCGTCTGCGCGGACGCTAGCGGTACCCTGCGGGGGCCATGACCTCGAACGACCCCTCCGCCCCCGCAGGCCGCCGACGCCCACTGGGCCGGGGGCCGGCGGCTCTGCCGGGTGACCGGACCGCCTCCGGCGAGCCCACCGCGTCCGAGGCGCCGGGGCGGCCGGAACCGTGGGCGTCGCCCTCGCCGTCGCAGGAGAGGGCACTTGCGCCCGAGCCGGTGGGCCGGGACGACGAGCACGCTGCGCCGCCGGCGGCGACGGACGCGCCTGCCGGGTCCCGGGGACCGGAACGGCGGCCCGGGCAGTCGGCCGCCGACGCGGACGGAGCCGCTGCGGGGGCGCCCGCCGGTGCCCCGGACGCGACACCGCCCGCCGAGGAGCCCACGGACGCCGCTGCCGCGGCCCGACACCCGGGGGCCGATGCCACAGCGGGCGCCTCGCGGGCCGACACCGCGGAGGGACCGGGGGCCGAGGCCGCAGCGGGTCCCTCGCGGGCCGACACCGCGGAGGAATCCCCGCGATCCCACGCCCCGGAGGACCTCCCGCGCCCCGACGCGGCCCCGCCGGGCGACGCGGTCGCGGCGGGACACGCCGGCAGCGCTCGGGGAGGCCCGGCCGGTGCGACGGGCACCGTGGAGGTCGGCCCCGCCGGTGCTCTCGACTCCGCGACGGTGACCGCCGGTGTTCCCGGTTCCGCGGCCGAGGCCGCCGGTACTCCCGACTCCGTGACCGTGGCCGCCGGTACTCCCGGCTCCGTGACCATGACCGCCGGTGTTCCCGGTCCCGTGGCCCCCGCCGTGATCGGTGTCCGCGCGAGCGCAGCCGGTGCCGGGGGATCGGACGGTGCTCCCGACGATGCGGGCGACGGGGTTTTCAAGGTCCGGCTGGACAACTTCGAGGGGCCGTTCGATCTGCTGCTGCAGCTCATCTCGCGGCACAAGCTCGACGTCACCGAGGTCGCGCTCTCCAAGGTGACCGACGAGTTCATGGCGCACATCCGGGCGATGGGGGCCGACTGGGACCTCGACCAGACGACCGAGTTCCTCGTCGTCGCCGCCACGCTGCTCGACCTGAAGGCCGCCCGGCTGCTGCCCGCCGCCGAGGTCGAGGACGAGGGCGACCTCGCCCTGCTGGAGGCCAGGGACCTGCTGTTCGCCCGGCTGTTGCAGTACCGGGCGTACAAACAGATCGCCGACATCTTCAACGCGCGCATCGAGGACGAGGGCCGCCGCTACCCCCGTACCGTCGGACTGGAGCCGCACCACGCCGAACTGCTGCCCGAGGTCGTCATCAGCATCGGCCCCGAAGGCTTCGCCCGGCTCGCCGTCAAGGCCATGCAACCGAGGCCCAGGCCGCAGGTGTACGTCGACCACATCCACGCGCCCCTGGTCAGCGTGCAGGAGCAGGCGCAGGTCGTCGTCGCCCGGCTGAGGGAGCTGGGCGAGGCCAGCTTCCGTACGCTCGTCGAGGACACCGATGACACCCTCACCGTCGTCGCCCGCTTCCTCGCCCTGCTGGAGCTGTACCGCGAGAAGGCCGTCGCCCTGGAGCAGGAGGCCGCCCTCGGCGAGCTGACCGTGCGCTGGACGGGCGGGGACGGGGACGCGGCGCCGACCGTCACGGACGAGTTCGACCGCCCGCCGGAGAAGGCCGAGACCGCCGGCAAGGCCGGGAAGGCCGAGCAGGCCACGCAGGCGGCCCGGGAGGAGAGGAAGGCGTGAGCGAGGAGACCAGCGAGGCCCCGGCAGGCCTGCGGACCGTGGCCGGGCTCGACCTGAAGCCCGCCCTGGAGGCCGTGCTGATGGTCGTCGACGAACCCGCGACCGAGGAGCACCTGGCGAAGATCCTGGAGCGGCCGAAGCGGCAGATCGCCGACGCGCTGCGCGAGCTCGCCGACGAGTACACGGTGCAGGGGCGCGGCTTCGAGCTGCGTTACGTCGCCGGCGGCTGGCGTTTCTACACCCGCCCCGCCTACGCGCCCGCCGTCGAGCGCCTCGTCCTGGACGGCCAGACCGCCCGGCTCACCCAGGCAGCCCTGGAGACCCTGGCCGTCGTCGCCTACCGCCAGCCGGTCAGCCGCAGCCGCGTCTCCGCCGTCCGCGGAGTCAACTGCGACGGCGTGATGCGCACCCTCCTGCAGCGCGGTCTGGTCGAGGAGGCGGGCACGGAACCCGAAACAGGTGCGATCCTGTACAGGACGACGAACTACTTCCTGGAGCGGATGGGCCTGCGCGGTCTGGACGAGCTCCCGGAACTCGCGCCCTTCCTCCCGGAGGCGGAGGCGATCGAGGCCGAGACGCAGGAAGGGGTTCCGTCGTTCGACCCGGACGCTCCCGATGACGAGCCGGGCGCCGTCCGGGGCCTCCCGGACACCGACGACGAAGACGACCAGACGGAACATTGATGCGAAGCAGCAGCGGCAGGAACAGCAGCGGAAACAACGGCGGGAGCCGTGGTGGCAACAGCGGCGGCCGCGGCGGAAGCAGCGGAGGCCGCGGGAACTACCGCGGCGCCGGCAACAACCGCGACGACAAGCAGGGAGGCCGTCCCAAGAAGCCGCGTCCCGAGGAGCGGCGCTACGACGTCGGCCCCGGCGCCACCCAGGACGGCCCGAAGTCCGGCCGGGGCCCCTCGGCCCGCGGCGGCGCCAAGGGCGGCCCCAAGCAGGGGCAGCGCTCCGGCGGCCGTCCGGCCCCCTCGCGCTCGCGTGAGTACGAGACCCGTACCGAGGAGCGCAACCGCGAGCGCTACGCGGGCAAGAAGGACATCAAGCTGCCCAAGACCTTCCCCGGCGCCGAGCAGGAGGGCGAGCGGCTGCAGAAGGTGCTGGCGCGCGCCGGCTTCGGCTCGCGCCGCGCCTGCGAGGACCTGATCGACGAGGCCCGCGTCGAGGTCAACGGCGAGATCGTCACCGAGCAGGGCAAGCGGGTCGACCCGGAGAAGGACGAGATCAAGGTCGACGGTCTGACCGTCGCGACCCAGCGCTACCAGTTCTTCTCGCTGAACAAGCCGGCCGGTGTCGTCTCCACCATGGAGGACCCCGAGGGCCGCCAGTGCCTGGGCGACTACGTCACCAACCGGGAGACCCGCCTCTTCCACGTCGGCCGCCTCGACACCGAGACCGAGGGTGTCATCCTGCTCACCAACCACGGCGAGCTGGCGCACCGGCTGACCCACCCGAAGTACGGCGTGAAGAAGACCTACCTCGCGCACATCGTCGGCCCGATCCCGCGTGACCTGGGCAAGCAGCTCAAGGACGGCATCCAGCTGGAGGACGGGTACGCCCGCGCCGACCACTTCCGGGTCGTGGAGCAGACCGGCAAGAACTACCTGGTCGAGGTCACGCTGCACGAGGGCCGCAAGCACATCGTGCGCCGCATGCTGGCCGAGGCCGGCTTCCCGGTCGACAAGCTGGTCCGGGTCTCCTTCGGCCCCATCACCCTGGGCGACCAGAAGTCGGGCTGGCTGCGCCGCCTGTCGAACACCGAGGTCGGCATGCTGATGAAGGAAGTCGACCTGTAAGTCGCGGTACGCCGCTCCCCGGAGCGCCTTGCGATGATCACCATCCCCCTTTATTGTCATGGTGACGATAAAGGGGGATGGTGATCGCATGTCCAAGCGAGCCGCGACCGGAGCACTCATCGGCCTGGCCCTCGGGGACGCCCTCGGCTACCCGACCGAGTTCAAGACCGTGCCGTTGATCCTGTCGATGTTCGGCCCCTGGCGGGAGCTGGAGCTGCCGCAACGGGCCCTCGTCACCGACGACACCCAGATGACCCTCGCTCTCGGACGGGGCCTGCGTACCGCCATGGAGCGTGGGTACCTCGCGCCCAAGCGGCTGGAGCGGCCCGTGCGGGAGGAGTTCGTCGACTGGTACCACTCGCCGGACAACAACCGCGCCCCCGGCAACACCTGCCTGCGGGCCTGCGACCTCCTCAAGGAGGAGGGCCGCGCCTGGCAGGACGCCAGCCAGATCCACTCCAAGGGCTGCGGCGCCAACATGCGCGTCGCGCCCATCGGGCTCGCGCCGGGGCTGACCGAGGCGCAGCGCTCCGGTGCCGCCCAGTTCCAGTCCGCCCTCACCCACGGCCACCCCACGGCACTCGCCGCGTCCGACCTCACCGCGCACGCGGTGCACCTGCTCGCTCAGGGGGCCGACCCCACCGCGCTGGTCGGGCTGCTGCGGTCGTACGCGCTGGACCACCGCACCCACTACGACCACACCTGGCTCGGCGACCTGTGGACCCGCAGCCAGGACCCCACGCCCGAACACTTCATCGCGCGCGGCTGGGACGAGTGCCTGGAGATCCTCGAACGGCTCCAGGGCGCCGTGCGGACCGTCTCGCCGGAGACCGACCCGTGCCTGGCCACCGGGGAGGGCTGGATCGCCGAGGAGGCGCTGGCCACCGGGCTGCTGTGTTTCCTGCTCTTCCCCGACGAGCCGCTGACCGCCCTGCGCCGCGCCGCCTGCACCGCCGGCGACTCCGACTCCATCGCCTGCCTGGCCGGCGCCTTCGCGGGAGCCTATCTGGGCGCCGACGCCTGGCCGGCCGCGTGGGCGGACCGCATCGAGTACCGCGGCGAGCTGCTGGCCCTCGGCGCGCTCTGGGACGCCTGACCGGGCGGCTCCACCGGGGGTACCCGGGCGCCGGGGGAGCCGTACGACGAATGGGCGCGGCCATGACGGGCGACGGCATCGGCGATCTGCTCGGCGGCGTTCTCGGGGCCGGGGCGGCACCGGCAGCGGCGCCCTCCCGGTGGGCGCCGCTGCCGAAGAGCGTCGGCGGCGGTGATCCGCTCGGCGGAGTGCTGGAGACGCTCACCCGGGCGGAGCTGGGTGAGCAGGCGCGCTCCCGGGTCGGCGACGGCCCGAACCGGTCCCTGACCGGCGACCAGGTCCGGCGCTCGGCACGGACACCATGGAACGGGTCGCCCGGGAGGTCGGCAGCACGCCGGCGCAGGCCGCCGACGACCTCGCCCAGGCGCTGCCGCACGCCGTCGACCGGCTCACCCCGCAAGGCCGTGTGCCACGGACCGGGGCGCCGGCGGACCAGATCCGGCGGCGGGCCCCCTGACGTCAGCGGACCACGTCCGGCGGCAGGCCTCCTGACGTCGGCGGACCACATCCGGAGGCAGGCCCCCTGACGCCGGCGTCTCAGCGGACGGGCGCCGCACGCCCCCGGGGCGCGGGCTGACTAGGCTGGTCGCACAGCAGACCCGATACGCAGACAGGCAAGGAGCAGCGCCGTGGCGGTACGAGCGGTCCGGGGGGCCGTCCAGTTGGAGCGGGACGAGGCCGGGCACATGGACGAGCAGGTGTCGGCGCTGCTCACCGCCATCCTGGAACGGAACGGCCTGAGCACGGACGACCTGATCAGCATCTGGTTCACGGCCACCCCCGACCTGCACAGCGACTTCCCGGCGGCCGCCGCACGCAAGCTCGGCATCGTCGACGTGCCGCTGATCTGCGCGCAGGAGCTGGACATCGAGGGCGCGATGCCCCGTGTGGTGCGCGTCCTCGCCCACATCGAGTCGGACAAGCCGCGCGCCGACATCAACCACGTCTACCTCGGCGCCGCCGCCGCCCTGCGCAAGGACATCGCCCAGTGAGGACCGCACTCGTCATCGGCACGGGTCTGATCGGCACCTCCGCCGCCCTCGCCCTCGCCCAGCGCGGTGTCACCGTCCACCTCGTCGACCACGACCCGGAGCAGGCCCGTACCGCCGCCGCGCTCGGTGCGGGCACCGACGAGCCGCCCGCGGGCCCGGTCGACCTGGCGATCGTCGCCGCCCCGCCCGCCCACGTCGCAACCGTGCTCGCCGACGCCATGAGCCGCGGCGTGGCCCGCGGCTACATCGACGTGGCCAGCGTCAAGGGCGGTCCGCGCCGCGAGCTGGAGGCCCTCGGCCTGGACCTCGCCTCCTACCTCGGCACCCACCCGATGTCCGGCCGGGAGAAGTCCGGCCCGCTCGCCGCCTCCGGGGACCTCTTCGAAGGCCGCCCCTGGGTGCTCACCCCCACCCGGGACACCGACACCGAGGTGCTGAACCTCGCCCTGGAGCTGGTCTCGCACTGCCGCGCGGTGCCGGTCGTCATGGACGCCGACGCCCACGACCGGGCCGTGGCGCTGGTCTCCCACATGCCCCACCTGGTCTCCAGCATGGTCGCCGCCCGTCTGGAGAACGCCGAGGAGGCGGCCGTACGGCTGTGCGGGCAGGGCATCCGGGACGTGACCCGGATCGCCGCCTCCGACCCGCGCATGTGGATCGACATCCTGTCCGCGAACCCCGGTCCGGTCGCCGACCTGCTCTCCGACGTGGCCACCGACCTGGACGAGACGGTCCGGGCGCTGCGGGCGCTGCAGTCCAGCGACGACGACAAGCGCCGCGACGGCACCGCCGGCATCGAGGACGTGCTGCGCCGCGGCAACGCCGGCCAGGTCCGCGTCCCCGGCAAGCACGGCAGCGCGCCGCGCGTCTACGAGACCGTCGCCGTCCTCATCGACGACCAGCCCGGGCAGCTGGCCCGCATCTTCGCCGACGCCGGCCGGGCCGGGGTCAACATCGAGGACGTGCGGATCGAGCACGCGACCGGGCAGCAGGCGGGCCTGGTCCAGCTCATGGTCGAGCCGAAGGCGGTGCCGGTGCTCGCGGCCGCGCTGCGCGAGCGGGGCTGGGCCATCCGGCAGTAGGGCCCTGTGGCCCGGCGTGAGCGGCCGGGCCGTCCGGTGGCAAGGCGTGCGGGAGCGGCAGGGCGTCCGGCGGTAGGGCCTGCGTGAGCGGCTGGGGCCGTCCGGCAGTAAGAGGCGCGCCGCGGAGCCAGTAACCTTGTGCGGGGCGTCCCCCTAGGGCCGTGCGCCCCGCACCCCGCTCCCCGCCTCGCACCAGGAAGGTGTCCCCCCGTGGAAAACGGCGCCGCCCAGACTGTGCCGCCTGTGATCGTCGCCATCGACGGTCCCTCCGGCACCGGCAAGTCGAGCACGTCGAAGGCCGTGGCCGCGCAGCTCGGACTGAGCTACCTGGACACCGGCGCCCAGTACCGGGCGATCACCTGGTGGATGGTGACCAACGGCGTCGACGTCGACGACCCCGCCGCCATCGCCGCCGCCGCGGGCAAGCCGCAGATCGTCTCCGGCACCGACCCGGAGAAGCCGACGATCACCGTCGACGGCTTCGACGTCTCCGGACCGATCCGCACCCAGGAGGTCACCTCCCGGGTCAGCGCCGTCAGCGCGGTGCCCGAGGTGCGGGCCCGGATCACCGAGCTGCAGCGCTCCATCGCGACCGGCGCGGAGAACGGCATCGTCGTCGAGGGCCGGGACATCGGTACGACCGTGCTGCCGGACGCCGACCTGAAGATCTTCCTCACCGCCTCCCCGGAGGCCCGCGCCGCCCGGCGCAGCGGTGAGCTGAAGGGCGCCGACGTGCACTCCACCCGTGAGGCGCTGCTCAAGCGGGACGCGGCCGACTCCAGCCGCAAGACCTCGCCGCTGGCCAAGGCCGGCGACGCCGTCGAGGTGGACACCACCGACCTCAGCCTGGCCCAGGTCATCGAGTGCGTGGTCACCCTCGTCGAGGAGAAGCGGGCGGGGAAGTGACCGCTGTGTCCGAGCGGGGCGCGGACATCGGACGGCGCATCGGCGTCGGCCTGATGTACGGCCTGTTCAAGCCGCGTGTGCTGGGCGCCTGGCGGATGCCGGCGCGCGGCCCGCTGATCCTCGCCGTCAACCACTCGCACAACGTCGACGGCCCGATGGTCATGGGCGTGGCGCCCCGGCCCGTGCACTTCCTGATCAAGAAGGAAGCGTTCATCGGGCCGCTCGACCCGTTCCTGACCGGCATCGGCCAGCTCAAGGTCGACCGCTCCACGGCCGACCGCACCGCGATCACCCAGGCGCTGGACGTCCTCACGGCCGGCGGCGTCCTCGGGATCTTCCCGGAGGGCACCCGCGGCGAGGGCGACTTCGCCTCCCTGCGCGCCGGTCTCGCCTACTTCGCGGTGCGCTCCGGGGCGCCGATCGTGCCGGTGGCGGTGCTGGGAAGTTCCGAGCGGAGCGGACGGTTGATAAAGGCGCTGCCCCCGCTGCGCTCCCGCATCGACGTCGTCTTCGGCGACCCGTTCGACGCGGGCGACGGAAGCGGGCGGCGTACGCGCAGGGCACTCGACGAGGCGACCGAGCGCATCCAGAAGCAGCTCACCGAGCACCTGGAAAACGCCAGGCGACTGACCGGCCGCCAGGCGACACTGAGTAGTGGATGAGGCCCGCCTGTGGCCCGCTCCACCGATCACCACGAATGAACGACGAGGTACGGACTTCATGAACGACCACATCCAGCCCGACGGCTCGGACGTACACGAGCACGATCACGGGGCTCTCGGCGACGCCGAGTACGCGGAGTTCATGGAGCTCGCGGCGGAAGAGGGCTTCGACGTCACGGACGTCGAGGGCGCGATCGAGGAGGCCGGGCACGGCCCGCTGCCGGTGCTCGCCGTCGTCGGCCGCCCCAATGTCGGCAAGTCGACCCTGGTGAACCGGATCATCGGCCGCCGTGAGGCCGTCGTCGAGGACAAGCCGGGCGTCACCCGCGACCGCGTCACCTACGAGGCCGAGTGGGCGGGCCGCCGCTTCAAGGTCGTCGACACCGGCGGCTGGGAGCAGGACGTCCTCGGCATCGACGCCTCCGTCGCCGCGCAGGCCGAGTACGCCATCGAGGCCGCCGACGCCGTCGTCTTCGTCGTCGACGCCAAGGTCGGCGCCACCGACACCGACGAGGCCGTCGTACGGCTGCTGCGCAAGGCCGGCAAGCCGGTCGTGCTGTGCGCCAACAAGGTCGACGGCCCGAGCGGCGAGGCCGACGCGTCCTACCTGTGGAGCCTCGGCCTCGGTGAGCCGCACCCCGTCTCCGCGCTGCACGGCCGCGGCACCGGCGACATGCTGGACGCCGTCCTGGAGGCGCTGCCCGAGGCGCCCGAGCAGTCCTTCGGCACCGCCGTCGGCGGTCCCCGCCGCATCGCGCTCATCGGCCGCCCGAACGTCGGCAAGTCCTCCCTGCTGAACAAGGTGGCCGGCGAGGAGCGCGTCGTCGTCAACGAGCTGGCGGGCACCACCCGCGACCCGGTCGACGAGCTGATCGAACTGGGCGGGGTGACCTGGAAGTTCGTCGACACGGCAGGCATCCGCAAGCGCGTCCACCTCCAGCAGGGCGCCGACTACTACGCCTCGCTGCGCACGGCCGCCGCCGTGGAGAAGGCCGAGGTCGCGGTCATCCTGATCGACGCCTCCGAGAACATCTCCGTGCAGGACCAGCGGATCGTCACCATGGCGGTCGAGGCGGGCCGCGCCATCGTCCTCGCCTTCAACAAGTGGGACACCCTCGACGAGGAGCGCCGCTACTACCTGGAGCGGGAGATCGAGACCGAGCTGGCCCAGGTGGCGTGGGCGCCGCGCGTCAACGTCTCGGCCCGCACCGGCCGGCACATGGAGAAGCTGGTCCCGGCGATCGAGACCGCCCTCGCCGGCTGGGAAACCCGCGTCCCGACCGGCCGGCTGAACGCCTTCCTCGGCGAGCTGGTCGCCGCCCACCCGCACCCGATCCGGGGCGGCAAGCAGCCGCGCATCCTGTTCGGCACGCAGGCCGGCACCAAGCCGCCGCGGTTCGTGCTCTTCGCCTCCGGCTTCATCGAGGCGGGCTACCGGCGCTTCATCGAGCGCCGGCTGCGTGAGGAGTTCGGCTTCGAGGGCACCCCGATCCACATCTCGGTGCGCGTGCGCGAGAAGCGCGGCAAGAAGAAGTAAGTCCGGGCGCCCGAAGGGGGCGGCCCCCGAGTCCGTCACGGACCTGGGGGCCGCCCCCTCGCGGTTGCGGCCGTCAGCTGCCGCCGGGCCGGCCGGGCGGCAGCGCCGCCGGCACGAACTGCGTGGGGCCGCCGGGCTGTCCCACCGGGCCGACCCGCTGCCACGCCGACTGCCGGCCCACGCGGGCGCTCTGGGCTCCCGCGCTGTAGGCGCTGTACGAGCTGGAGAACGACCCCGGCCGGGGGACGGCCGGGCCGCCGCCGTGCCGGATGCTGCCGAAGGCGGTGAACCCCAGCTCCTCCTCGCCGCTGCGGTCACCCGGCAGCGAGCGGAAGGACTTGACGTACTCGGCGTAGAGCGCGTCGTAGATCGGCGTGGCCGATGGGCCGCGGTGCGACTCCTGCCCCACCCGCGGCGGAGGCGGAACCGAGGAGAAGCTCTGGCGGCGGGGAACGTCGTAGTTGTGCACGTAAGTCCCAACGATGCGGCACGTCATGGGATGCGGCCACGGCTGCCCCCGGCAGCGGGCGGGGCTGCTCGGCTCCGTCCCCCTGGCGGGGCCCGCTCGGCTCCGGCCTCCTGCTGGGGCCGACCTGGTTCCGCGGGTGGTCGGGCCTGCCTGCCCCGACGGTGGACCGGGGCCGCTCGGCTCCGGCGCGCTGCCGGGGGCCCATCTCGCTCCGCGGGTGGTCGGGGCCTGCTGGCCGGCACGGCGGTGAGTCGGGTCCGGACGAGGGTGCGCGGGTGTCGGCTGCGGGCCTTCGCCGCCGGACCGGTACCGGCCGCCTCGACGCCGTGACCGGCAGGCCTCGGATACGGCGGTCCGAGCCCGTCCCGCGCTGAGGGCGACCGTGCCGTCCGGGCTGGCGCAGCCGGTGCCGGCCCGGCCCTGGGCCGGCCTCGGCCCGTGTCGGCTGCCGGCCGAAGGCCGAGCACGCCGCCGGCCGGTGCGAGGGCGGTCGGCGGCGGCTCGGGGGTCAGGTCAGGTGCCGGCCAGCGGCAGAGTGGCCGCGACCAGGTGGCCGGTGGCCGCTGCTTTGTCCAGGGCGTCGCGCAGCAGGTCCTCGCGGGGCTGGCGACCGATGGAGCCGACCGGGGCCGCGAACATCAGTACCTGCTGGTGCTTGTTGGCGGCCGCGCGCCAGCCCTCGGTGACCTGCAGCGGCTGGTGCGCCTGCCACCAGGCGACCGGCTGGCCGCCGTCCATGCCGGGCTGGAGGACCGCGTGCAGCTGTCCCATCGCCAGCAGCACGGACCAGCCGTGCAGCACCGGCGGTACGGCGGACAGCTCCGGCAGCGGCATGAAGCCGTGCTCGATCAGCAGCGGCAGGAAGTCGTCGCCGGTGCCGGTGGAGCCGGGGCGCACGACCGGCCCGGTCGGCTCCACGACCAGCGCCGGGTGCAGCTCCCCGGCGATCAGGACCAGTCCGCTGGTCACGCCGAGCACGGCCTGCTCCGGCACCGACTTCACCGGCTCACCCGCGCCGCCCTGCCCACCGGCGACGCCTCCGATGGAGCGGACCGCGCCCTGCAACTGCTCCTCGGTGACCTGGACGACCTGCGAGGGCAGGCAGCCGGCGTGGGCGAAGGCGAGTACGGCGGTCTCCTCGCCCACGAACAGCACGGTGCTGGTGCGTTCGTGCTCGGGGTCGCCCGGGGTGCGGCAGGAGGTGCAGTCGTAACTGCCGGGGGCGTTCTCCCCGGCGAGCAGCCGGTCGGCTTCTTCGTCGCCGATCTCGGCGCGTACCTCGTCGCTGACGTCGAGCATGCGCGGCACGGGTGGCTCCCTCGGGATGCGGTGCGTTGGCGGCGCCGGGTGGTCCCCGGCTCATGAAGAGCACAACGGGCGATCTGTGGTGGGGGTCACGCACGCGCGGGAACGGAATCCCCTCAACCGACGCGTACGGTCAACTCCGCGCCGGAACCGGTCACTCAGCGTCAAGTGTTCGAGCCGTCAAGGAGTTTGGCTCGGTGAAGTGGCTCACAGGCGGACGAGACGCATGGGTGACTTGTCGTCACATACAGGGATGTAGTGGGTGGCCGAAAATCGCCGATACCCCGGGTAACTCTCAACTGGCCTGGAATGACGGCGAATTGGTTGATGCCGGGCCCTCCGGCTCTCTAGATTCCTCCGCCGTGTGCACCGAGCACCGCTCGAGTACGTCCACCGGTCCGCGCCGAGTCGCGGAGCACGACCCCCGGTGGGCGGGGCGGAGCGCGACCCCGCGCCGATGCGTTGAGGGGTGGCGGTCCGCCTTGGGGGACCTCGAGTCGTTCGAGAGGGATCTACATGTCCGAATGTGCCGATAACACCCGCACCACCGCCCGCAAGACCCCGACCAAGGGCCAGGCCCGGACGACGGCGGTCCTCGCCGGGGCGGCGCTCCTCGCCCCCCTCGGCCTGCTCGCCTCGGCCGGCGGCGCCGCGGCGGCGGACGGCGGAGTGTGGGACCGCATCGCCCAGTGCGAGAGCGGCGGCAACTGGCACATCAACACCGGCAACGGCTACTACGGCGGCCTGCAGTTCTCCGCGAGCACCTGGCGCGCCTACGGTGGCACGGCCTACGCGCCGACCGCCGACCAGGCCTCCCGGTCCGCGCAGATCGCGGTCGCCACGAAGGTCCAGCACGCCCAGGGCTGGGGCGCCTGGCCGGTCTGCTCGGGCCACGCCGGAGCGTACGGCGACGCGCCCGCGGCGAACCCCGTCTCGGCGAAGTCGGCGCCGAAGCGGTCGAAGTCCACCGGGTCGAAGTCCACCGGGTCGAAGTCCACCGCGCCGAAGCCGGTGGAGGCGCCGGCCCGTTCCAACGGCCACGCCGACCGCGGATCCGCGCGCGGCGGGGACTACACCGTGCGCCAGGGCGACACGCTCAGCGAGATCGCCGCGCACAACGGGACGAGCTGGCAGCGGATCTACGCCGCGAACAAGAGCGTCATCGGCGGCGACCCGGACCTGATCGAGCCGGGCATGCGACTCGCGCTCCGCCACCTCTGAGCCACGCCTCGGGGCCCCATCCGGTCAGCCGGCCGGATGGGGCCCCGAGGGCTGTCCCGAGGGATCCCCGGTGGGGCCGCTCACCGCGCGGCGCACCAGGGATCCCGGTGGGGCCGCTCACCGCGCGGATCCCCGCCGTTCCAGCTCCGCCGCCTCGCCGGCGAAGACGACGCTGCCGCGCCGCAGTTCGTACACCACCACCGTCCGGCGGACGGCCGGTGCGGGCGGCAGCCGCTGCTCGGCGAGGACGACGCAGGCGTCGAGCGAGGCGAGCACCTCGTAGGTGCGGGCGGCCACGTCGGGCGCCATGCCCTGCGTGGGCTCGTCCACGAGCACCGCACGCGCGCGTACCGAGAGCGCCCGGGCCAGTGCGAGCATGCGCTGCTCGCCGCCGGAGAGCGTGCCGGCGCGGCGCGCGAGCAGGGGCTCCAGCTGCGGATACGCGGTGAGGGCGGCGTCGTGGGCGCCGGGGGCGAGGGCGAGGTTCTCGCGGACGGTGAGCGAGCCGAACACCGCCTGCCGCTCCGGAACCAGGCACAGACCGCGCCGGGCCCGCTCGTACGCCGGCAGCCGCGTGACGTCCGCGCCGTCCCACAGCACCGCTCCGGCGGCCAGCCGGACCGTCCCCGCCAGGGCGCGCAGAGCGGTGCTGCGGCCGGAGCCGTTGCGGCCCAGCAGGACCGTCAGGCCCGGGGCGGGTGCCGTCAGCGTGACACCGTGCAGGGCCTCCAGGGGGCCGTACCGCACGCGCGCGTGACGCAGAGCGAGGGTCATGCGTCCGCGTCCTGTCCGGCCCGGGCGGCGACGGCGTCCAGGACGCGGCCGGGCGGCCCGGAGGCGACGACCCGGCCGGCGGCCATCACGTGCACCACGTCGGCGAGGTCGGCGACCAGGTCGAGGTCGTGCTCGACGACGAGCAGCGCGGTGCCGTCCGCGGCCAGCGCGCGCAGTACCCGGGCCATCGCGGTCACCTCGGCGGTGTCCAGCCCGGCGGCGGGCTCGTCCAGCAGCAGCACCCGCGGGCCGCCCGCGAGCGCCCGGGCCAGCTCCACGCGCCGCAGCGTGCCGGTGGGCAGCCCGGCGGCCGGCAGCGCCCGGACGGGGCCGTCCAGCCCGAACAGCCGCAGCGCCCGCTCCACCGCCTCCGCATCCGTGACCCTGCCCTGTTCGGCGCCGATACGGACGTTCTCGGCGACGGTGAGGGAGGGGAAGACGGCCAGTTGCTGGAAGGTCCGTGCGATCCCCAGCCGGGTGCGGGCGTACGCCGGGAGCCGGGTGACGTCCCGTCGTCCGAACAGCACCTGCCCCTGCTCCGGCCGCACGGTCCCGGCCAGGCAGTGGAACAGGGTGCTCTTCCCGGCGCCGTTGGGCCCGACGACCGCGGTGACCCGGCCGTGGGCCACCTCCAGACCGACCCCGTCCAGCGCCGTGAACCCGCCGTACCGCACGCGCAGCCCCCGGGCGGCGAGCACGGGGACGGACGCGGCGCCGGCACCCGGACGAACCCTCGGCCCACCGGTGCCAGGGGCGGCGAGCCCCGACGCCGGTGCGCCTCGGGGGCGGGCCGGGCCCCATGCCGGTGTGACTTGGGGGCGGGTCCGGTCCGACTCCGGTGTGCCTTGCGGGTGATGTCGGCCCGGCGCCGGTGTGACGCGCGCGCGGCTCCGGTCCGGTGTCGGCCCGTCCGCCGCGCGGCTCCGGTCCGGCGTCGCCCCGTCCGCTGCGCGGCTCCCGTCCGGCGTGGGCCCGTCCACCGGGTGTCTCCCGCCGTACCCGCCCCGCCTCCACCCCGGCAGCGCGGCCTGACCGCCCGCCCCGTCCGCCGACACCGCCGACACCGCCGTGGCCCCCGTCGGCCTCGCGCGGCCCGGGGGCCGTTCGGGTGCCGGGTGCAGCCGTGTGCGTACCCGTGCGCCCAGTGCCGTCAGCCGGGCCCCGCCGCCGGGCCGCAGGCGTTCCGCCGCCGCGCGCAGCGCCTCGTACGGGCCGCCGGGGAAGCGGCCGACGAACGCCGCCAGGACGCCGACCAGCGCCGCCGCCACCCCGCCGCGCGCGCCCGCGTCGAGGCCGACCAGGAGGGCCGCCGCGACGAGAGCGCCGAGGGTGCTGTCGGCGCCCAGCACGACCACCGCGGCGAACCACAGCAGGCCCCGCACCGGGTCGTAGGTGCCCGGGTCGAAGGCGCGCAGCCCCATGCCGAGCAGGCCGCCGCCCAGAGCGGCCAGCGCCGCACCGGACACGAAGGCGAGGAGCTTCAGCGAGGGCACCTGCACGCCCGCCGCGCACGCGCCCTCCTCGTGGTCCCGCATGGCCGCGAGGGCCCGACCGGTACGGCCCCGGCGCAGCAGTCGTGTGGTCAGCAGCGCGGCCGCGAGCAGGCCCAGTTCCAGGAGGTAGTAGGCGCGGTCGCCGGCGAAACCGGCCGGGCGGTCCAGGGACAGCCCGGCCGTGGCGTACGGCTGGGCGAAGACGAAACGGCTCACGCCGACGCCGACGGCGAAGGTCGCGAGGGCCGGCGCGAGGCCCTGACGGCCGATCGCCGGCCAGCCGGTGAGCAGCCCGAGCGGCGCCACCAGCACGACCGCGACCGCGAGCGCCGTCAGCTCCGGCAGCCGCGGCAGGACGGGGAAGCGGCCCGCCGCCAGCAGCGCCGTGAACAGCGCGCCGAGGCCCGCGTACGCCGCCTGGCCGAGGGAGATCTGGCCGCCCCGGCCGGTGACCACCACCAGGGACAGCAGCACGACGGCCAGCGCGGGCACCTGCACCGCCGTCCGCAGGTCCGCACCGGCCAGGCCCAGCGGCAGCAGGAACAGCACGACAGCGACGATCCAGGCGCCGTGCGGGACGGCCGGGGCCCGTGCGGCCACCGGACGGGGAAGCGCGTCACGGCGGCCGATGCCGGGCAGGGCCAGCGCCGCCACCAGCAGCGCCACCACGAAGAGGTTCGCGCCGACCGCCTGGAGCAGCGGCTGCGCCCAGCCGGAGGGGTGCAGCCGCGTCAGCTGGCTCTGCGCCACCCCGATCCCGAGCGCGACCACCACCGCCACGGGCAGGCTGCGCATCCGCGCGGCCACCGCGACCGCGACCACCTCCATCACCAGCAGCGGCAGCCCGTACGGGTCGAGACGCACGTACGGCGCCAGCAGCGCGCCGGTCAGCCCGGCCGTGAACGCCCCGAACGCCCAGCCCGCGGCGGCCACCCGGTCGGCGTCGATGCCGCCGAGCACGGCCAGCTGACGGTCGTCCACCACGGCCCGCAGCTCCCGCCCGAACCGGGTCCAGCGGATGACGGCGGACACCCCGGCCGCCAGCAGCAGCGCCACCGCCAGCTGTCCCCACGGGTCGGCCGACACCAGTTGCGGCGCGTCGTCCCGCGCGCCCTGCCCCCACAGCAGCACGGCGCCCCCGACCAGCAGCACGAACACCCCGATGGAGGCCACCAGGGTGCGCGCCGGGTCGCCGCCGAGCACCGCGAGCGGCCGGAAGACGAACCGTTCCAGCAGCACGCCGATCGCCGGCGCCAGCACCACCAGCGTCACCACCGCGCCCAGCCACAGCGGCCAGCCCCACACCACCACGCACTGCCGCAGCCCGTAGGCGCAGACCATCGCGATCGCCCCGTGCGCGAAGTTGAGCACTCCGGTCGCCCGGTAGGTGACGATCAGCCCGATCCCGGTGAGCGCGGCGGCACTGCCGACCGACAGCCCGGCGAGCGTGAGGTCGTAGGTGAGGGAGGACATCAGCCCTCCGCGGTGTCCGGTTCGCAGATCGGGCAGGGAGCCAGCGCCCCTTCCGCGAGCAGCCGGTCGTCGACCGGCAACGCCTGCTCCTTGCCCGCGACGAGCGGGCAGTCCGCGCGGTGCCACAGCGTGCCGCCCGGCACCATCAGCGTCCGCCCGCTGACCGCGACCGGCGCGGCGGCGGACCCGGAGGCGTCGTCTCCGTCGGCCTCGGCCGCCACCAGCAGCCCGTACAGCTCCTCCACGCGCGCGGCCGCGCGGGCGTCCCGGCCGTGGCTGAGCAGCACCGCCCCGGCGACGATCAGGGCGGCACCCGGCACCGTGCAGGAGGCCAGATAGGGGAGCTGCCGCTCGGCGAACCGCTCGCCGGAGACGCCGTACCAGCCGATGACGCACAGCACCGCGCCCGCGGCCAGCGCCGCCCAGCCGGCCCACAGGACGGGGTGCACGGTCCGCAGCTTCGCTGTCCGCATCGCTGGCTCCCACACGTCACGCAGCCACCCGGCACGTCTGGTATGTCCATGTCGACCGATGGCTTGCAGTATGTCTGTTGTGCGTCGACCCTGAAAGCACCGGGCGTAGATCGCCCGGACCGACACCCGGTGGTGAGCCAGATGGTTCTGGGAAGCGACCTCAGGCGGGGGACGGCACGTACCAGGCGCGGCCCAGGGGCGGCGGGACGAGGTACGGCACTGGCGGCCGCCCTCGCTCTCATTCTCGCCCCGGCCCTCGCGGCGTGCAGTGACGACAACGGCGGGGGCGGCAAGGCCACGCCCTCCGCCACGCCGTCCGCGCGGCAGACGACCAGCGCCGCGCCCGTGGCACCGGCGGACCCGGCCGCGGCCCAGAAGGAGATCAAACAGAACTGGGAGAAGTTCTTCGACCCGTCGACCTCGCTCCAGGCCAAGCAGGCCGTCCTGGAGGACGGCACCCGCATGGCCCCCGTCCTGTACGCCTTCGGCAACGACCCGCGCAACCGGCAGGCGCACGCGAAGGTGACCAAGGTGACGTTCACGTCGCCGACCCGCGCGGCCGTGACGTACGACCTCGTCGTCCAGGGCGCGACCGCCCTGCCGAACGCGGCCGGCGTCTCGGTCCAGCAGAGCGGCACGTGGAAGGTCTCCGTCAGCACGCTGTGCGCGCTGGTCAAGCTGAGCGGCAATGCGTCCGCGTCGGCGATCCCGGTCTGCTGACGACCACCGCCGCGCCGGCCGTACGGCCGGGGCAGCGGCCGCGGCGCTGCTGCTCACCCTGACCGCGGCATGCGGCAGCCGCCTGCCGGAGCGCGACTTCGAGCAGAGCACGCGCGCGTCCCCGTCCGCGCCGAGCCAGGGCGCACCGGTCCGGGTCGGCATCATCACGAGTGCCACCAGCCCGGTCGGCGGGAGCACCTTCACCGGACCGCGCGACGGCGCGAAGGCCTTCTTCGACCGGCTCGACGCGCGCGGTGGCATCGCCGGCCGCCGCGTCGAGGTGCACCTGTGCGACGACGGCGGCAGCGGCATCGGCAACAACGCGTGCGTGCACCAGCTGATCGACGAGGACAAGGTCGTCGCCCTGGTCGCCACCACCGCCCTCGACTACGCGGGCGCCCCGCGCGTGTCCCACGCGGGCGTGCCCGACATCGGCGGACAGCCCATCGGCGCCGCCTACGACACCTGGCCGCACCTGTACGGCATCTACGGCAGCCTGGCGCCGCGCGACGGCACGCCGGGCTGGGGCGGGAAGCTGTACGGCGGCACGGAGGTCTACCGGTACTTCCGGCACGAGCGGGGCGCCCGCACGGCCGCCGTGGTGTCGTACAACCAGTCGGCGTCCGCCGCCTACGCCCGGCTCGTCCAGCGCGGGCTGAAGGCCGAGGGGTACAAGGTGGTCACCGAGGAGGTCGACTTCGCGCTGCCCAACTTCCGCGCCGTCGCCGCCGACCTGAAACAGCAGGACGTGGACCTGGTCTTCGACGCGATCGACACCCACGGCAACGCCCAGTTGTGCCGGGCGATGGACGAGGTGGGCGCGCACGTCACGGCCAAGGTGACCAACGTGCAGAACTGGACCTCCACCGTCCCGCAGGACTACCGGGACGCCCCGCACTGCCGCAACGCCCTGTGGGCGACCGGCGCGAGCCGCAACTACGAGGACTCCGGCGACAGCGCGGTACGGGAGTTCCGGGAGGCCACCGCGGGATTCTCGACGCACTCCCAGTGGCAGCTGGAGGGCTGGGCGGCGGCCATGTGGTTCACCGACGCGGCCCGCTCCTGCGCGCGGCAAGGGATCACGCGCGCGTGCGTGGACGGCTGGATGAACCGTCACGGCAACGGCTACACCGCCCGCGGCCTGCTGCTCCCCGTCGAGTTCGCGCGGCTCCCGCAGCCGCCGCGGGACCACCGCACCTGCCTGTCGGTGGCCCGCTGGCAGGACGGCAAGGGCTGGGTGACACAGGGCGACATGAACCGCACCTGCTTCGTGGTGCCGCAATTGCCCTACACACCCTGACCCGAGGGGCCGGACACACCCCGCTCTCCGGGAGGCCGGACACGCCTGACGTCCGGGAGGCCGGACACACCCACGACCTCCGGGAGGCCGGACACGCCTGACCGCCGCGCCGGACACGCACCCCCGGGCGGCCGTGCCCTCGCGGACACAGGCTGTCCGCAAGCCCTGGCAGACTCGGCCTATGCTGGAGACCTCCGCACGACTGCTGCGCCTGCTGTCCCTGCTCCAGGCCCACCGCGAGTGGTCCGGCCCGGACCTCGCCGACCGGCTCGGGGTGAGCCCGCGAACGGTGCGCCGGGACGTGGACCGGCTGCGCGAGCTGGGCTATCCCGTCAACGCCAGCCCCGGCACCGGAGGCGGGTACCAGCTCGGCGCCGGCGCCGAGCTGCCGCCGCTGCTGCTGGACGACGAGGAGGCGGTCGCCGTCGCGGTCGGTCTGCGCACCGCCGCAGGACAGGGCATCGAGGGCATCGGCGAGACCTCCGTGCGGGCCCTGGCCAAGCTGGAGCAGGTACTGCCGGACCGGCTGCGCCGCCGGGTGAGCGCGCTGAACGCCT
The DNA here is from genome assembly GCF_040637635.1 of Streptomyces sp. NPDC028635. NCBI lineage: Bacteria > Bacillati > Actinomycetota > Actinomycetes > Kitasatosporales > Streptomycetaceae > Streptomyces > Streptomyces sp. NPDC028635. The sequence continues at coordinate 252,630 of NZ_JBEZWX010000005.1, read as the reverse complement.
TCACCGTGCCGATGCTGCGCCCGGGCCCGCCGACGGCCCCCGTCGACCCGGCGCTGCTCACCGAGCTGGCGCACCTGTGCCGGGACGCCGAGCGGCTGCGCTTCGAGTACCGCACGCACGACGGCGCCCCGAGCCGCCGTACCGTCGAACCGCACCGCCTGGTGTGCACTGAGCGCCGCTGGTACCTGGTCGCCTGGGACGTCGAGCGGCACGACTGGCGCACCTTCCGCGTCGACCGCATCAGCCCCAGGCCGCCGCACGGCCCGCGTTTCACCCCGCGCACCCCGCCCGCCGACGACCTCGCCGCCTACGTCTCGCAGGGCGTCTCCACGCGCGCGTACGCCACGCACGCCACCGTCCGGCTGCTGGTGCCCCTCGCCGAGGCCGCCGAGCGGATCTCACCGTCCGCCGGGACGCTGGAGCCGGACGGCCCCGGCGCCTGCCTGCTGCGCGCCGGGGCCGGGAACCTGGACGTGATGGTGATCCACGTGATGATGCTCGGCTTCCCCTTCGAGGTGGTCGAGCCGGTCGGGCTGGTCGACGCGATCAGGACCGCTCGGGACCGGCTTGATGCGGCGCTGGCTCGGGCTGCGGGGTCAGCGCCGCGAACTCCGGATGGTGCAGGTCGAACGCCGGGGACTCCGAGCGGATCCGCGGCAGCGCGGTGAAGTTGTGCCGCGGGGGCGGGCAGGAGGTCGCCCACTCCAGCGAGCGGCCGTAGCCCCAGGGGTCGTCGACGTCGACCTTCTCGCCGTACTTGGCGGTCTTCCACACGTTGTACAGGAACGGCAGCGTGGACAGGCCGAGCACGAACGCGCCGATCGTGGAGATCGTGTTCAGCGCGGTGAAGCCGTCGGCGGCCAGGTAATCGGGATAGCGGCGCGGCATGCCCTCGGCGCCCAGCCAGTGCTGCACCAGGAACGTGGTGTGGAAGCCGGTGAAGAGCGTCCAGAACTGGATCTTGCCGAGCCGCTCGTCGAGCATCTTGCCGGTGAACTTCGGCCACCAGAAGTACAGCCCGCCGAAGATCGCGAAGACGACCGTGCCGAAGACGACGTAATGGAAGTGCGCGACGACGAAGTAGGAGTCGGTGACGTGGAAGTCCATCGGCGGCGAGGCCAGGATCACCCCGGTCAGCCCGCCGAACAGGAACGTCACCAGAAAGCCGGTCGCCCACAGCATGGGCGTCTCGAAGGACAGCGAGCCCTTGATCATGGTGCCGGTCCAGTTGAAGAACTTCACTCCCGTCGGCACCGCGATCAGGAACGACATGAAGGAGAAGAACGGCAGCAGCACCGCGCCGGTGGCGAACATGTGGTGCGCCCAGACGACCACCGAAAGCCCGGTGATCGAGATCGTCGCGCCGACCAGCGTGAGATACCCGAAGATCGGTTTACGGCTGAAGACCGGGATGATCTCGGTGATGATGCCGAAGAACGGCAGCGCGATGATGTAGACCTCGGGATGGCCGAAGAACCAGAACAGGTGCTGCCACAGCAGCGCGCCGCCGTTGGCCGCGTCGAAGACCTGGCTGCCGAAGCGCCGGTCCGCCTCCAGCACCAGCAGCGCGGCCGCCAGCACCGGGAACGCCATCAGGATCAGGATCGACGTCAGCAGCGTGTTCCAGGTGAAGATCGGCATCCGGAACATCGTCATGCCCGGGGCGCGCATCCCCACGATCGTGGTGATGAAGTTGACCGCGCCGAGGATCGTGCCGAAGCCGGACAGCGCGAGCCCCATGATCCACAGGTCGGGCCCCACGCCGGGGGAGTGCACCGCGTCGTTGAGCGGCGCGTAGGCGAACCAGCCGAACGCGGCCGGGCCGTCCGGCACCACCAGCGAGCCGAGCACGGTCAGCCCGCCGAACAGGAACAGCCAGTACGAGAACATGTTCAGCCGCGGGAAGGCCACGTCGGGCGAGCCGATCTGCAGCGGCATCAGCTCGTTGGCGAACCCCGCGAAGCTGGGGGTGGCGAAGAGCAGCAGCATGATCGTGCCGTGCAGCGTGAACAGCTGGTTGAACTGGTGGTTGTCGACGATCTGCAGCCCGGGCCGGGCCAGCTCCGCCCGCATCAGCAGCGCCATGATCCCGCCGATGAGGAAGAAGGCGAACGAGGTGATCAGGTAGAGGTGGCCGATCTTCTTGTGGTCGGTGGTGGTCAGCCAGTCCACGACCAGCCGGCCGCGCCGCCCGCTTCGCCGCGGCCGTGCCGCCGCCCGTACCGTCTCGGTGCCCATCGTTCGCTCGCCCCTTCGCGTGTCGCGTGCCGGGTCCGCTGCAGGCCCGCGGCGCAAGCCGCGCGCGGGCCGAGGCCATGATGCGCACGCCGCGGCACGCTCCGACAGGGGGCGTACGGAGATTGTGTGGGGGAAACGTGGATTTCCCATGGGACGCCGATGCGTACGGCATTCGGGGAATCGGCCCGGAAATCGCGGTGCCCGGAGCTTCGCCGGGGCATTTCCGGCAGGCGGCCGGAGGAGCCGGTCCGGGCCACCGGAATGGCGTTCCGATACACCCGGAAGGCTTAATGACGGCACCGGGAACCGCTCCCCGATATGACCGGACGCGATCAAACGCAACGGTGTGATCTTGTGACAGAAGCGTGACACCGCCTAGCGTGGCGGTATGGCACCCATTCCCTCCCCGCCGGGGGAGCCGCAGGACAGTCCCGAGGGTTACGTCGGCCTCGACGCCGAGCGGGCCGAGCGTCTCGCGCGTGAGCGCGGGTGGTCGACGGTGCGCCCCCTGCCGCCGGGGGCGGTCATCACCATGGAGTACCGCGCCGGCCGGCTGAACTTCGAGGTCGACGACGGCCGGGTGGTCCGCGCCTGGAAGGGCTGAGGCTCCCGGGCGACGCGACGACGAAGGCCCCGGTTCCTGTCCGGAACCGGGGCCTTCGTGTGCGCTGCGAGGTGCGTGCGCGGCGGGGTGTGTGCGTACCGGTCCGCCGCGTGGCGCTCAGCCGCCCGTGGGGCGGGCCGCCGGGGTCGTGCCGCGCGCGACGCGGTCCGCGTGCGGCGGGCGGCGGCTGCCGGCCGGGGTGACCGGGGTGCGCTCGGCGCGGGTGGTGTGCGGGCCGGGGGCCAGGTAGACGGGCGCGCGCGGGGAGCGGGACGTGGAGGCCGCGGCGCGGCCCGCGGGGGTCTCGTCCTGCGCCGAGGGGCGCGACGGGACCAGGACCGGCGGCGTGACCGGGGCGGCCGGGACCGGCGCCGTGCCGGCGCGGCGGGCGCGCCAGCGGTCGCGCAGGTCGAACAGCCCGGTCTCGGCGCGGGCGATCAGCGGCTCGCACCACGGCAGGGCGAGCAGGATCAGCAGACCCGCGGCCCAGCCGAGGAGCACATCGCTCAGCCAGTGCGTACCGAGGTAGACCGTGGACATGCCCACGCCCAGCGAGGTCAGCGCCGACAGGGCGGACAGCCAGCGCCTGGCTCTCGGGGTGGAGGCCAGATAGGCCAGGATTCCCCAGGTCACCACGGCGTTGGCGGTGTGGCCGCTGGGAAATATATCGCCGCCCAGACCCATCTCGTTCGAGCCGATGACGGTCGCGTAGTGGGGGCCGAGCCGGCCCATGCCGATCTTCGCCGCGCCCACCGTGATGTTCAGCAACAGCAGAGACGCCCCCAGCGTCAGCAGGGGGCGCACCGTGTGCTGCCGCCAGGAGCGCCAGCCCAGCCAGGCGGCGACCATCACGGCGGTGGGGCCGCGCTGGCCCAGCACCACGTAGTAGTCGACGAACCAGTGGATCTGCGCCCACTGCTGGTAGGGCCGGAAGAACATGACCTGCCAGTCCAGCCGGACCAGCCACGAGGTGGTCACGACCAGCCACACGATCGCCGCGTAGAAGGCCAGGGTCGAGCCGAAGAGCACGACCCTGTGCCGCGTCATCCGCGGTACGTCGATGTGGGCCGGCCGTTCCGGCTCCCGGTCCAGTCTGGTGAACACCCGGTCCAGACGGGTGAGGTTCGGTTCGATACGCACTCAATCGACGTTACAGCGGGTGAGCTGTCAACCCCTGCGAATCCACGGCTTTGTGATGACGATGTGATGTGGGATTCCTCTCAACGGCGGGTTTAATTCCTGTGAATCCGTAATCGGAGTGCATCGCGTCCTGCAATTCCTTTGATCATTCCGGAGCGGGTTTTATGGCGTGTCCGAATGCGTTCACCGTGCGCCCGCCCGGATTTCGCCGCCCGCTCGTGTCGCAGCGTGATCGCCGCCGGGGAGGCGGGGCCGGCGCGCACCGGGCGAGGAGTGGCGTACGCCACACGGGTTCACCGGAACCGGTGAGACCTCCGCCACGCGAGCGGCGGGCGAATGCGCGTACGCTGACGTGTCACTCGCGTTCGCTGCGCGGGCCGGAGACGACCGCTTCTCTCCGGCCGAGTCGCGGGGGGAGTCCCCACCCCCGTGAGCCCGCCGGGCGTGAGGTTCATCTGGGAGGTACGTACATGTCCGGGACGACCACGGCCGCCGCGCTGCGCCGTCGGGCGGCCGGGGCCGGTGCCAACCGCTGGGTCGTCCTCGTCGTCCTGTGCGCCAGCCTGCTGCTCGTCGCCGTCGACGCCACCGTGCTGCACGTGGCGGTGCCCGCCGTCACCGAGGACCTGAGGCCCGGCGCCATCGAGCTGCTCTGGATCGTCGACACCTACCCCCTCGTCTGCGCCTCGCTGCTGATCCTGTTCGGCACGCTCGGCGACAAGGTCGGCCGCAGACGCGTCCTGCTGCTCGGTTACGGCCTCTTCGGCATCGCCTCCGCGCTCGCGGCCTTCGCGCCCGACGCGCAGGTGCTGATCCTCGCGCGGGCCCTCCTCGGGGTGGGCGGGGCGATGATCATGCCCGCGACGCTGTCGATCCTGCGGCAGGTCTTCCCCGACCGGCGCGAGCGGGCGCTCGCGATCGGTGTGTGGAGCGCGGTGGCGGCGGTCGGCGCGGCCGTCGGCCCGCTGCTGGGCGGGTTCCTGCTGGAGCACTTCTGGTGGGGCTCGGTCTTCCTCGTCAACATCCCGTTGATGCTGATCAGCATCCCGGTGGGCCGGCTGCTGCTGCCCGAGTCGACCGGAGGCGACGACGGCCCCTGGGACGTCGTCGGCGCGCTGATGGCCGCGGCCGGTCTGTTCGGCGCGGTGTTCGGCGTCAAGCGGCTGGGCGGCGGAGAGCCGGCGGGCAGCGCGCTCACCGTGCTGCCCCTGCTCACCGGCGCGGTCCTGCTGGTCCTGTTCGTACGACGGCAGCGGCGGCGCCGGCACCCGCTGGTCGACCTCAGGATGTTCGCCCGGCCGGCGTTCAGCACCTCCGTGGGGTGCATCGTGCTGGCGATGCTCGCCCTGGTCGGCCTGGAGCTGATCGCGGCGCAGTATCTGCAACTCGTGCTGGGCCTCTCGCCGCTCGAGACCGGGCTGCGGCTGCTGCCGCTGACCTTCGCGGCGATGGCGGCCGGGCTGCTCGGGGCGCGGATGCTGCGCCGGTTCGGGCCGCGCCGGATGGTGTGCGCCGGCTTCTGCCTGACCGCGGCCGCGGTGGTGGCGCTCACCGCGATGGGCGCGACCGACGACGTGCCCCTGCTGCTGGCCGGCTTCGTCCTGCTCGGCTTCGGACTGGAGACGACGCTGTTCGGGGCGTACGAGTCGATGCTGAGCGAGGCGCCGGCCGAGCAGTCGGGCGGCGCGGCGGCGATCGGTGAGACGTCGTACCAGCTGGGAGCCGGGATCGGGATCGCCCTGCTGGGCAGTGTGATGAACGCGGCGTACGCGCCCGGCCTCGCGGACGTGCCCGGCGTACCGGCGTCGGCCTCTCGTGCGGCGGGCCACTCGCTGGGGGAGGCCTACGACGTCGCCGGCCGGCTCGGCGGGAATGCCGGGGACGCCCTGCGGGCGGCGGCGCGCGCGTCCTTCGTCCACGGACTGCACGTGACCCTGCTGGTGAGCGCCGGCCTGTTGCTGCTGGGCGCGGTGATGGCGCTGCGCCTGCCCCGGGTCATGCAGTGCGGCGAGCCCGAGCCGGTGGAACTGCCCGCGCCCCGCGAGGCGGAGCGGCCGCGCGTCTCGGCGTGACAGCCGTGCGAAGCCTGCCCGGGGCTGCCGCACGAGGCCGTCCGGGGGACCTGCCGCAAGGGCCACCTGCCGGACTGTCCGGAGGGGCGCACCCGGGGGGACTGGACGTACGGGACACCTCGTCGTAACGTCAGCGGCACCAATCGTAACTAGCGGTGCTAGTTTTCGCGTTCGCCGGAGGATGCGCCATGTCCTTTGACCCCATCGATCCCCTGGGAATCGACGACCTTCTTCAGGCCGAGGACCTGGCCATCAGGGACACCGTCCGCAGCTGGGCGGCGGACCGCGTGCTGCCCCACATCGCCGAGTGGTACGAGAAGGGCGAGCTGCCCGGCATCCGTGAGCTGGCGAGGGAGCTCGGCTCCCTCGGCGCGCTCGGCATGTCCCTGGAGGGCTACGGCTGCGCCGGTGCCTCCGCCGTGCAGTACGGCCTCGCGTGCCTGGAGCTGGAGGCCGCCGACTCCGGCATCCGGTCCCTGGTGTCGGTGCAGGGCTCGCTCGCCATGTACGCCATCCACCGCTTCGGCAGCGAGGAGCAGAAGCAGGCCTGGCTGCCCCGCATGGCCGCCGGCGAGGTCATCGGGTGCTTCGGGCTGACCGAGCCCGACCACGGCTCCGACCCCGCCGCCATGCGCACCCACGCCAAGCGTGACGGTTCGGACTGGGTGCTCAACGGCCGCAAGATGTGGATCACCAACGGCTCGGTCGCCGGCGTCGCGGTCGTCTGGGCCCGGACCGACGACGGCATCCGCGGTTTCGTCGTGCCCACCGACACCCCCGGCTTCTCCGCGCCCGAGATCAAGCACAAGTGGTCGCTGCGCGCGAGCGTCACCAGCGAACTGGTGCTGGACGACGTACGGCTGCCGGCCGACGCGGTGCTGCCGGAGGTCACCGGGCTGCGCGGACCCCTGAGCTGTCTGTCCCACGCCCGCTACGGGATCGTCTGGGGGGCCATGGGCGCGGCCAGGTCCTCGTTCGAGGCCGCACTGGAGTACGCCAGGACGCGCGAGCAGTTCGGCCGGCCCATCGGCGGCTTCCAGCTCACGCAGGCCAAGCTCGCCGACATGGCGGTCGAGCTGCACAAGGGGATTCTGCTCGCCCATCACCTCGGGCGGCGCATGGACGCCGGCCGCCTGCGTCCCGAGCAGGTCAGCTTCGGCAAGCTCAACAACGTACGGGAAGCGATCGAGATCTGCCGTACCGCGCGCACCATCCTCGGCGCGAACGGGATCTCGCTGGAGTACCCCGTGATGCGGCACGCGACCAACCTGGAGTCGGTGCTCACCTACGAGGGCACCGTCGAGATGCACCAGCTGGTGCTGGGCAAGGCGCTCACCGGACTCGACGCGTTCCGGTGACGGACCCCGAGGTGGGACGGGGCCGGTGAGCGGCCCCGCCTCAGCTCTGGTTGAAGAAACCGTCCGAACGGTGCGCGGCGGGCTCGCCGCAGATGATCTCCGTGTCGGCCGGGGACAGCAGGAACACCCGCGTGGAGATCCGGTCGATCGAGCCGCGCAGCCCGAAGATGAGCCCCGCCGCGAAGTCGACGACGCGCTTGGCGTCGCCGGGCTCCATGGCCGTGAGGTTCATGATGACCGGAACCCCCTCGCGGAACAGCTCGCCGATCGCGCGGGCGTCCCGGAAGCTGTCCGGCGTCACCGTGCCGATCCGCCGGCCCTTCTCCTCGGCCGTGTCCGTTGCCACCTTCACCCGGGGGTCGGTGACCCAGGCGTCCCCGGACTCGGTCCCCTCGGTGTAGTCGTCGTCGTAGTAGCGCTCGTCATCGTTGTCGTCGACGAGGCCGAGCCACGCACTCGCCTTGCGCACCGATCCCATGGACGCCTCCTCTCACAGCGGCCTTGTCTTGCCTTCCGCATTCCCCATGGTCGTCCATGATGCGGATGTCGCGCCAAGTGGATAGACGCCGTGCGGGGGGTTTGTGACGGTACTGGTGCACAGCCGATCCGTCGAGAGCCCGTGTTTCCCAAGGGGCGTGACTCAAACGGCTGCTGACTGTGAGTGAAATATGATTCTTCCCGGCGTCCGGGTGACGGGCGGGGCGTACGGGTGAACGGGGACGCGTGGTGTTCGGAATCGTAAGGCCCTGCCGGCATCGGCTCGGCGAGGCGCTGGGCGTTCAGTGGATGGCTCATCTGTGCGGGCTGTGTCTCGCGCTGCGCAAGGATCACGGACAGTTCGCCCGAATCGTGACGAACTATGACGGGCTTCTCATATCGGTTCTGACGGAGGCTCAGGCGGGGAAGAGCGCTGGTGGGAGGCGTACCGCCGGACCGTGTCCGCTGCGCGGCATGCGCACCGCCTCCGTCGCCCGGGGCGAGGGCGCGCGGCTGGCCGCCGCCGTGTCGCTGGTGCTCGCCTCCGCGAAGGTCCACGACCATGTCGCCGACCGTGACGGCCTGCTGGGCCGGCGGCCGGTGGCGCTCGCCGCCCGCCGGGTCGCCGAGGGGTGGGCCCGGGCCGGGGAACGCGGCGGCGCCGCCGTCGGTTTCGACACCGCCGTCCTCGTCGACGCCGTCGAACGGCAGACTGGCCTGGAGGCGCTGGCCGGGCCCGGCACACCGATCCTGACCGTCACCGAACCCACCGAGACGGCCACCGCCGCCGCCTTCGCCCACACCGCCGTGCTGGCCGGCCGCCCCGGCAACGCGGCACCGCTCGCCGAGGCCGGCCGGCTCTTCGGGCGGCTCGCCCACCTGCTGGACGCGGTCGAGGACCGGCACGCCGACGCGGCGTCGGGCGCCTGGAACCCGCTGACCGCCACCGGCACCCCGCTCACCGACGTCCGCCGGCTCGCGGACGACGCCGTGCACGGCATCCGGCTGGCGCTGAGGGACGTGGAGTTCACCGACGGACGGCTCGCGCACCGGCTGCTGGTGCACGAGCTGCGCTCCTCCGTCGACCGCGCGTTCGGTGCCGCGGGCTGTGCCCACGCCCCGCACGCCGCCGGGCCGTACGCGCCGCCCGGCGGTCCGGGGGCGCCGATGCCTCCCGAGCCCCCGCGCCGCGACCGGCGTGGACTGCTCGCCGGCTGCGCGGTGTGGATGGGACTGGCCTGCACGTGCCAGATGTGCTGCGGCACCTACGAGGACCCGTGGACCCGCGAGCGCAGAGAAGGAATGTGCTCGCAGTGCGATTGCAGCGACTGCGGTGATTGCAGCGGCTGTTGTGACTGCGGCGACGGATGCGACTGCTGCGACTGCGGGTGTGACTGCTGAGGCCACCCCGTCGGCCCTGTCGGCCCTGTCGGTCCGTCAGCTCCGCAGCTCGGGCGGCGAGATCTGTGACGTCTTGATCGCCGATCCCGTGGTCCCCCACTTCTTCAGGATCGCCTCGTACGTGCCGTCCGCGAGCAGCTTGTTCACCGCGGCGCGGAAGGCGGGCGCCAGCGGCGTGCCCTTCTTGAAGGCGAAGCCGACGTCGAGGCGGTGGTACTCGTTCAGGAACTTCAGCCCCGGCTGGTGGGCGACGGCGTAGCGCAGGCCGTTGATGGTGGACATCACCACGTCGCTGCGGCCCTGCTGCACCGACGACCAGATCGCGCTCGACTCGCCGTACGTCTGCACCTTGTACGGCTTCTTGCCGGCGTCGGTGCACAGGTGCTTGTTCTTCTCCAGCGTGGCCTCGAACGTGGTGCCGGCGCCGGTGGCGACGTTCAGACCGCACAGCTGCGTCAGATCGGTGATCTTCTCCAGATCGCTGTCCTTGCGGGTGGCGAAGCCCTGCCCGTCGTTGATGTAGGTGACGAAGTCGATGGTCTTGCGGCGTTCGTCGGTGACGCCGAAGTTGCTCGCGCCGACGTCGTACTTGCCGCTGTCCAGCGCGGGCAGGATCGCCTCGAACCCGGCCTGCTCCACCTTCGGCCGCAGGCCGAGGACGCGGGCGACGGCCTTGGTGAAGTCGACGTCCTGACCGGTCAGCGTCCTGCCGTCGTCCAGATAGGTGGTGCCGGGCGGGGTGCCGCCGACGCTGATCGCCACGGTGACCTCCCGTACTCCGGCCGGCAGCAGTTTCGCGGCCGCCGCGTCCTTGTGGACGCCGGAGACGACATCCGTGGTGGGGATCTTGTCCGCGGCCGCCGCGGCGCCGGCCGCGTCCGCCGGGCCGGTGGAGCCGGAACCGCACGCGCTGAGGAGGACAGCAGCCGAGGTGATCAGGGCGAACGGGGCGAAATGCCTCAAGCGGGTACGCGTGGACGTACGCATGGGGTGCGGTCTCCTGTGAGCAGCGGAAAGGGCGTGACGAACGCCGGGGGGAACAACGCGAGGGGAGGGGTGCGCGTGTGAAGGCATGCGGAGAGGAACGCGGAAGAGCGCCCGCCGGATCAGGGCAGCGGGACGTGCAGGGGGTCAGCTCAACAGGAAGAGGACCACACGCGACCGAAGTCGATGTGGGAGCGCGAGACCAGCCACTGCGGATGCATGGGCCAAGTGGAACAGGTCTCCGGTTTTGCGTCAACCGGCTTGAGACGTACGGCTCATACTCTGGACATCCTTGACAGTGAGGGGAAACGGCCCCGTACAGTCGTGCGACGGCCCTGCTGAGGGGCTCGGCCGTACCGCGCCGCTCGGCGCGCCCCGTGTGAAGGCACCACCCGTGTACGACCCACCAGGTCACGGAGCCTTCGCATGTCTTCCGACACCCTCGCCAAAGTGCCCGCGGCACCCGGCATCCCGCAAGCGGCCGACGTCCCGCGCATCGTGCCCCGGCGCCGCTACGGCCAGTGGGCGGCCGCCGTCGTCGTCCTGGTCCTGCTCGCCCTCGCGCTCACCTCGGTCCTGCGCAACGACGCCTTCCAATGGGACGTCGTCGCCGAGTACTTCACCACCGCCTCCGTGCTGCGCGGCCTGTGGCTCACCCTGTGGCTGACCGCCGTGGTGATGGTGCTCGGCTTCGCGCTCGGCACCCTGCTCGCCGCCGCCCGGCTGTCCGCCAACCCCGTACTGCGCGCGGTGAGCTGGGGGTACGTGTGGCTGTTCCGGTCCATCCCGATCCTGGTGCAGTTGCTGCTGTGGTTCAACATCGGGGCGCTGTACCCGCACATCCTCGGCGTACGGACGGTCGACCTGCTCAGCCCGGTCGCCGTCGCCGTCATCGGCCTGACCCTGCACGAGGCCGCGTACGCCGCCGAGGTGGTGCGCGGCGGCATCCTCTCCGTCGACCGCGGCCAGGTCGAGGCGGCCCAGGCGCTCGGTCTGAGCCGCAGGCGCCGCTGGTGGCGCATCGTGCTGCCCCAGGCCATGCGCTCCATCGTGCCGCCGGCCGGCAACATGCTGATCGGCACCCTGAAGGGCACCTCCATCGTCAGCGTCATCGCCGTCAACGACCTGCTGTTCTCGGCGCAGTTGATCTACCACCGCACCTACCAGGTGATCCCGCTGCTGATGGTCGCGACCCTCTGGTACACCGTCGTCACCTCGCTGCTCGGCATCGGCCAGACGTACGTCGAGAGGCGCTTCGCGCGCGGAACGGAGCCGCGGCGATGAGGCCCGCCCTGGTCATCGTCGGCGCGGGACCGCGCGGGACCGGTGTCATCGAGCGGATCGCCGCCAACGCGCCCGAGCTGTACGCCGGTTCCGGCCTCGACATCCACCTCGTGGACCCGTACCCACCGGGCGCCGGACGCGTCTGGCGTGCCGCCCAGTCACCCCTGCTCTGGATGAACTCGCACGCCGCGGACATCACCATGTTCACCGACGACACCGTCGACATGGCCGGCCCCGTGCGCCCCGGTCCCACCCTGCACGAATGGGCCGGCGTCGACGGCCGCACCTTCGCCGGCCGGCAGCTGCAGGGCGCCTACCTCGGCTGGGTGCATCAGCAGGCCCTGGCCGCGCTGCCCCCCGGCATCACCGTCCACCACCACCGCCGCCGCGCCCTGCGGGTCAGCGGTCCGCGCGAGGGCCGCCAGCAGGTGTGGCTGGAGGGGCGCCCCCGGCCCCTCCTCGCCGATCTGGTGGTGCTCACCGTCGGCCATCTCGACGCCGAACCCGACGACGAACAGCGCGCGTTGGCCGCGTACGCCCGGGAGCACGGGCTGGTCCACCTGCCGCCGGACTACACCGCCGACAGCGACCTGTCCGCGCTCGCGCCCGGCGAGAACGTCCTGGTGCGCGGCTTCGGCCTCGCCTTCGTCGACCTGATGGTGCTGCTCACGGAGGGCCGCGGCGGCCGCTACGACGGCGACACCTACCTCCCGTCCGGGCGTGAGCCGGTGCTGTACGTCGGGTCGCGGCGCGGAGTGCCGTACCACGCGAAGATCGGGTACGACCTCACCGGCGAGCGGCCGCCGCTGCCGCGCTTCCTCGGTCCCGCGCAGACCGCGGAGCTGCTTGCCCGGCCCGAGGGGTACGACTTCCGCCGGGACGTGTGGCCCCTGGTGGCGAAGGAGATCGGATTCGCCCACTACCACCGGCTGTTCACCGCGCACCCCGAGCGGACCGCCGTGTCCTGGGCCGTCTTCGAGGAGAAGTACGCCGCGGCCGACGGCGCCGACCTGGACGCCCTGGTCGCCGCGGCCGTGCCCGACGTACGCGACCGGCTCGACCTCGACGCCCTCGACCGGCCGCTGGACGGCGTGCGCTACGCCTCCCACGAAGCCCTCCAGGAAGGGCTGCGGGCCCACGTGGAGGAGGACCTGCGGCGCCGGCACGACCCGGCGCACAGCCCGGACCTGGCCGTCTTCTACGCCCTGCTCTCGGTGTACGGGCAGCTGGTGCGGCTCGGCGACGTCGGGTCCTGGTGGCACGGCTTCTTCAGCTTCCTCGCCTCCGGTCCGCCCGCCCCCCGGCTGCGCCAGCTGCTCGCGCTGTCCCGCGCCGGGATCGTCCGCTTCGTGGGCCCCGACATGGCGCTGGCCGCCGAGGACGGGGTCTTTTGGGCCTCCAGCCCCGGCGTGCCGGGCGTGCGGATCGAGGCCCGGGCGCTGGTCGAGGCGCGGCTGCCCGCACCGACCGTCCGCGACAGCCGCGAACCGCTGCTGCGGGACCTGCACGCCGACGGCGCCGCCGAGACCCCGGACGGGCTGCTGCGCGTCGACCCCGCCGACGGACGGATCCTCGACCGCGCCGGGCGGCCCCACCCGCGCCGCTTCGCGCTCGGCCCCCACACCGACGCGCGCTCCTCCGGCGCGTTCACCCGGCCCCGCACCGGCGGGCCGGCGTTCCGGCAGAACGACGCCACCGCGCGTGCCGCGCTGGCCTTCCTGCGCTCCCTCGCGGCGCGCGAGGCCGCCTGACCCTCCTTCCGACACCGCCTGACCCCCCTTCCGCCCCTCTCCCGCCTCCCGTTCGTCCTCCTCGAGACATCGAAGGAATCCCCATGAGCGTCATGGTCGACATCCAGTCCGTCCACAAGAGCTTCGGCCCGCTGAAGGTGCTCGACGGCATCGACCTGCAGGTGCGCACCGGCGAGGTCACCGTCGTCCTCGGCCCCTCCGGCTCCGGCAAGTCCACCCTGCTGCGCACCATCAACCACCTGGAGAAGGTCGACCGGGGCGCGATCAGCGTCGACGGCGCCCTCGTCGGCTACCGCCGCTCCGGCGACCGGCTGCACGAGCTGCCCGAGCGCGAGATCCTCAAACAGCGCACCCGGATCGGCTTCGTCTTCCAGAACTTCAACCTCTTCCCGCACCTGACCGTCCTGGAGAACGTCACGGAGGCACCGGTCGCCGCCCTGAGGCGCCCCCGGCAGGAGGCCGAGGAGACGGCCCTGCGGCTGCTGGACCGGGTCGGCCTCGCCGACAAGGCGGGCGCCTACCCACGCCAGCTCTCCGGCGGGCAGCAGCAGCGCGTCGCCATCGCCCGCGCCCTCGCACTGGAACCGCGGCTGCTGCTGTTCGACGAGCCGACCTCCGCGCTCGACCCCGAGCTGGTCGGCGAGGTCCTCGACGTCATCAAGGACCTGGCCCACCAGGGCACCACGATGATCGTCGTCACCCACGAGATCGGCTTCGCCCGCGAGGTCGCCGACACCGTCGTCTTCATGACCGACGGCCGAGTCGTCGAGCAGGGGCCGCCGGGTGAGGTGCTGGACGCCCCACGGCACGAGCGCACACGGGCGTTCCTGTCGAAGGTGCTGTGAGGAGGGCGCGGGGGAGGGGAGTTCCGACATGGGAGGGCTGCTGCATCTCGGCGCCGCGATCGACCAGCCGCGGGCGTACGACGCCGGTGCCTACGTCGAGCTGGCGCGCCTCGCCGAACGCGGCGGACTGGACTTCGTGACCGTGGACGGCGGCTTCGCGGGACCCGGCCTCGACACGGCGGGCGTGCTGGCCCGCGTCGCGCCCGAGACCACCCGCATCGGCCTGGTGCCGGCGGTGACCGACCCGGACCGCGAGGCGGGCGCCGTCGCGGTCCTCGACCGGATCAGCGCCGGCCGGGCCGGCCGGCTCGCCCGGACCACGGGCACGCCGGGGCGTTCGCCGGGGCATCCCGTGCACGTCGTCGACGCCACCGACCGGCAGGACCGGCCCGGGGCCGCCCGCCACGCCGACGTCGCCCTGGTCCGGGCGGCCGGCGCGGACCAGGCCGCCGACCTGCGCGCCGAACTGGCCGCGCTCGCCACCGGGTACGGCCGTGACCCGCGGGACCTGCGGGTGCTGGCGAGCCTGCGGATCGACCTGGGGGACGGCGAACGCGCCGCCGCACCCGGCCACGGAGGCGGCGGACCCCGGCCCACCGTCCACGGCCCGCTGTACCGGGGCGGCCCGGTCGACCTCGCCGAACTGATCACCGGGTGGCATGCGCACGGGGCCGTCGACGGCTTCCACCTCGTGCCGGTCGAGCCGCGCCGGGACCTGGAACGGCTGGTCAACGGCACGGTGGCGGTGCTTCAGCACCGGGGACTGTTCCGCACCTTCTATCCGGGCGGGACGCTGCGCGAACACCTGGGCCTCGCACGGGCCGTGAGGTACGCGGGGAGTGTGGGATGAGCCGGCGGATGCATCTCGCGGTGCGGGTGGACGGCGTCGGCGGCCGTGCCGGGTTCCCGGTGGTGGAGCACCTCGCGCGGACCGCTGAGCGGGGGCTGTTCGACTTCGTGCTGGTGGCGGCGGACGAGCCGGTGACGGTACTGGACGCGCTCGCGGCCGTCACCGCGCGCACCGGGCTCGCCGCCACGGTCGACGCGGCCGGCGGCGATCCGTTCGACCTCGTGCGCCGCCTGGCCACGCTGGACGGGCTCAGCGGGGGACGAGCCGGCTGGCACGTGGCCTCGGGTGGCGCGCCGCGCGTGGACATCGTGCGGGAGGTCTGGGAAGCGGACTTCGCGGTGCCGTCCTCACCGCAGGGGCGGCCCGTCGTGATCGTGGCGGGGGAGTCCGAGGACCAGCGGGAGTTCGCCGCCGCCCGCGCCGACGTGCTCGTCACGGCGTACGGCCCGGTGGCGGCCGGGCGCGCCCTGTACACCGACGTCAAGCGGCGGCTGGCCCGGTACGGGCGGGAGGCTCGGGAGCTGAGGGTGCTCGCGGGGTGCGATGGTCTCGGTGGTGCGCCCGCAGGGGTGCGGGCCGCCGAACTCGACGCGTATGTGCGGGAAGAGGCCGCCGACGGGTTCCTCCTCGGGTCCGCCGGCCTCGAGGAGTTCGTGGACCGGGTCGTGCCGCTGCTGCAGGAGCGTGGCGCGTTCCGCACGGAGTACGAGGGCGCGACGCTGCGCTCGCACCTGGGGCTCGGCGCCCCGGCGGAAAACGGATCGGGAAAGGGATCGAGGACATGACGGATCAGGTGTCGCCGGACGTGGCGGACGCGGTGACCGAGTGGAAGCAGTGGCACGAGCGCCGTGTCGAGGCGGTGTGTGCGCCCTACGGGCCGCTCGCGCTCGTCGGCACGTACTGGCTGGAAGACCATCCGGAGGGGCGACTTCCGGACATTCCGGGGCGCTGGACCGCGAGGGACGACGGGGTCCTGCTCGCCGCCGCTGCCGGGGACGGGCTGACGCTGGACGGACAGCCGTTCAGCGGGGAGGTACGGCTCGGTGCCGACTCGGGAGCCGTCGCCGACGCACGGGTCGGGTACGGAGAGCGGCGCCTGGTGGTGCTGGTGCGGGAAGGGGCATGGGGGGTGCGGGACTTCGATCCCGGCGCCGGTACGCGCCGGCGGTTCCGTGGCATCGACGCCGCGCCCCACGATCCGCGCTTCGTCCTACCGGCGCGCTTCACGGCGTACGGCGAGAGCCGCACCGTGCGGGTCGAGAACGCCGACGGGCGTGAGCGGGGGCTGGGGCTGGGCGGTGAGCTGGCCTTCGCGTTCGACGGGCGGGAGGTGACGCTGAAGGTGTCGGTGCAGGACGACGGGACGCTGTGGGCGGTGTTCGCCGACGGCACGAGCGGGGTGAGCAGTTTCCGCTTCCGGTTCCTGTATGCGGCCGCCCCCGACGCGCAGGGGCGCACGGTCGTGGATCTCAACCGGGCCCAGCTGCCGCCGTGCGCCTTCGCGGACCACTTCCTGTGCCCGTTCCCGCCGCCGGGGAACAGGCTGGGGATCGACGTGGCGGCGGGGGAGCTGAACCCGGCCTGAGGGGCTGCCGGTTGGGGGCCGGCCGACTCCGCCCGTGGCGGTCGTTGGGTAAAGGTGGTTCAAAACGTGACGGCCGAAAGGCGCCCTTGCGCCTACCGGCCGTTCGGCCGAATACTCCCCCTCAGCGCTTGTCAGGGGCATGTGAAAGCCCGGGATCCCGGGCGTCCTGGCCCTGGCTGCGCCTCACGGGCCCCGACCCCACGCGGGCCCCCGACTTCCCATGGAGGGAACGACACGTGAGGATCAAGCGCACCACTGACCGCAGCGGCCTTTCGAGACGGACCCGGCTGATCGCCGTCTCCACCGGACTCGTGGCCGCGGCCGCGATCGCGATCCCCAGCGCGAACGCGTCCGACGCCCCCACCACCTTCAGCGCGGCGCAGCTGACCAAGGCGAGCGACTCGGTGCTGAAGGCCGACATCCCGGGTACCGCCTGGGCCGTCGACAGCAAGAACCACCGTCTCGTCGTCACGGCCGACAGTACGGTGACGCAGGCCGAGATCGCCAAGATCAAGGAGCAGGCCGGGGCCAACGCCGGCGCGCTCACCATCAAGCGCACCCCGGGCAAGTTCAACAAGCTGATCTCCGGCGGCGACGCCATCTATGCGAGTAGCTGGCGCTGCTCGCTGGGCTTCAACGTCCAGGACTCCAGCGGCAACTACTACTTCCTGACCGCCGGTCACTGCACCGACGGCGCGGGCACCTGGTGGTCGAACTCCTCCCACTCGACCACGCTCGGCTCCACCGCCGGTTCGTCCTTCCCCGGCAACGACTACGGCATCGTGCGCTACACGAACTCCTCGGTGACCAAGTCGGGCGCCGTGGGCAGCGTGGACATCAAGAGCGCGGCCACGCCGTCGGTCGGCACGACCGTCTACCGGCGCGGTTCGACGACCGGCATCCACAGCGGACAGGTCACCGCGCTCAACGCGACGGTCAACTACGGCGGCGGTGACATCGTCTACGGTCTGATCCAGACCACGGTCTGCGCCGAGCCGGGTGACTCCGGTGGCCCGCTGTACTCCAACAGCGGTGTGGCCTACGGCCTGACCTCCGGCGGCAGCGGCAACTGCTCGTCCGGCGGGACGACGTTCTTCCAGCCGGTGACCGAGGCGCTCAGCGCGTACGGAGTGCACGTGTACTGAGGCGCACGCGCCGGTGCTCGTGTGGAGTCATGCCCCCGCGCGCGGTCTGCGTGCGGGGGCGTACTCGCTCTGCGGGTGTGTGGTGGTTGCGGCGGTGCGTCGTCGTCCGCGGGTCGCGTCGTGGCTGGTCGCGCAGTTCCCCGCGCCCCTTTTCGCCTGCGGCGGCCCGTCGCCGTCCGGTGGCCGGTTGCGGTCACGCCGACGGCGACCAGCCACGACGCGCCCGCACAGGACCTCGCTCCCGGAGGGCTACGTCGCTCGGTTTCTTCGGGTCCGTGCTGCCAGCAGCGTGACCACGATGCCGCCCAGCGCCCAGGCGCCCAGCGTCAGCAGGGCCGACGTCATGGCGTTGCTCTGGAAGTACGCGATCGAGCGGGCCGCCCAGGTGCCGGCGCCCGGTGGCAGGGCCGGGCCGATCGCCTGCCAGAACGGGGGCAGGAGCGGCAGCGGGAACGCGCCGCCCGCGCTCGGGTTGCCGGCGATCACCACCAGCAGGATCGCCAGGCCGATGCCGACGATGCCGAAGAGCCCCTGGAGGGCGAGCGTCGTGGCGCCGACCGCGAAGGTGATCAGTGCGCCGAGGCCCCACAGGGCCGCCATGCTGCCGGGCAGGGCGTCCAGGATCGGGCCGACGATGATCGCGCCGCCGAGGCCGCCGACGACGGCGACCATGGCCATCGCGCCCAGGCGGATCACCGCGCGGCGCGGGTTCGCCGGGCGGGCGCCGGTGCTGATGGCGAGGATCGAGGCGCACAGGTAGCCGCCGACGCACCAGCCGACGACCAGGTAGAACGACGTCAGACCGTTGAAGTCCGTCCGGGACGCCGGGGCCACGTCGACCGTGCGGAACGTGCGGTGCTGTGACGCTTCCAGGGCCCTCGTCAGGTTCTCCAGCACCGTGGCGAGAACCCTGCCGCCGCCGGAGGCGACCAGGAGGGTGTCGGTGCTGCCGGACGGGTCGATCACCAGAGCGCCGTCGATGTCGCGGTTCTGGATCTGGCGGCGGGCCGTCGCCGCGTCCGGCAGCGCCCGGGGGTCCAGCGGGGAACCGGGAAGGTGGTCGAGGCGCGTCACCGCCTGGCCGGCCGCCGCGGCCGGTGCGACCACGCCGAACGGGACGTCCCTGGGCCTGGGGTTGTGCAGGGCCCCCACATAGGAGGCGATGAAGAGGAGCTGGAGGGCGAGCACGGCGATCACCAACAGGGTGGCCCGAGGAGTGACGGCGTCCTTCACCTCGGTGAGGAAGGACCCTCCGGAGGGGCTACGGGGCGTGTCGGTGTCGGTGGTCTGCGTCATGGTCCCACCGTTTCGGTGGCACGGCGTTTGCGCAGGTGGGACACGCCCGAACGGATGTCGTACACGTGTTCGGGGATGGGGGTATGGTGGTCTCGTTGGGAACTGATGTTCGAGGAGGTGTGTGTGCCGGGCTTTGCGCATCTGCACACCGTCTCCGGGTTCTCCCTGCGGTACGGGGCCTCGCACTCGGAGCGCCTGGCCGAGCGCGCCTCCGAGCGGGGCATGGACACCCTCGCGCTCACCGACCGTGACACCGTCGCGGGGGCGGTGCGTTTCGCCAAGGCCTGCGCCAAGGCGGGGGTCCGCCCGCTGTTCGGAGCGGATCTCGCCGTGCGTCCGCGTGAGGGCGGTCCCGATGAGGTCAGGCGCCGCACTCCCGTGCGGGGCGGTGCCTTCGTGGACGAGTCGGCTCCCCGGGTCACCTTTCTCGCCGGCGACGGGGCCCGCGGCTGGGCCGACCTGTGCCGGATCGTCACGGCGGCGCACCGGGGGGACGCCGGCACACCACTGCTGAGCTGGGACGACAACCGGGGGGACGGGCTCGTCGTACTGCTCGGGCCCGGTTCCGATGTGGGGCGGGCGCTCGCCGCCGGGCGGCCCGACCGCGCCGCGCGGCTGCTGGGGCCGTGGCGTGAGGTCTACGGGGACGCGCTGCGGCTGGAGGCCGTCTGGCACGGGCGGGAGGGGACGGGCCCGGGGTCGCTGCGGCTCGCCGCGCGCACGGTCGGCTTCGCCGCGGAGCAGGGCGTGCGGCCCGTGCTCAGCAACGCCGTCCGGTACGCCGATCCGGGGATGGGCCCGGTCGCCGACGTGCTGGACGCCGCGCGGCGGCTGGTGCCCATCGCCGGGGAGCTGGATTCCGGTGAGGCCTGGCTGAAGGGCGCGGAGGACATGCTGGGGGTCGCCGAGCGGGTGGTCGAGGCCGCCGGGTACCGGCGGGACACCGCTCACCGGCTGCTGGAGCAGACCCTCGCCACCGCCGCCGGGTGCCGGGTGGATCCCGAGGACGACCTGGGGATCGGGACGGTGCGCTTCCCCGAGGCCCACCTGGTGGGCGCCGGACGGCGCACCGCCCAGCGGGCGCTCGCCTCGCGGGCCGTCGCGGGCATGCTGCGGCTGGGGTACGCGGGGCGGTCCGCGTACTGGGAGCGGATGCACGACGAGCTGGACATCATCGCCCATCACGGCTTCGCCTCCTACTTCCTGACGGTCGCTCAAGTGGTGGACGACGTGCGGGGGATGGGGATCCGCGTCGCCGCCCGCGGGTCGGGCGCGGGTTCCCTCGTCAACCATCTGCTGGGGATCGCCCATGCCGATCCGGTCGAGCACCGGCTGCTGATGGAACGCTTCC
Organism: Streptomyces sp. NPDC028635; assembly: GCF_040637635.1. Lineage (NCBI taxonomy): Bacteria > Bacillati > Actinomycetota > Actinomycetes > Kitasatosporales > Streptomycetaceae > Streptomyces > Streptomyces sp. NPDC028635. The sequence goes on along the minus strand of NZ_JBEZWX010000005.1, from coordinate 232,249 downwards.
TGTCCAGGGAACGGGTCGTCCTGCCCGACATCGACATCGACGTGGAGTCCGCGCGCCGGCTGGAGGTCTACCGCGCGATCATCGACCGGTTCGGCACCGAGCGGGTCGCCACGGTCGCCATGCCCGAGACGTACCGGGTGCGGCACGCGATCCGGGACGTGGGCGCCGCGCTGTCCATGGACCCCGCCGAGATCGACCGGATCGCCAAGTCCTTCCCGCACATCCGGGCCCGCGACGCCCGGGCGGCTCTCGACGAGCTGCCCGAGCTGCGTCCGCTCGCGGCTGAGCGGGAGAAGTACGGGAAGCTGTGGGAGCTGGTCGAGGCGCTGGACGCCCTGCCGCGCGGGGTGGCCATGCACCCGTGCGGGGTGCTGCTGTCCGACGCCTCCCTGCTCGCGCGTACGCCGGTGATGCCCACCAGCGGCGAGGGCTTCCCGATGTCGCAGTTCGACAAGGACGACGTGGAGGACCTCGGCCTGCTCAAGCTGGACGTGCTCGGCGTGCGGATGCAGTCGGCGATGGCGCACGCGGTCGCCGAGGTGGCGCGGGCGAGCGGGGAGCGGGTCGACCTCGACGCGGTGCCGGAGGGCGATCCCGCCACGTACCGGCTCATCCGGTCCACCGAGACCCTCGGGTGCTTCCAGATCGAGTCACCGGGGCAGCGGGACCTCGTGGGACGGCTGCAGCCCTCCACCTTCCAGGACCTGGTGGTCGACATCTCGCTGTTCCGGCCCGGGCCCGTCGCCGCCGACATGGTGCGTCCGTTCATCGAGGCACGGCACGGGCGGGCGCCGGTGCGCTACCCGCACCGCGACCTGGAAGGGCCGTTGAAGGAGACGTACGGGGTCGTCGTCTTCCACGAGCAGATCATCGACATCGTCGACATCATGACCGGGTGCGGGCGCGGCGAGGCCGACCGGGTGCGGCGCGGGCTGTCCGACCCGGAGTCGCAGGGGCGGATCAAGGTGTGGTTCGCGCAGCGGGCGACGGAGAACGGCTACGACGCCGAGACCGTCCGGCGTACCTGGGAGATCGTCGAGGCCTTCGGCTCGTACGGCTTCTGCAAGGCGCACGCCGTCGCCTTCGCCGTACCCACGTATCAGTCGGCCTGGCTGAAGGCGCATCACCCGGCCGCCTTCTACGCCGGGCTGCTCACGCACGACCCGGGGATGTACCCGAAGCGGCTGCTGCTGGCGGACGCGCGGCGGCGTGGGGTGCCGATCCTGCCGTTGGACGTGAACGCGTCCGGGGCCGCCCATCGGATCGAACTGGTGTCCGGTCAAGGGGGTGCGGCGGTGTGGGGACTGCGGCTGGCCCTGTCCGATGTGCACGGCATCAGCGAGGCCGAGGCCGCGCGGATCGCCGACGGGCAGCCGTACGCCTCCTTGGTGGACTTCTGGGAGCGGGCCCGGCCCAGCCGGCCGATCGCCCAGCGGCTCGCCCAGGTCGGCGCGCTGGACGCCTTCGGTGCCAACCGGCGCGATCTGCAACTGCATCTGACCGAGCTGCACCGGTCGGCCCGGGGGGCCGGCGGGGCCCAACTGCCCCTGGCGGGCGGGCGGAAGACCGCCGCCGCGGGGCTGCCCGACCTGTCCGACGCCGAGCGGCTCAGCGCCGAACTGGGCGTGCTGTCGATGGACGCCTCCCGCAATCTCATGGACGACCACCGGGAGTTCCTCAAGGAGCTGGGCGTGGTGTCGGCGCGGCGGCTGCGCGAGGCGCGGCACGGGGAGACCGTGCTGGTCGCGGGCGCCAAGGCGGCCACCCAGACGCCGCCGATCCGGTCCGGCAAGCGGGTCATCTTCTCCACCCTGGACGACGGCACGGGCCTGGTCGACCTCGCCTTCTTCGACGACTCGCACGACGCCTGCGCCCACACCGTCTTCCACTCCTGGCTGCTGCTGGTGCGGGGAGTGGTGCAGCGGCGCGGGCCGCGCAGCCTGAGCGTGGTGGGGTCCGCCGCCTGGAACCTCGCCGAACTCGTGGAACTGCGCGCCGAGGGCGGACTCGAGGAGGTCGCGGCGCGGCTCGCGGCGCCGGCCGCCGAGGACGACGGGAGCGGTGATCCGACCGGCGGGCGGCGCATCAGGCTGTCCACCGGATACGAGATGCATCCGTGGGCCGACCTGCGGCCCGCGGGGCAGGAGGCCTCACAAGGGCCGTCTGCCGTACGGAAGTTGTGGCACCAGAGTCCGGGGAGTGCGGGATGACCATCCTCTGCGTACGTTTCCAGCTGCCGCCGATGTACGAGGCGGCCCTGCCGGGGCTGCTCGGGCTGCTGGAGGAGTTCACCCCGGTCGTCGAGGCGCTGCCACCGGACGGGGCGCTCGCCGATCTGCGGGGCGCCGAGCGGTACTTCGGGCGCAGCGCGGTGGAACTGGCCGCGGTGATCCGGGTGCGCGCCCTCGCCCGGTACGGCGTCGACTGCGTGATCGGCGCCGGGCCGGGCCCGATGCTCGCCCGCATGGCCCTGCGGGACGCCCGGCCCGGGGTGACGTGCGCGATCTCGCAGGCGCAGGCCGTGGACTTCCTCTCCGGCAGGCCCGTCTCCGCGCTGCCCGGCGTGGGAGCGGCGACCGCCCGCACCCTGTGCGCGTACGGTCTGGACACCCTCGGCCGGGTCGCCGCGGCGCCGCTGTCCACGCTTCAGCGGCTGCTCGGCGCGAAGGCCGGGCGCGAACTGCACGAGAAGGCGAACGGCGTCGACCGCGGCCGGGTGGTGCCCAACGCTGTCTCCCGGTCGCTGGCGACGGAACGCGCCTTCGACCGCGACGAACTGGACCCCGCACGGCACCGCCGCGCCCTGCTGTCGGCCGCCGACGAGATCGGCGCACGGCTGCGCGCCGTGGAGAAGGTGTGCCGCACGGTGACCCTGACCGTGCGTTATGCCGACCGGTCCGCGACCACCCGCAGCCGCACCCTGCCCGAGTCCACCGCGCACTCGCCGGCGCTGGCCAGGGCGGCGTACGGGATGTACGAGGCGCTCGGGCTGCAGCGCGCCCGGGTGCGGGCGATCGTCCTGCGCGCGGAGGGGCTCGGGCCGGCGGAAGCGGCTTCCCGCCAGCTCACCTTCGACCCGGTGGACGACCGGGTCCGCCGGATCGAGGAGGTCGCGGACCGCGCGCGAGCGAGGTTCGGGCCCCGCGCGGTGATGCCGGGGGCGCTCGCCGCGTAGGGCCTGTCGTGCGGAGCGCCCTGGCGTCTCGAGGGCCCCGGCGGCAGGTCAGTTCGCCCACGGCGGGGTGAGCCGGGTGCCGTCGGCCAGCTCGGCTTCCAGGCCGATCGAGGTGGTGACCCAGGAGATCGCCGTGTGGTCGGACGGGTTCTCGACGGTCAGGGTCGCGCCCGGATTGACGATCACCGTGTCGCCCGCCGTGATGCGGTCGGTGTGTCCGTCGAGGGTGATCAGCAGTTCGCCGACCAGGAGGTGGAAGATCTCCTCCCGGTTGACGGTGTGCGCGGGCGCCCGGGTGCCCGCGGGAATCTCGCCGCGCCAGGCGCACAGCTCCTTGCTGCCGGTCAGCGGGGTGGCGTACGAGACGAAGCGGGCGCCGTGGATCTCATGGGTGCGGGTCTGTGACGAGCGGACGACGGGCATGGGGATTCTCCGTTTCAATGGTCAAGCTGCTTGACTATATGGTCAAGCAGCTTGACCTCTTTGGCAAGGGTGTTTCAATGCCCTCGTGCAGAATTCCGACGCCCTCGCCCTGACCGCCGCCCTGCTCGCCGCCGCCGGCGACCTCACGCAGCGCATCCAGGCGGGTGTCGTCGCCCGCGGTTTCGGCGATGTGCGGCCCGCCCACGGGTTCGCCTTCGCGCGCCTCGCGCCGAACGGGGCCATGGTCACCGATCTCGCCGCACACCTCGGGGTCACCAAGCAGGCGGCGAGTCAGCTGGTCGACGAGATGGTGCGCAAGGGATACGCCGAGCGGCGGCCGCACCCGGGGGACGCGCGGGCCCGGCTGATCGTGCTCACCGAGCGCGGGTGGGCCTGCACCCGGGCGGCGGAGGAGGCCGCGGTGGAAGCGGTGCGGGCGTGGGCGGACGTGCTGGGCGAGTCCGAGGTGCGGCTCATGGCGCAGCGCTTGGGGCGGCTTCCCGTGGAAGGCCCGGTGCGGCCCGCCTGGTGAGGCGTTATCAGGAGACCGCCGTTGGTGTGGCTGTCGGTGGAAGTTTTTACTGACGCGTAACTTCACACGACTGCTACTCGTTCGTAACTTGACGAATGAACAGCATCCTCGTGATCCGGGTCACAGGGCGTCCTGCCGTCGTACTCCCTTGAGCCGCAAGGAGATCACCCGATGCTGCCCTGGAAGCGCCTGCTCAGACCACTGGCCGCGCTGCTGCTGACCGCCGCCGCCGTCACCGTCCCGGCCACCGCCGCCCACGCCGCCGCACCGAGCACCGGCTGGAACGACTACTCCTGCAAGCCGTCCGCCGCCCATCCGCGCCCCGTCGTCCTCGTGCACGGTACCCTCGGCAACTCCGTCGACAACTGGCTCGGCCTCGCGCCCTACCTGGAGTACCGCGGTTATTGCGTCTTCTCCCTCGACTACGGCCAACTCCCCGGCGTCCCCGTCTTCCACGGCCTCGGCCCCATCGACCGGTCGGCGCAGCAGCTGAAGGAGTTCGTGGACGGGGTCCTCACCGCCACCGGCGCCGCCAAGGCCGACCTCGTCGGCCACTCCCAGGGCGGCATGATGCCCCGCTACTACCTCAAGTTCCTCGGCGGGGCCGCCCGGGTGAACGCCCTCGTGGGCATCGCGCCCAGCAATCACGGCACCACCCTGAGCGGACTCACCCAGCTGCTGCCGTACTTCCCCGGCGCCGCGGACCTGCTGAACGCGGCCACCCCCGCGCTCGCCCAGCAGGTCGTCGGCTCCGACCTGCTGACCAGGCTCAACGCGGGCGGCGACACCGTGCCCGGCGTCCACTACACCGTCCTCGCCACCCGGTACGACGAGGTCGTCACGCCGTATCGCAGCCAGTACCTCAGCGGGCCCGACGTCAAGAACGTGCTGCTGCAGGACCTGTGCCCGCTCGACCTGTCCGAGCACGTCCTCGTCGGGCTGACCGACCGGATCGCCTTCCACGAGGTGGCCAACGCCCTCGACCCGGCCCACGCCACCCCGACCACCTGCGCGTCCGCCATCAGCTGACGCCCCGGACCGGAAGGGGCCCGACCGGCCTGAGCCGCCGGTCGGGCCCCTTCCCCGCTCACTCGCGGACCGTCGCCCTGCGCCGCACCGACACGAACAGGGCCGCCGAGCCGAGCGCCAGCGCGGCCGCGCCGCCGACCGCGGCGTACGGGGTGCTGCCGTCGCCGCCGGTCTCGGCGAGGTGCTCACCGGCGCCCTCCGCCTGCGGCTGGTTCGGCCGCGCGGCCTTCGGCTCCGCCGTGGGCTCGGCCGGCGTCCGCGGACCGGCGTTCCCGTGCCCGTGGTGCCCGACCGTCGACTTGCCGGCACCGGCCGCGATCTGCTCATCGGAGGGCGCCGACGCGCTCGGTGCGGGCGCCGGGGCGGAGGACGCCGTGTCACCGGAGGCCGTACCACCGGAGGCGGTGCCGGTGGATGCCGGGCCGCCGGGCGCCGTTCCGCCGGACGCGGCCGCGCCGAACGTGACGTCCGAACAGGAGTAGAACGCCTCCGGGCTGTCCGAGCGCTGCCAGACCGCGTACAGCAGCTGACGGCCCGTACGCTCGGGCAGGGTGCCGGTGAACGTGTAGAAGCCGCCCGAGGCGACCGGGTCGGTGGCCCGTGCCACCGGGTGCCCGAGATCCAGATCGTCCCAGCCCAGGGGCCGCGCGGGGTCGTATCCGGGCTGGGTGAGGTACACCGTGAAGGTGCCCTTGTGCGGGGCCGTCACCCGGTACCTGAAGGTGTACGCACCGCTGTGCACGCCCGTCGCGGGCCAGTCGGCGCGGGCCAGGTCCAGCCCCCTGAACTCCTCGTTGTTCGCGCTGCACAGCCTGCCGTCCGGGATCAGCTGCCGGTGGCGGCCGGCGGCGTCGCCGACGCGGATGCCGTTCCAGTCGTACAGCGCCTGTGTACCGCCGGCCGCCACCGCCGCCTTGCAGGCGGCCGACTTCGGGCGTTCGGGGCCCTCCGCGTAACACTGCGACACCCGGCTGACCGGGTCCCCCATCGTGCCGTGCGCGGCGGCGGGCGCGGCCGCGAGGGCGGTCAGGGCGAGCGGGGCCAGGCCGAGGGCTGCGGCGGTGGCGGCCGTGCGGCGAGCAGGCATGAAAGGAACTCCTCGAAAGAACCGGGGGCTTGGGCCGGGAACCCGTGGGGGTGATCCGAAACTAGCCCCGGCACAGCGGGAAATCGCCTGCTGAGAGCGGCTGGGGGAGATCCTTATGGTCGCGTTAAGGAGGTGCTCAGTCTGCGCTCAGGTAGCTACCGTTCCGCCATGACCGACCACGAGATCCGGCCCGCCGTCGCCGCCGACGTGCCCGCGGTGAAGGCCGTGACCGACGCGGCCTACCACCACTACATCGAACGCATCGGCGTGGTGCCGCAACCCATGGAGGCCGACCACGCGGCCGAGGTGGCCGCGGGAAAGGTGTTCGTGACGGGTGATCCGGTGGCCGGACTGGTCGTGGTCGAGCCACGCGCCGGCCATCTCTTCCTGGACAGCATCGCCGTCCACCCCGACGCACACGGACGCGGCGTGGGACGGCGCCTGCTGCACTTCGTCGACGCACACGCGCGTGCGCTCGGGCTGCCCGAGGTCAGGCTCTACACCAACGCGCTGATGTGGGAGAACCAGAAGATCTATCCGAAGTACGGCTACGAGGTCGTGGAGCGGCGGGTGGACGGGCCCTACGACCGCGTCCACTACCGCAAACGGCTCGCCTGAGAGGCGTGTGCCTGCTCCGTAGACGGGCGTGGGCCGGTTCGGTCGAGGGGCGGGGCCGGGCGCGGCCCTCTCACCCGTCGGGCCACCAGGTGCGCGCGATGTCCTTTCGCACCTCGGGGCGGCCGGCGGGGCGTTCGTCGGTCTCCTCACGGACCCGGCGGGTGTCCGTCTTCTTCAGGGGCTTCTGCACGGTCATACGGCGCATGGCTGCCTCCTTCAGGATCCACCGGGTTCCGCGTTCTCACGGAGATAGACCCTTTCGGCGAGAGTTCCTCATCGGCGCCGCCCTGTCAGTGGCGGCCGTCACGATCCGGGATGTCAGTGGTGGGTGTCATCGTCGGCTGCATGAAAAACACGAGTGACGCAGTGATTCCCCCATCTGCCGACTGGAATGCGCAGGCAGCCGAATTCGACGAAGAACCCGATCACGGACTGCGCGCCCCCGAGGTGCGCGCGGCCTGGGCGGACCGGCTGCGCTCCTGGCTGCCGCCCCGGCCGTCCGAGGTGCTGGACCTCGGCTGCGGCACCGGCAGCCTGTCACTCCTCGCCGCCGAACAGGGACATCGCGTGACCGGCGTCGACAGTGCGCCCGCGATGCTGGAGCGGGCCCGTGCCAAGCTCGCCGGCCATGACGCGCGGTTCCTGCTGGGTGACGCGGCGCAACCGCCCGTGGCGGAGGGGGCGTACGACGTGGTGCTGGTCCGGCACGTGCTGTGGACGCTGCCCGACCCCGCGCGCGTGCTGGCGCACTGGCGGCGGCTGCTGCGCCCGGGCGGACGGCTGGTGCTGGTGGAAGGCGTGTGGGGCACGCTCAGCCCGGTCGGCATACCCGCGGACCGGCTCACCTCCCTGCTCGCCCCGCTCGCCGCCGAGGTGCGCCTGGAGCGGCTGTCGGACGAGTCGCCGCTGTGGGGGCGCGCCGTGGACGACGAGCGGTACGCGGTGGTGGCCGTGGTCTGACCCGGGGCGTCCGGCCGGCGGAAGCGGCCGGGCGGGCGGGTTCGCCACGGCGGGGCGCGCGGGTCCCTGAAGGCCGGGTGGGCGGCGGTGCGGGTCCCTGGAGGCTAGGTGAGCAGGTCCGTGAAACGGTCGCCGAGGGCCAGGGCCTCCAGCGTGTCGAGCGCGGCCACCGCGGCGGCCGCCGCCTCGGGATCCGCCTCCGTCAGCCCGCTGGCCGCGAACTCGTCCTCGTCCAGGCGGCGTACGTCGCGGCCGTCGGCGGACCGCCACAGGTCCAGGTCGAGGTCCTCCACGACGAGCTCCGTGCCGGTCAGCGTGGCGGGGCGGGTGATGTCGCAGTACCAGCCCTTCACCGCGCCCGACGCGTCGCGGACCTCCTTCACCGAGTACCAGCGGTCCCGCCAGTAGTACTCCGTGAACACGTCCCCCGCCTCGAAGCGCACGAAGCCGAAGTCGCGCACGGTGTCGCCCGCCCAGGGCGCCCGCACGACGATCCGGGTGCCGTCGTCGGCGAGCAGCTCCGCCGGATAACGGATCTTCGTACGGCCCGCCTTGACGAGGACGACGTCCACCGGGGCGGTGCCGTCAGCCGAGTTCGCGGACATACCTGACCTCCGTCGCGCAGATGTCGTAGCCGAGCCACTTGTTGATCGCGAGCATCGGCTCGTTGCCGGTGTCGTTGCCGGTGAAGGCCCGCGTGCAGCCGGCGGCCCGGGCACGGTGCAGGGACGCGGTCTTCGCCAGCTTGGCCAGGCCCCGGCCGCGGAAGGCGCGGGCGGTGCCGGTCATCGCCGTGGAGTAGCCGCCCCGGCCGTCGGTGTACGCCACGCTGAACGCCGCGGGCCGGCCCTCGGCGACCGCGACGACGGTCAGGTCCTTGTCCAGGAGCGGATGCTTCCAGTAGTGCTCGAGCCAGTTCGCGTACTCCGACACCGAGGAGTCGACGTCGCTCGGTTCGTCCGCCGTGGTCTCCGCGTCCAGTTCGAACAGCGGGCGCGGGTCGTCGGCGAAGTCGGCCGCCGTGCGCAGCTCCACGCCGGGCGGCACCGCCGGCACCGGCGGCAGCGCGGGGTCCTCCAGGTCACGGCGCAGGAAGTGCGCGGAACGGCTGGCGCGGTAGCCGTGCCGCTCGGCGAAGGCGCGGTTGGCCGGCTCGTCCAGCACCCAGGCGAACAGCCTGACCGCCCCGAGGCCCGCCAGGTACTCCTCCGCCGCGCGCACGAGCAGACCGCCCGCGCCGCGGCGGACGCGGTCCGGGTGCACGTAGACGTTCACGAAGCCCTGGCCCGGCTCCGCGCTCTCGTGGGCCAGTCCCACCTGGGCGGTGCCGATCACCTCGCCGTCCTCCTCGGCGACCAGCGAAGCGAAGCGAGCGGCCGCCGGCATGTGGGCCAGGTTGTGCCGCACCGCGTCGGCGGTGAACAGGATGTAGGGCAGGGCGGCGTGGCGGACCCGGGCGAACCCTTCGAGGTCCGCCGGGATTTCGGGCCGCAGGTCACGGACGATCACTGTCATGGAGGCGCACGCTACGGGGCGGGGCGGGGCGGATGCCTCTCATTTTCCGGCGGGTACGGGACAATCGGCCCGTGAGCCTGAAGATCCGCATCGATGACAGCGCGCCGCCGTACGAACAGGTGCGGGCGCAGATCTCCGAACAGGCGCGCTCCGGCGCGCTGCCGGTGGGGTACCGGCTGCCGACCGTGCGCGGCCTCGCCGAGTCGCTGGGGCTGGCCGTGAACACGGTGGCCAAGGCCTACCGGGCGCTGGAGGCCGACGGAGTGATCGAGACGCGCGGCCGGCACGGCACGTATGTGGCCGCCGCCGGCTCCGCCGCGGAGCGTGAGCTGGCGGCCGCCGCGCAGGCGTACGTCGAGCGGGCACGGCGGCTCGGCCTCACGGAGGACGCCGCGCTGGAGGCCGTACGGGACGCCCTGCGGGCGGCGTACGGGAGCACCGGGGCCTGACCCGGCGCCGATGTCACGGCCGGTGCGCCGGCTCGGGCGTCCGCGTCACCGTCAGGCCCGCTTTCCGGGCCGCCCGCGCGAAGACCCGCGCGTCCTCCACCGCCGCCGCGTTCGGGTCGTTGTTGAAGTACGCGTACACGTCGTGCTCGTCCGGCCAGGTCGTCGCGATGCGGTCCACCCAGGTCTCCAGGGAGCGGCGGCCATAGTGCGGCCAGGACGCCGCGCGGCCCTGGTGGAAGCGGACGTACCCCCAGCCGGTGGTGCGCCACAGCGGGGTGACCGGGCGGGCCAGGACGTCCGCCCAGCACAGGGCCGCGCCCCGTGACTGAAGGACCGAGCGCACCTCGGGCGTCCACCACGACGCGTGCCGCGGCTCCACCGCGACCCTGGTCCCCGCGGGGAAGCAGGCCAGGCAGGCGTCCAGCAGCGCCGGATCGGCCCGCAGCGTCGGCGGCAGCTGGAGCAGGACCGGGCCGAGGCGGTCGCCGAGGCCGGCGGCGTGGCTCATCAGCCGCCGCACCGGCTCCTCGGGCTCCTTCAGCCGCTTGATGTGGGTCAGGTACCGGCTCGCCTTGACCGCGACCACGAAGTCCGGCGGCACCCGCGCGGCCCACGCCTCGAAGGTCTCCCGCGCGGGCAGCCGGTAGAAGGCGTTGTTCACCTCGACCGTGGCGAAGGCGCCCGTGTACTCCTCCAGCCACAGCCGCTGCGGCAGGCCGGACGGGTACAGCACGTCCCGCCAGTCCCGGTACTGCCAGCCCGACGTACCGACGAAGAGGGTCATACCCCCATCAAAGCACCCTCGTCACGGCCTCACAGATACAGCCCCGCGTCCGTCCCGCCCCGCGGCTCCGGCACCGCCGTGGGGGAGGAGCCCCGGCGCAGCGCGAACAGCTCCGCCAGCGTGGCCCCCTCCCGGCCGACCTCGTTCTCCCGGCCCTGCGCCTCGTCGCCCAGCCAGGCCACCGCCTCCGCGCGGGTGAGCCGGCCGACCTCGATCCGGGCCAGGCAGCGGCCGGGACGCACCACCGCCGGGTGCAGCCGCTCCAGGTCCTCGTTGGTGGTGACGCCGACCAGGACGTTGCGGCCCTGCCCCAGCAGCCCGTCCGTCAGGTTCAGCAGCCGGGACAGCGCCTGGCCCGCCGTGTGCTTGGCCTCGCCGCGGATCAGCTCGTCGCAGTCCTCCAGGAGGAGCAGCCGCCAGCGGCCCTTGCCCGCCGCGTCCTCCTCGCCGATCGCGATGTCCATCAGATAGCCGACGTCGGAGAACAGCCGCTCGGGGTCCAGGACGCAGTCCACCTGGCACCAGTCCCGCCAGGAGCGGGCCAGCGTGCGCAGCGCCGACGTCTTTCCGGTGCCGGGCGGTCCGTGCAGCAGCAGCAGCCGCCCCGCGATGTCCTCGGGCGTCGTCTTCATCAGCCGGTCCATCGCCTCGGCGACCGGCGCGGTGTAGTTCTCCCGCACCTCCTCCCAGGTGCCGGCGGAGATCTGCCGGGTCGTGCGGTACGGGCCGCGGCGCGGGGAGACGTACCAGAAGCCCATGGTCACGTTCTCCGGCTGCGGCTCGGGTTCGTCCGCCGCGCCGTCCGTGGCCGTCTCCAGGACCTTCTGCGCGAGTTCGGCGCTGGTCGCGGTCACCGTCACATCGGCGCCGCGGCTCCAGCGGGAGACCAGCAGCGTCCAGCCGTCGCCCTCGGCGAGGGTGGCGCTGCGGTCGTCGTCGCGGGCCACGCGCAGCACCCGTGAGCCCGGTGGCAGCAGCGTCGCGCCCGAGCGCACCCGGTCGATGTTCGCGGCGTGCGCGTACGGCTGCTCGCCCGTCGCGAAGCGGCCGAGGAACAGCGCGTCGACGACGTCGGAGGGGGAGTCGGAGTCGTCGACGGTGAGCCGGATCGGCAGGGCGTCGTGCGGGTGTGCAGGCATGGCGCCCATGATCCGGCACCGGGACCCGGCGTGCACCCGGTTTCCTCCCCAATTCTCCGCAGGAGGCCGACTGGACGTGGTTTCCACCCGTTGCGGCCGCCGTTACTGTTGCCCTCGTGGGGGGACGCCATGGGTGGAATTCGGGGGAACTGCGGTGGAAGGTCACCGCGCTGCTCGGCGTGGGCGCGGTGGCGCTCGCCCTGATCCTGACGCTGATCAGCACCCTCCCGGGCGGGGGCGGCACGGCCGGCACGACACCCGACGGCGACAAGGTGCACGGCACGCCCGTGAGCCCGGGCGGGCGTCCGGCGCCCGACGTCGGCTGGGGCTTCACCCACACACAGTTCAGCGCCGACGAGGGCAGCCCCGCCGCCGTGTCCCGCGTGCGGGACCGGCTGAAGCAGAGCCGGCTGCCGCAGAACCAGGCGCTGATGGGCTGGGGCGCCGACAACCCCGAACCGGTGCCAGGCCGCTACGACTTCGCCGCCCTCGACCGCCGCGTCGACTTCATGCGCGCCTCCGGAGCCACTCCCGTCATCACCCTGTGCTGTGCCCCCGACTGGATGAAGGGCGGCAAGCCCGGCGCGGACAGCACCGACTGGAGCCGGAGCGCGCTGGAGCGAGCGCCGCGCCCCGAGCACTACGCAGACTTCGCCGCGCTCGCCGCGACGGTCGCCGAGCGCTACCCGGACGTGAAGCACTTCCTCGTCTGGAACGAGTTCAAGGGCTTCTGGAACGACGCCCGCGCCCGCTGGGACCACGAGGGCTACACACGGATGTACAACCTCGTGTACCGGGCCCTGAAGAAGGTCGACCCGGACATCATGGTCGGCGGCCCCTACCTCGTGATGGACAGTCTCGACCCGCGCGCGGCGGAGGCCTCGAAGACCTTCACGGGGCCGTGGGGCGCCATGGACCAGCGGGTCCTGGACGCCTTCACCTACTGGAACCGGCACAAGGCGGGCGCCGACTTCGTCGTCGTCGACGGCTCCAGCTACACCAACGACGACGAGCTGCTGCCGGACGCGTTCGCCGCCACCGACAAGTTCACGGCGGTGAGCCGCTGGGTGCGGCAGCAGACCGGCGGCCTCCCGCTGTGGTGGGCCGAGTACTACGTCGAACCGGCCGACGCCCAGGACGAGCGCAAGGACTGGCCCGAGGAGCGCCGCGTCGCCCTGCAGGCCGCCGGGATGATCGCGCTGGTCAAGGGCGGGGCGTCCTCCGGCTTCTACTGGAACCCGGAGAAGCGGCGAGCGGGCCCCGGGCAGGAGCGGGGCACCGCCTGCCCCGGCTGCCTGTGGACGCCCACCGACAGGGCCGGCGGCGGCGCGCCCCTGCCCCTGTACGACCTGCTCTCCCGGTTCGCCGCCGCCTTCCCGCCGGGCACCCGCTACGCCTCCGTGCAGGTCGCCGCGGACGACGTGCCCAACGTGCGGGTGCTGGCGAGCGACCGTACGGCGCTGGTGGTCAACACCCTGGGCCGCCCGATCAGCGCCCAGGTCGACGGCAGGCGCTTCGACCTGCCGGCGTACGGGGTGAAGTGGCTGGCGCGCTGAGCCGGTCCGCGGCGCGCCAGGCCCTCACTTCATCGTCCAGAACCGCTGCACCAGCGACGCGGACACCACCGCCAGCAGCGGCAGCGCGAACCAGAACGTGCCCTGCAGCCACCGCAGCCGCCGCACCCCCGGCCGTGCCGCGACCCGGACCACCTCGCGTGCCGTGAGCAGCAGGATCAGCACGACGGCGGCGAGCGCACCGACCACCGACCACGGCGTCCACGTGATCTGCGGCCCGATCGGGCCCGGATCGGCCTTGGGCACCGTGTCGGCGGACCGCCCGCGCAGCGCGTACAGGGTCACGTCCGCGTCGGAGAACACCTCGGCCAGCTCCGGCCGCTTGCCGAGGCTCTGCATCAGCCGCGGCTGCCAGGTCCCCGAGTAGCCGACGTCCAGCCGCAGATAGGTGACCTGGCTGCGGCCGATCATCAGATACGAGTTCGGGCCCGCGTCCTTCAGGGCCTTCACCAGCCCGGACACCAGCACCGGGTCGCTCGGCGCGAGCGTCGGCACATAGGTGACCTTCTCCATGTCCTTCGCGCCCCACGGCAGTGCCGGTGTCACGTCGTTCACCGGGTCGCTGGTCAGCCACAGCAGCCGGAGCGTCGGATCGTCGTGGGCGTACACCCAGTCCATGGCGGCGACCTCGCCGACCCGGGTCCGCTCGAAGGGCTCGTTGCCCCACCGGGCCACCAGGAAGCCGCCGACCAGCAGCAGTCCCGCCAGCAGCGCGGCCAGCGGGGCCAGGCTGACCCGGTCCTTCTCCCGCTCCTTCGCGGTGACGCCGGTGCGCGGGAACAGGGCGAGCCCGCCGAGCAGTGCGGCGCCGGGCAGCGCGAACAGGAAGACGCGCAGCGCCATCTCACCGCCGTAGGACTGCATGCCGAAGCCCAGGAACGGCACGAAGGTGAGGATCAGCAGCGATCGCTCCCGGTACTTGTGTTCGCGCCGCCGCCACCAGCCCCAGCAGGCGGCCGCCAGCACACCGCCGGCCAGCAGCACACGCGTGTACAGCACCAGCTTGTGCGTGGAGCTGCCGCCCTCGATGCGGCCGGAGACGGACGAGGAGACGTTGCCGCCGACGCCGCCGACGCCGCCGAACAGGTCGTCGAAGTGGCCCGACCAGTACGGCTCGGCCATGAAGCCGACCCACACCGCGACCAGGACGGCGAACAGCAGCGGCAGGCCGCGCAGTTCGGACCTGCCGGCCACCACCAGTGCGGCGAGGACGCCCAGCATCATGAACGGGGTGAGCTGGTGGGCCGGCACGCTCGCCGCGTACAGGCCGATCAGCACCCCGAGCAGGACGGCCCGCTGACGGCGGTCCGTGGGTTCCACCTCGGCCTCGCCGGGGCGGTACGTCGTCCACAGCACGCGCGGGGCGCGGAACCAGACCAGCAGGACGGCCACGAACATCAGGTACAGCAGATAGGTGAAGCCCTGCGGGGAGAAGTAGTCCTGGCCGACCCAGCCGCCCAGCACGAAGATCCACACACCGGTCCACTTCGCCCGCCAGCTCGCCCGCATCGACCGCACCAGCAGGAACATCGGCGCGAGGTAGAGCAGTTGGATCGCGGTCGGCCACCAGCGGACGACCTCCGTGACGTCGTCGACCCCGCACGCCTTCAGCACGAACGCGGCCGCCGCGAAGAAACCCGGCCAGCTCCAGCGGGCGTCCAGGTCGGGGACGGCGGAGCCGGTGCGGTCGATGTAGTCCAGGAAGCCCAGGTGCTGCCAGGCGGTCGGGAAGCGCGGCTCGGTCTCGATCACGGCCGGCAGCGCGTGCAGCGACACGACCGTCGCGAGCAGGGTGACCAGCAGCAGGCCCTTGTGTTCCCGGCCCAGCCACAGCAGCGAGGCGAAGACGGTCACCAGCAGCGCCGCCCCGGCCAGCGTCGGTGCGGGCAGCACCGAGACCAGCCCCAGCCCGCCCATGCGGTCCAGGTCGGCGTCGCCGAGCCGCAGCGCGGGCACCCAGTACAGCAGCAGCGCGGCGACGAGCAGAGCGCCGAGCATCACACCGGGACGGGTGGGCCTCAGCGGCCCGCGCCCCGCGGGCGGCCTCCCCGGCACCGGCTCCTCCACCGCGGGGGGCGCCTTTGGCCGTACGGGGTCCTCCTCCCCTTCCGCCGTGCCGTCCGCCTCCTGCTCGCCGAATCCCGCGTCGAAGGCCTCCCCGAACGGCGCGTCGATCTCGCCGGGCCCAGGGGAGGTCTGCGAGCCGGGCGCCGGGCCCCGCCCCCGGACAGGATCGTCCGGTGGGCCCCCCGTATCGGCCGGCAGGCCCGGTGCCCGTACCGGCACCACCGGCGTGCCCGCCGGGGGAGTGCCGGGGCCGGGGCGGACGTCGGGCCGCCGTTCCTGGTGGTCGAAGTCCAGGTGCACACCCAGGCCGAGGGTGTCCCTGTCCAGCGACCAGGCGGGCCGGCGCGCCCGGCCGGTGACGGCCACCTCGCGCGCGCCGAGGTCGGAGAGGTCGCCGTCGGGGGCGGCCGTGTCGGGGACGTAGGGGTGCGCCTTCACCGTCCGGTACAGCCTCGGCGCGGCGATCGCCACGATCACCGCGAGCGAGGAGATCTCGGCGACCCCGGCGCCCGTCAGGCCCATACGGGGCAGGAGTAGCAGGGTCAGGCCGAGCACCAGCACGCACAGCAGGCCCTGCAGCCAGGCCAGTCCGGCGGTGCGGCTCTGCGCGCGCAGCACCGCGAAGTACGTCTCCATCACGACCCGCAGCACCGCGCCCACGGCGAACCAGCGCAGCAACGGTGTCGCCGCGTCGGCGTAGCCGGGGCCGAAGACGCCCAGGATCCAGGGCGCGCCGGCGAACAGCACCCCGGCGACCGGCAGTATGATCCGGGTCATGCGCTGGAGCGCGGCCCGCGTGTCGGCGGCGAGCCGGCCCGGGTCGTGGGAGCCCTCGACGGTGAGCGAGGCGCCCATGTTGACGGCGAGCAGGTTGCAGGTGCCGCCGATGGTGGTGGTGATGTAGAAGTACGCGTTGTCCCGGGAGCTGACCTGCGAGGCGATGATCACCGGGACGAGGTAGACGACGGCGAGGGAGAACAGCGAACCGGTGTAGTCGCCGGCCAGGAACCGCCCGATCTCCCGCGGCGTCGGCGGCTTCGCGTGCTCCGCGGCGGCCCCCGCGTGCCGGGGCACCAGACGGCGGAAGACCAGCCAGCCCAGCGGCAGCACCGAGAAGGCGATCGCGGCGACCCAGGAGACGAACACGCCGGTCGTCGGGATCGCCACCGCGAACGCGACCAGCAGGGCGAGCTTGACGGCCGAGAACACGGTGTTGCCGACCGGCACCCACAGCGCGCTGCGCAGCCCGGTGAGCACCCCGTCCTGGAGGGTGAGCACGTTCCAGGCGACGACGGCGGCGACGAAGCCGAGCCCGTTGAGCGTGCCGTGCAGGAAGCGGTACGACGGCCCCCACACGTCCAGCGTGACCAGGAAAACCCCGGCCGCCAGCGCCACCACGACCGAACTGGCCGCGTACGTACGGGAGATGAGCCGGCCGGTGGCGCGCCCGGCGACCGGGATGAAGCGGGCGAGGGCGCCGGTGAGCGTCACCGCGGTCAGCCCCGCGAGGAGTTTCATCGCGGCGATCGCGGCGGAGCCCTGCCCGACGGCCGACGCGTCGTACCAGCGGGCGGCGGCCAGCCAGAAGCCGAGTCCGAGCACCGCCGAGATGCCGGTGTTCAGCATCAGCGCGTACGCGTTGCGGAACAACGGGCTGCCGCCGCCGGGCAGTCGCAGCCGGCGCCCCGGCGGCTGCGGCTCGCGTGCCTCGCTCGGCGCTTCCTTGGCTGTGGTCGTCGTGTCAGACACGGGATCTGCTGGCCTTCCGGCGGATCTGGCGGGCTCTGCGGACCATCGCGAACCCCTTGGTCAGGGCACGGTCCCCGAGATACGTGCGGGCGATCGCGCGGCCCTGGAGCAGCCGCTCGAACTCGTCGGCCCCGGTGGCCCGGCGTACCGTCACCCGGTGCAGGGCGTAGGGCCCCTGGCGGCGCCGTGCGAGGGCGTTGCCCACGGCGAGCGCCTGCGCGTACCCGGCCCGGCGCACGGCCTGCCGCACCCGCCGGCTGGAGTAGCCGTAGGGGTAGGCGAACGACACGGGCGGCGCGCCCAGTTCCCCGGCGACGATGTCCCGGCAGCGGCTCAGCTCGCGCTCCAGGGCGTCGTCGTCCAGCTGGTCGAGCTGCGGGTGCGTGTGGCTGTGGCCGCCGACCTCCACCCCGGCGGCGGTGAGGGCGCGCACCTGGTCCCAGTCGAGCATGGTGTCCAGCCCGCCGCCCGTGTCGTGCTCGCCGCGCAGCCAGCCGGTGGAGACGAACAGGGTCGCCGGGAAGCCGTGCCCGGCCAGCACCGGCAGGGCGTGCCGGTGCACGCCCTCGTACCCGTCGTCGAAGGTGATGAGCACCGGCCGCGCCGGCAGCGGGCGGCCGCCGCGCCAGTGCGCGGCCAGCGCCGCCGTGGTGACGGGTGTGAAGCCCAGAGCGCCGACGGCCGCCATCTGCTCGGCGAACGCCTCCGGTGTCACCGACAGGGCGCGGGTGGCGTCGTTGGGCGCGCCCGCGACGGAGTGGTACATGAGGATCGGCACGCTCTGCTCAGACACCGGCGTCACCACCGCCCCGCTCCGGGGAGGTTCGCCCGATCGGCCCCGACGAGAACGTCACCTCGCCGCGTCGCGCCCGTGCGCCGCCGACGACGTAGCCGCCGGCCGCCGTGAGCACGCCGGCGACGATGGCGCCGGCCCGGGCCGCGCCGCCCGGCCTGCGCAGGAGCGCGTCGCGCAGGCCGCGGGCGATCCCGGCGGGCAGCACCCGGGTGGTGTACCGGCGTTCGGACTCCAGCCCCTTGCCCGCGCCGACGCTGCGGGCCACCAGCGCCTTGGACAGGCCCTCGGCGTACGTGCGGCTGCGGAAGTAGGCGAAGCGCTCGCGGGCCCCGGGCACCCGGTGGTGGATCACGGCGCGGTCGTCGAGGAGCAGTACCGCGTCGGGGCGGGCCCGGCCGAGCCGGATGCACAGCTCCGTCTCCTCGCAGCCCAGCGGCCGTCGGTCGCCGTCGCGTCCGATGCCGGTGGCGAATCCGCCCGCCGCGTCGAACGCCGCACGCCGGAAGGAGGCGTTGCCGCCCAGTACGTTGCGCACCTCCGCGCGCCCGCGCGGCAGCCCCTTGTAGGCGCAGCCGACCACCCAGTCGAACTCCTCGGGGAACCAGGCCGGCCGCCGCCCGGACGCCCACACCGGCACGGTACGGCCGCCGACGGCCATCACCCGCGGGTCCGCGTACCCCTGCGCGAAGTACGCCAGCCAGTGCCGCTCGGCGACGGCGTCGTCGTCGAGGAAGGCGATCACCTCGCCGCGCGCGGCGGCGATGCCGGTGTTGCGCCCGGCGGACAGGCCGCGCGGCCCGGCGTTGGCCAGGACGCGGACCCCGGGGGCCTCCTTGTACTCGAGGACGAGCCGGTCGTGCAGCGCCGGGTTGTGGTCGACGACCAGCAGTGTCTCCAGTGCGGGATACGACTGGGCGCCGACCGAGGAGACCGCCGCGAGGATGTCCTCCCAGCGGTCCTCGGTGTACACGCAGACGACGACCGAGATGCCCGGGGCGTGCGAGGAGCCGTCCGCCGTGCTCACGACGCCTCGCCCCGGACCGGGCCGGCGGTGTCGAGCAGCGGCGACTGGCGTTCCTGGCGGCGCAGCTCACGCCGGTTGGAGCGCTCCTTCAGGATCACCTTCAGCACGCGCAGCCCGTCTCTGACGGCCCGCAGGTTGCTGGTGCCGTGGATGCGCAGGTACTCGTGGCTGGGTATCTCCTGCACCTTCAGGCCGGCCTTGACGACGCGTATGTTCATCAGCGTCTCGACCTCGAAGCCGGTGCAGTCGAGGTCGATCTTGTCCAGGCAGTGCCGCCAGAAGGCGTTGTAGCCGTAGCACAGGTCGGTGTAGCGGGCCCCGAACTTGCGGTTGACGGCCGTGCACAGCGCCCAGTTGCCGAGCTTGCGGATGAAGGTCATGTCGTCGGTGCCGCCGCCGTTGGCGAACCGGGAGCCCTTGGCGAAGTCGGCGCCGGAGACGAGGGCGGAGACGTAGGAGACGATCTCGTTGCCGTCGGCGGAGCCGTCCGCGTCGACCATCACGATGATGTCGCCGCCGGCCGCCTCGAACCCGGTGATGAGGGCGTCCCCCTTGCCCCTGCCCTGCTGGCGCACGACTTTGACGCCGGGCCAGAGGTCACGGGCGACCTCGACGGTGCCGTCGGTGGAGTTGCCGTCGACCAGGACCACTTCGTGGATCCAGTCCGGCAGGGTCTTGAAGACGTACGGCAGGTTCTCCGCCTCGTTCATGGCCGGTATCACCACGCTCACCGGCGGTGTGATGGCCAGATGCGACGAGATCGGCCGGTACTTTCCCGCGGTGTGCTCCCCGGGCTCGCCGGTCGTCTGCGCGGCTGCGCTGGGCGAAGGCAGAACTGAGCTCATGGTCGTGTCCCTCTCGTCCGGCGGACCGCCCGCCCCTGGGCGGCCGCTGTGTGTCCGGTTCGAAAGGGGGGTCCTCACGCACGAAAGGGCGCCACGGCACCTGGTCTTCGCGGGTGAGCTGATGGAGCTGGCCGGGCCGCCGCGGGTGGGCGGCAGCCGGTCGCGCGGCACGACTCGGTCACATGAGCGGTCACCGAGCACCCCCCTACCGCGCCCCGCCCGGAACGTCGCGGTCCTGAGCCCTCCCCATGAGCCGCGTGCTGACGGACCGATGCGAGTGAATGTCAGACGATATTTACGGTTGAACCTCTATGGCAAGACCTGACGGAGATCTCACGTTTTTGGTGTTTTGACCGTCACCCCCGCCCGATCGCGCCGGCGCCGGACCCTCACCAGTGCGAGCGTGAGGACGCTGAGCACGGTCACGGCGATGACGCCGCCGGGCACCGACCAGCGGTGCACGGCGAGCATGGCCTGGGCCACCAGCATGTTCACCACGATCGCGCCCGCAACGGCGCCCGGGACGCGACCGAACGGATCCAGCCCGCGCAGGGCGGCGCCGATGGCGCAGCCCGGTGCGGCGAGCAGGAAGAAGGCGGTGCACGGGCCGCGCAGCGGCGTGTCCGCGTCCATGAGGGCGAGCGTCGCCCCGGCGACCGCGACGGCCGTCGCGGCGCCCGTGAGCAGCGGTGTCAGGTCCCTCCCCGGTCCCGACCGCGCTCTGCCCGCCTCGTCCCCCGAAGCCGGTGAAGCTGTCTTGATACGTATGGTCCGCATGGGCGTCTTTGCCCCCCGAAGCGCCGGATGCCCCGCTTCAATGTGGCGCAGCCGTGACGGGGCGTCAAGACGGCCCTGCGGGTGTGGACATCTGTTCGGGATTGAACGGTGGATGGCCTTCCGGGGAGCGCCGGGGCCCGGTTGTGAAGGCTTCCGGAAATTATTGACATGGACACTTCCCGTCAACACGCGTAGTTGGTACCACGGTTACAGCAGAGATCCTGCTAAAGGGAGGTTCCATGAGACGTTCCCGACTTGTCGTATTCGTCAGCTCGCTCCTCCTGGCCGCCGGTGCCGCCCTCGCCGGAGCCGGCGCGGCACAGGCCTCCGGCACCGCCGCGGCCACCGGCTACGTGGCCCTCGGCGACTCCTACTCCTCCGGGGTGGGCGCCGGCAGCTACATCTCCTCCAGCGGTGACTGCGACCGCAGCACGAAGGCGTACCCCTACCTGTGGAACGCCACCCACGCCCCCTCGTCGTTCGCGTTCGTCGCCTGCTCGGGCGCCCGGACGGATGACGTCATGGCGAACCAGATCGGCTCGCTCAGCACCTCCACCGGACTGGTCTCGATCACCATCGGCGGCAACGACGCCGGGTTCTCCGACGTCATGACGACCTGCGTGCTCCAGTCCGACAGCGACTGCCTCGCCCGCATCGACACCGCCAAGGCCTACGTCGACTCCACGCTCCCCGGCAAGCTCGACACCGTCTACTCGGCGATCAGCTCCAAGTCCCCCAACGCCCACGTCGTCGTCCTCGGCTACCCCCGCTTCTACAAGCTCGGCACCACCTGTCTCGGCCTGTCCGAGACCAAGCGCTCCGCCATCAACGGCGCGTCCGACTACATCGACGCCGCCATCGCCCGCCGCGCCGCCGCACACGGCTTCACCTTCGGTGACGTGCGCACCACGTTCACCGGCCACGAGATCTGCTCCGGCAGTTCCTGGCTGCACAGCGTCAACTGGCTCAGCATCGGCGAGTCCTACCACCCCACCGCAGCCGGCCAGTCCGGCGGCTACCTGCCGGTCCTGACCAACTCCTGAGGCCGGCCGGCCGAGTCCTCACTCCTCACGGGGATTCGGAGGCCGAAGGCGTGGGGGAGGTCCCGCCCGTCGGGGTCTCCTCCACGCAGCTCACCGAGAACGGCACCTGGTCCGACGTGACCCGCACCGGGGCGCGCACCTCCACGCCGAGCGCGTTGCGGTAGGTGCCGCTCGCGTCGTACGTCGTCACGCTGACCCGGTCCTGCCGCGTCCGCCCGCCGCCCTCGGGGAACGACAGGGTCTTCCACCCGGTGTCCGTGACCTCGCCGTCCCGCGCCACCCACCGGTACTCCACCTGCGCGGGCAGCCGCCCCACCGTGAACGTCGCCGTGAACGACGGCGCCTGCGCGCCCGGCGGCGGGCAGTTCCCCGTGTAGTCCGTGTGATGCCCCGTCACCGTCACCGTGACGGACTGCGGCGGCGCCGAGGACGTCGGCGGCGCGCTGCTGCGGCTGGGCGTGGGCGTCGGCGTGTCCTGGCGCCGGGTGTGCTGCTGACCGGGCGTCGGCGACGGACTCTGCCCGGCCGTGGTGGCCGCGGCGCTCCCGCCCCCGTGGCCGCCGCCCTCGTGCAGCAGCGCGTACGTCAGCCCGCCGGCCGCCAGCGCGAGCGCGGCCAGTCCCGCGACGAGCACGGCGGCACGCCGGCCGCGGTGGTCCGGCTCGGGCTCCTCCTGCGGCACGGGCGCGGGCGGGGGCAGCGGGGGAGTGGGCGCCGGATCCTCGCGGTGCACGGCCGTCGCCGGTGCGTACGCCCCGACCGGCACCGTCGGCGTGCCCGGATCGCCCCCCGCCCCGATCACCCTGAGGTCCCGCTCGGCCACGTCCGCCGGCAGCCGCTCGGCCGGGTCCTTGCGCAGCAGCCCGGCGATCACCGGGGCGAGCGGCCCGGCCCGGTGCGGCGGCGGCAGCTCCTCGTCGACGATGGCCCGAAGCGTGCTCAGCGGGGTGTCGTGGCGGAACGGGGAGTGACCCTCGACCGCCGCGTACAGCAGCACACCGAGCGCCCACAGATCGGACTCCGGGCCCGGCCGGCGGCCCAGCGCCCGCTCCGGAGCGAGGAACTCGGGCGAGCCGATGACCTCTCCCGTCATCGTCAGCGCCGAGCTGCCCTCGACCAGCGCGATGCCGAAGTCGGTCAGCACCACCCGGCCGTCGTTGGCGAGCAGCACGTTCGCCGGCTTCACGTCCCGGTGCAGCACCCCGACGTCGTGCGCGGCGCGCAGCGCGGCCAGCACCTCGGCGCCGATGTGCGCGGCCCGCCGCGGGGTCAGCGGCCCCTCCGCGTCCAGCAGCTCGGCCAGCGAGATGCCGCGGACCAGCTCCATCACGATCCACGGGCGGCCGTCCTCGGTGGCCACGTCGTACACGGTGACCACGTTCCGGCTGGTCACCCGGGCCGCAGCCCATGCCTCGCGCTCCAGGCGGGCGTACATCCGCTCCACGTCGGAGCCCGGCAGCCCGGCCGGGGCGCGCACCTCCTTGACCGCGACCTCGCGGTGCAGCAGCTCGTCGCGGGCCCGCCACACCGTGCCCATGCCGCCCTGCCCGAGCGGGGACAGCAGACGGTAGCGATGCGCGATCAGCCGTTCACGGCCCGGCTCTGAAGACACGGGCGCCCCCATTCGCCTCCGGTGGACATCCCTGCTCCTTTTCTGAAAGTAACGCACCCGGGCTCCCGGCGGACCGCCTCTCGCGGCGCGGACTTCCCCGGCGTGGTTCCTTCGCACCCGGCGGCCCGCCGGATGGGTCCGGTGCGGAAACTCTTCCGCCACCCGCGTTTTCGGGCCGCTGATCCGTAACACCGTCCGGAGGTGCGTGCGGTGCGGATGCCTGGAGTGCGGGGACGGGGCCGGTGCGGCCGGCGGGACGGGGACGGGGTGGCGGCGGACGAGCTGCTGGTGCGGGTGGCGGGCGGTGACCAGCGCGCCTTCGAGGAGCTGTACGGCCTGGTGGCCGGACCGGTGTTCGGGCTGGTGCGGCGGGTGGTGCGGGACGCGGCGCAGGCGGAGGAGGTGGCGCAGGAGGCGCTGCTGGAGCTGTGGCGCTGCGCCGCCCGGTTCGACCCCCGGCGCGGCAGCGCGCTCGCCTGGGTCCTCACGCTCGCCCACCGCCGGGCCGTGGACCGGGTGCGCAGCGCCCGCGCGGCCGGTGAACGCGAGCGCCGCGAGGCCCTGCGCGCCGCCCCGCCCGCCTTCGACCAGGTCACCGAGGAGGTCGAGGCCGGCCTCGAACGGGAGTGGGTGCGCCGCTGCCTGGACCGCCTGACGGCCCTTCAGCGCCAGTCCGTCACCCTCGCCTACTACGACGGCTACACCTACCGCGAGGTCGCCGACCGTCTGTCGCTGCCGCTGGGCACGGTCAAGACCCGTATGCGCGACGGCCTGTCCCGGCTGCGCGAGTGCCTCGGGGGGACGGCATGAGCCATCGCGCGCGGACCTTCCGTCTCCCGGAGGGCGCCCTGTGAGCCTGTTCGGACGCCTGGTGCGGCGCGGCGATCCGCACTCGCTCGCCGCGCCCTACGCCCTTGACGCCCTGGACGGCGCCGAGCGGACCCGCTTCGACAAGCACCTGGCCGGCTGTGCCCGGTGCGCCGCCGAGGTGCGCGAACTCGCCGAGGACGCCGTCCGGCTCGCCTGGTCCGCGGCCGCCCCGGCGCCGCCCGCGCTGCGCGAACGGGTGCTGGCCGCCGTCCGGGCCACCCCGCAGGAACCGGCACCGGTCCGCGCGCCCCGGCTGCCCCCGCACGTGTGGGGGACGCAGCCGCCTCCGGCGCGCTCCCGTGCGCCCCGGCCGCGCCCCCTGCTGGTGCCGCTGGCCACCGCGACCGCGGCCGCCGCGCTCGTCGTCGCCTCCCTGTTCGCCGTCCAGGCCGGCCGCACCGGGGACCGGCTGGCCGCCGAGCGGGTCCGCGCGCGTGAGATCGCCCACGTTCTGGCCGCGCCGGACGCCCGCTCGGCGACCGGGCGGGACGCGCGGGGCCGCACGATCGGAGTGATCGCTTCCGTATCCGAGCGGCGGGCGGTGATCACGCTCCGCGGATACGGCACCCCGCCCGCCGGGCGCGTCCGGCAGCTGTGGCTCATGCGCCCCGGCGCACGGCCCCGCTCCCTCGGGCTGATCGACGGCGACACGCCCTTGGTGGCGTCCGGTCTCACCCGGCCGTCGACATCACTCGCTGTAACCGTCGAGCCGGACGGCGGGTCGGCACAGCCCACCGGGCAGCCGGTTGTCCAACTCGCCCTGGATTCACTCGGATTCGGAGAGTAATCACGGAGGCATCGTCAACCCCCTTACGGGGAAGGTGAATCCTGTGGCCGCGATACACGAGTGCCTCACCGGGGCGATAGGGTTACCCTGCCCGGGCCGGGTGGACTCGTACGGGTGGGGAGTGACATGGATCAGATAACGATGCGCAGCAGGGCCAGGGTCCCTGCGATCACCTGCGGGAGCAGCGCGACCAGTTCGCGTCTGGACCGCCACCTCTCGGTGCTCGGCGGCCCCGCCATACCGCAACGCGAGACGGTCGAGGCGACCTCGCTGATGCGCGAACTGACGACGCGTGACACCGCGCGCGGCGCTACCGGCAGGCGGTCGCGGGTGAGCGGCGTCTCGCTGTTCGCCCCGCTGCGCCGGCTGCGCCGTTCGCTGTTCGGCACCAACCGGCACTGAGGCTTCGCGCTCAGGCGATCACACCGTCCCGGCGCAGCGCTGCGATCTCGCCGTCCGTCATCCCCACGGCACGCAGCACCGCCCCGGTGTGCTCGCCGAGCGCGGGCACGTCCCCCATCCGCGGCTCCGCCCCGCCCGGCAGCGTGATCGGGGGCAGCAGCGCCCTCAGCGGTCCGACCGGCGAACCCACCTCACGCCACCGCTGACGCGCCGCCAGCTGCGGATGCTCCGCCAGCTCCCCGACGTCCCGCAGCCGGGCGCAGGCGATGCCCGCGGCCTCGAGCCGCGCCAGTGCCTCGTCGGTGTCCAGCTTCGCCAGTGCCGCGCCGACCAGCTCGTCCGTCCGCTCCCGGCGGGCGACCCGCGCGGCGTTCGTCGCGAACCGCGGATCCGTCCCCAACCCGGGCTTTTCCAGGACCCGTTCGGCCAGCCGTCGCCACTCCCGGTCGTTCTGCACCGACAGCAGCACCCGCCCGCCGTCGCCCGTCGGGTAGGCGTCGTACGGCGCGATGACCGCGTGCGCGAGTCCGGTGCGGGCCGGGGGAGTGCCGCCGTGCAGGACGTGGTGCAGCGGATGCCCCATCCACTCGGCGAGCGCCTCCAGCATCGACACCTCCACCGGACCGCCCCGGCCGGTCGTCCCGCGCCGCAGCAGCGCCGCCAGCACGCCCGAGAACGCGTACATCCCGGCCGCGATGTCCGCCGCCGGGATGCCCGCCTTCACCGGTTGCTCCGGCGTACCGGTCACCGACACCAGCCCCGCCTCGCACTGCACGAGCATGTCGTACGCCCGCTTGTCGGCGTACGGGCCGCTCGCGCCGTATCCCGAGATGTCCACGGCGACCAGCCGCGGGTGGAGCGCGCACAGCGTGGCCGCGTCCAGGCCGAGCCGGGCGGCGGCGCCCCGCGCGAGGTTCTGCACGAACACGTCCGCCTCTGCCACCAGCCGCCGTACGACGGCGAGGCCGCGCGGGTCCTTCAGGTCCAGCGCGACGGACTCCTTGCCGCGGTTGCACCACACGAAGTGCGAGGCCAGGCCGCGCGCGGCGGTGTCGTAGCCGCGCGCGAAGTCGCCGCCGTCGATCCGTTCGACCTTGATCACCCGGGCGCCGAGATCGGCGAGCTGCCGGGTGGCGAACGGGGCCGCGACGGCCTGCTCGACGGCGACGACGGTGATGCCCTCAAGGGGCGGCGGCAACTGGTCCATGGACCGGATCATGACCCGCTGCCCCCGCTTTGTCAGCAGTGATTCAGCTCTCCCCGCGCGCGTACCGGCGCACGGCGAGCGGCACGAACAGCGCGAGCAGCGCCGCGCACCAGGCCAGCGAGCCGGCCACCGGGTGGGCCACCGGCCAGGCGGCGCCCTCGGGCACGGGCGCGTTGCCGAACAGGTCCCGCAGGGCCGTCGTCACCGCGCTGATCGGGTTCCACTCGGCGAGCGTGCGCAGCCAGCCCGGCATGCCGTCGACGGGGATGTAGGCGTTGGACAGCAGCGGCAGCATGAAGGTCGCGCTCCCCAGCTGCCCGGCCGCCTCCTCGCTGCGGGACAGCAGCCCGAGGAAGATCCCGGCCCAGGTGCAGGCGAACCGGAAGAGCAGCAGCAGTCCGAGCGCGCCCGCCGCCCGCAGCGCCGAGCCCTCGATCCGCCAGCCCACCAGCAGCCCGACCAGCAGGAAGGGCACCGTTCCGGCGGCCGTGACGGCGAGATCGGCGGCCGCCTGCCCGAGCGGTACGGCGGCCCGGCTCACCGGCAGTGTGCGCAGCCGGTCCGTCACTCCCCGGTGCACGTCCTGCGCGGCCTGGAACATGCCGGTCATCAGTCCGTTGGCGGCGGTCGCCACCAGCAGTCCCGGCACCAGGAAGGCGCGGTACTGCGCCCCGGGCATCGCCAGCGCGTGCCGAAGACGTACCCGAAGAACAGCAGCATCGTGACCGGCATGGTCTGGGTGAGGACGACCAGGCCCGGGTTGTTGCGCAGCCGGCGCAGCTGCCGGCCCGTCATCGCGGTTCCGTCGTGCACCAGCGCGGTCATGCCGCGACCTCCGTCCGGTCGGTGAGCCTGAGGAAGACGTCGTCGAGGGTGGGGGGCCGGATGCTCGCGTCGAGCAGCGGGACGCCGGCCGCGTCGAGCGCGCGCACCAGGTGCGGCAGGGTGAGGGTGGTGTCCCGGGTGACCGCCGCGACGGCCTGCCGGTCGTGGTCGAAGGACGGTTCCGCGCCGGTCAGCCGGTCGAGCACCGCCGCCGCCTTCGCCAGCGCGTCCGGGTCCGCCACGACGACCTCGGCCTGGGCGCCGACGATCGCCTTCAGCTCCGCGGGGCTGCCGGTGTGGGCGGCCCGCCCGCGGTCGACCAGGACGATGTCGTCGGCGAGCCGGTCGGCCTCCTCGAGGTACTGCGTCGTCAGCAGCACGCTCGTGCCCTGCGCCCTCAGCTCGCGCACGGCGTCCCAGATGCCGTTGCGGCTGGCCGGGTCCAGGCCGGTCGTCGGCTCGTCCAGGAACAGCACGTCGGGGCGGCACACCAGGCTCGCCGCGAGGTCCAGGCGGCGCCGCATGCCGCCCGAGTAGGTGGACGCCGGGCGGTCCGCGGCCTCGGCGAGCCCGAAGCGCTCCAGCAGCTCGGCGGCCCGTGCCGCCGGGCCCCGCACCCGGTGCAGCCGCGCGAACAGCCGCAGGTTCTCGCGCCCCGTGAGATCCCCGTCGACGCTCGCGTACTGCCCGGTGACGCCGATCCGGCGGCGTACGGCCTCGGCCTCGCGGACCAGGTCGTGCCCGGCGATCCGGGCGGAGCCGGCGTCCGGCCGCAGCAGTGTGGTCAGCACGCGCACCGCCGTCGTCTTGCCCGCGCCGTTCGGCCCGAGCAGGCCGCACACCGTGCCCGCGGGCACCGCGAGATCAAGCCCGCGCAGGGCCCGCACCTCCCCGAAACGCTTTTCGAGACCTTCACTAAGTACAGCGTACGTAGAAGTCATGGCAGGACCATACCGCACTACGTACGGTGTACGTAACTACGATGGGGAGCGAGGTGATGATCGATGGCGGGCCGAGCGGCCGTACCCGAAGTGATCTGGGCGCGCCCCGAGCGCACCGGGCGCGGGCCGAAACCGGCGTACACCCGGTCCGGCATCGCCGAGGCCGCGGTGCGCGTCGCCGACGCCGAGGGGCTGGACGCGGTGTCGATGCGGCGGGTGGCCGCCGAACTGGGCTGCGGCACCATGTCGCTGTACAACTACGTCCCCCGTAAGGAGGACCTGTACGAGCTGATGGTGGACGCGGTCAGCGCCGAGCACGAGATGTGGGAGCCGAGCGGCGACTGGCGCGCCGACATGCTCCGGGTCGCCCACCAGACCCGCGCGCTGATGCACCGCCACCCGTGGGTGCCGCGCCTGATGTCCCCGGTCTACGGCTTCAGCCCGAACGCCCTGCGCTACCTGGAGCACTGCCTGGCCTGCCTGGACCCGCTGCGGGCGTCCTACGGCACCAAGATGGAGCTCATCGCCATGATCAACGGCGTGGTGACGACGTACACGGCGAACGAACTGGCCACCGCCGAGCGCACCCGCGCCCTGCCCTGGTCCCCGGAGGAGGAGACCGCCGTGCGGATCGCCTACCTGGGCGCCCAGGTGGCGAGCGGCCTGTACCCGCGGATGGCGGCGGCGTTCACGGAGGACACCGGCCCGATCGACCTGGAGGCGGTGTTCGAGCGGGCGCTGGGACGCGTGCTGGACGCGTTCGATCCCCGTACCTAGCTAGAGCAGCGCGAACTGGCCCTCCGGGCCCTCCTCCTGGTGGTCCAGGACGGAGGCCGGGCGGCGTGCCGACGCGGGCACCGGCAGCACGCCCGCGGCGCGCAGGGCGGAAGCGGTGACGGGGGAGGAGATCTCCCACCCGGTCTGCCGGGAGCGGACGTCGGCCAGGAGGGCGAGCACGGTGATCAGCTCCAGCAGCTCCGACGTCCACGCCTGCGGCCACGTCGCCGGCCGGATGGCGGTCAGGGTGCCGGGCTCGCCCTCCGCGATCCGCGCCGCGCACCACTGCTCCAGCACCCGGACGCCGTCCACCTCGTAGTCCCAGGCCGCCGCCGGTACCGGCGCGACACGGCCGTCCTCCAGGTGAAGGGCCTCCTCCTCGCGGTCGTAGTGCACCGTGAGCGGGCGGGACGGCAGCGGCGCGCGGACGTAGGGGCGGCGGCCGCCGGGCAGCTTCGGCCGCTCGCCGTCGCGCCGCATCAGCCACAGCGCCCGCCGGCCCAGCTCCACCCCGCGCGTCCACAGCCCGGGATCCCCGGTGAGCGGCACTCCGAGGTCGGGGCGGACGGCCGTGAGCGCCCAGGCCAGGACGTCCTCGGCGGTCACCGGCAGGCCGAGGAGACCGGCGAGATGGGTGGTCAGGCCGGGAGCGAGATTGGGTTCCGTGCCGCCCGGGCGGCGGTACAGCGGACGCACCCGGGCGCCGCGCAGCAGCGGGAAGCACGACGTGGCCAGCAGCGTGTCCGGCAGCTCGACCACGAACACCTGCCGCTCGTCCGCCACCCGCCACAGCTCCGGCCGGGCCGCGTCGATCAGCCGGTGGTCGGGGATCAGCCACTGCTCGTCGAACGGCGCGAGCAGTGCCCGCACCGGCTCCGGGCACGGACCCGACGCCCGCGCGAGTCTCTCCGTACCCGCCCGTTGCCCGGGCAGCTGCGCGACCGCGGAGTGCAGGGTGCGCGCCCGCGTCGGCTCGAACAGCACTTCCCGGTCCGGGGCCCCGGCCTTCAGCAGGGCGTCCCAGCGGGCCTTCAGGGACGCGGCGTCGGGACCCGCCGGCCAGCCGCGGCCGAGCCGCGGCGGTGCGACGGACCACGGCATGAGGTCCGCCAGCAACGGAACGTCGTCGTACGTCACGCCCGGCATCGTACGACGCGCTCAGTGGGCGTCGAGGGTGACCGTGAAGGAGAAGCGGTCGCCGCGGTAGTGGATGACCGCCACGTCCAGCACCCGCCCCTGCTGGTCGTAGGTGACGCCGGTGTAGTGCAGGATCGGGCTCAGCAGCGGCACTTGGAGCAGCCGCGAGGTGTCCGGGTCCGCCAGCCGGGCCTCCACGGTGTCCGTGATCCGGCTGATGTCCACCCCCACCACGTCCCGCAGCACCTTCGTCATCGGCCAGCGGGTCAGGTCCTCGGGATCGATACGGGCGGCCAGTTCGGGCCGCACCCAGTTGCGGGCGTGGTTGGTCGGCTCACCGGTCTTCTCGTCGCTGCGCAGCCGGTGGTACGTCGCCGCCTCGGCCAGCTCCGGGAAGAAGCCCGCGAGTTCGGCCGGGACGGGACCGCTGCCGTGCTCCAGCAGCTCGGTCACCATGCCGGACTGCTGGGCCACGATCGCGTCCACCGAGCCCAGCAGCCGCACCGGGGCGCCCCGCCGTGCGGCGGGCTCGATGAACGTTCCGCGCCGCCGGTGCCGGGTGATCAGCCCCTCCTCCTCCAGCTCCTTCAGCGCCTGCCGCATGGTCAGCACGCTCACGCCGTAGTGTCCGGCCAGCTGCTCCTCGGTGGGCAGGCGCAGCGGGTCCTGCGGCGAGCGGCCGAGTATCGACGCGCGCAGCGACTGCGACACCTGGTACCACAGCGGCAGCTTGCGGTTCAGGACGATCGAATCCGGGGCGAAGGAGGTCACGGGGCCATCCGTACCGGTCGGGGCGGGGTCACTGCAACCAGATCACGAAGGTGTGCGGAAGTGACGCTCGAGGCCCTGCCAGACGTCGTCGTAGCGCTGCTGGAGGTGGTCCGCGCGCGCCGCGTGCGGCGTGAGCGTCACCGGCCAGCGGGTCTCGAACATGAACGCCAGCCCGTCGTCGAGCTTGTGCGGCTTCAGCTCGGCGCTGCTGGCCCTGTCGAACGTGTCCCGGTCCGGACCGTGCGCCGACATCATGTTGTGCAGCGATCCGCCGCCCGGCACGAAGCCTTCCGCCTTGGCGTCGTAGGCCCCCTCGATCAGGCCCATGTACTCGCTCATCACGTTCCGGTGGAAGTACGGCGGCCGGAAGGTGTCCTCGCCGACCAGCCAGCGCGGCGCGAAGACGACGAAGTCGACCCCGGCCAGCCCGGGGGTGTCGCTCGGCGAGGTCAGCACCGTGAAGATCGACGGGTCCGGGTGGTCGTAGGAGATCGTCCCGATCACATTGAAACGGCGCAGGTCGTAGACGTACGGCACGAGGTTGCCGTGCCAGGCGACGACGTCCAGCGGCGAGTGGTCGTACTCCGCGTGCCACAGGTTGCCGCAGAACTTGCTGACCACCTCCACCGGCCCCTCGACGTCCTCGTACGCGGCGACCGGCGCCTGGAAGTCCCGGGCGTTGGCCAGGCCGTTGGCGCCGATCGGGCCGAGGTCGGGCAGGCGGAAGGGCGCGCCGTAGTTCTCGCAGACGTACCCCCGGGCGCTGTCGTCGAGGAGCTCCACACGGAAGCGCACCCCGCGCGGGATCAGCGCCACATGACCGGGCTCGGCGTGCAGCAGGCCGAACTCCGTGTGCAGCAGCAGCCCGCCGCGCTCGGGGACGATCAGCAGCTCGCCGTCCGCGTCGCTGAACACGCGGTCCATGGAGGTGTTGGCGTGGTACAGGTGCACGGCCATGCCGGTGCGCTGGGTGGCGTCACCGTTGCCGCCGAGCGTCCACAGGCCGGCCAGGAAGTCCGTCTCGGGCCCGGGCTCGGGCAGCGGGTTCCAGCGCAGCCGGTTCGGATCGGGCGCGGTCTGGGTGAAGGGGGCCGTGCGCAGTGCGCCGTTGCCGGTGCGGGTGAACGCCGGGTGGGCGGCCGAGGGGTGGATGCGGTACAGCCACGAGCGGCGGTTGTGTGCCCTCGGCTCGGTGAACGCCGTCCCGCTCAGCTGCTCCGCGTACAGCCCGAGGGGGGCGCGCTGCGGTGAGTTGCGGCCGACGGGCAGCGCGCCGGGGACGGCCTCCGAGCTGTGCTCGTTGCCGAATCCCGACAGGTAGGTCAGCCCCTCGGCTCTCTTGCGCGCGTCCCCGCTCATGCACATCGCTCCCTTGCGCTGCTCTTGTGCGCCGCTGTTGCGTCGTCGGAACCACGATGGCCGCGGTACGGCGACCGGATTCCTATGGAACACCGTAGGATTGCGGTTTCGCGGGCGCAAGGGGGATACCGGCCCTACTGGAGGACTACGGCCGGAACCCGACCTCAGGGGGATCCGGCGGCCCGGACGGCTGTTCTACGCTCCGGACATGGCGTGGAGGCATGGGCTTCTCGGCGCGCTCGTGGTCGCTGTGCTGGTGTTTCTCGCATCGGCGGGCTGCGGCTCGGGCGAGGCGGGAGGACGGGAGAAACAGGGCACGGGGGACACCGCGCACCCGGTGGGCAAGGTCCTCGACGACACGGACGAGGAGGGGCGGCACTATCGGGAGATCGGCGCGAAACACGCGCCCGAGGTGGACGTCGTGGTGCAGCCGCACACCGGTGGCACCTGGGACGTACGGCTGATCCTGCGCCGCTTCCGCCTCTCGCCGGCCGGTGGCCGGGCCGAGGCGGTGGCCGGGCGCGGTACGGCGCGCCTGTCGGTGGACGGCCACCGCGTCGCGGACCTGCGCACACCGGCGTACCGGCTGCCCGCCCACCTGGTCCCGCACGGCCTGCACCACGTCACGGTGCGCCTGTACGCCGACGACGGCACGGTCTGGGCGGTCGACGGCAAGGCGGTGCAGAGCACGGCGGACATCACGGCGTCGGCTCAAGCCGCGGGCTCCACCCCGCGGCGCCCGGACGTGGCGGTGACGGCGGGCGACGGAGCGCGGGGCGCCCGCGCCGCGCGAACCGGCGACAGCGCTCGGCGCCGAGGGGCGCGGGACGACGGCCTGCGGCATCGCGCGGCAGGAGGCGCCGGCCGGCGGGCTGCGGCGGCGGGACGCCACGGGGTGCGGCGACCCGCGGTGAGCGGTCGGGGCTCTTCCGCGCGTACCGGGGGGCGAGGTTCACCGGACCCCGGCGGAAAGGCATCATGATGCCCGTGCCCGACGCGACATCCCTTCGCCGCGCGCCCGTGCAGCGGCGCAGTGCCGAACGGCTGACCAGGATCCTCGACGCGTGCGCCGACCTGCTCGACGAGGTCGGCTACGACGCCCTGAGCACCCGTGCGGTCGCGCTGCGGGCCGGCGTGCCCATCGGCTCGGTCTACCGCTTCTTCGGCAACAAGCGGCAGATGGCCGACGCGCTCGCCCAGCGCAACCTCGACCGCTACACCGAGCGCGCCGTCGAGCGGCTCAAGGGGGTGGCCCAGGGCGACTGGCGCGCGGCGATGGACGCGGTGCTGGACGAGTACCTGGCCATGAAGCGCACGGCGCCCGGCTTCTCCCTCGTCGACTTCGGCAACCAGATACCCATCGGCGCCGCGCACACCGAGCCCAACCTGCGGGTCGCCGGCCGCCTGACCGACCTCCTGGCGGGCTTCCTGAACCGCGAACCGGACGAGGCACTGCGCCGCACGTTCCTGGTCGCCGTGGAGACGGCCGACACCCTGGTCCAGCTGGCGTTCCGCATGACCCCCCAGGGCGACGAGGCCATCATCGCCGAAACCCGCGAACTGCTGCGGGCCTATCTGGGCCGAGTCCTGGACTGACCGGCCCACCCCGCCACCTCCGGCCGGAACCTGAGCCGGATGGCGGCTGTCACCCGCGTACGGCGGGAAGGGGCCGGGGCGGGGGGTGTCCGCCCGCAGCGTCCGGCACCGGCACAGGGCGCCCTCGTCGGGAACGGCCGGCCGGACCGAGGACGGACACCCCCCGCCCCGGTCCCGACCCACCACGCACCGTTGGCGCGACAGCAACCGACCACGCACCGCGACGGGCCGCCGCAGGCAAAAAAGGGGCGCGGGGAACGGCGCGACCAGCCACAATGCAACCCGCACAGGCGCCACAGGCAACGGCGACCAGCCACAGCGCAACCCGCAGACGACAACGCACCCGGCGCCGCAGGCAACGGCGACCAGCCACAGCGCAACCCTCAGCCGACAACGCGCCCCGCGCTACAGGCACCCCCAGACGAACACCGCCCCCGCCGCAGCCCTCCCCTTTGCCCATACCGGTCGGTATGCTCACCCACGTCCGTGCGCCCCCGTGGCGCCGCGCCGCACCCCCGGGAGGACCCGTGCCCCGCACCGCCCTGCGAATCTGCCCCCTGTGCGAGGCCACCTGCGGGCTGACCCTGACCATCGAGGGCACCCGGGTCACCGGCGCCCGCGGCGACCGCGACGACGTGTTCAGCAAGGGCTTCGTCTGCCCCAAGGGCGCCTCCTTCGGGGCCGTCGACTCCGACCCCGACCGGCTGCGCGCCCCGCTGGTGCGCCGCGACGGCGAGCTGCGCGAAGCCACCTGGGAGGAGGCCTTCGACGCGGTCGCCGAGGGCCTGCGTCCCGTGGCCGAGCGGCACGGACCGCACTCCGTCGGCGTCGTCCTCGGCAACCCCAACGTGCACACCATGGCCGGTGGCCTCTACCCGCCGGTCCTGATCGGCGCCCTCGGCACCCGCAGCCTGTTCACCGCCTCCACCGTCGACCAGATGCCCAAGCACGTCTCCAGCGGGCTCCTCTACGGCGACGCCAACCTGATCCCCGTCCCCGACCTGGACCGCACCGACCACCTCCTGATCCTCGGCGCCAACCCGCTGGAGTCCAACGGCAGTCTGTGCACCGCCCCCGACTTCCCCGGCAAGCTGAAGGCGCTCAAGGCCCGCGGCGGGACCCTCACGGTGATCGACCCGCGCCGCACCCGCACCGCCCGGCTCGCCGACCGGTACCTCGCCATCCGCCCCGGCACCGACGCGTTGCTCCTCGCGGCGATGACCCACGTCCTCTTCGAGGAAGGGCTCGTGCGGCTCGGCGAACTGACCGCGCACGTCCAGGGCGTCGAGGAACTCGCGGCAGCGCTGCGCGACTTCACCCCGGACGCCGTGGCCGCCGCCTGTGACATCGACGCCGGCGTCATCCGCACCCTGGCCCGCGAACTGGCCGCGGCGGAGTCCGCCGCCGTGTACGGCCGCATCGGCAGCTGCACCGTCCCGTTCGGCACGCTGGGCAGCTGGCTCGTCGACGTCCTCACGATCCTCACCGGCAACCTCGACCGCCCCGGCGGCGCCCTCTTCCCGCAGGCCGCCACCGACAAGGCCCCCCGCCCCGCCGGTCCCGGGCACGGCTTCCACCTGGGCCGCTGGCACTCCCGCGTGAGCAAGCACCCCGAAGCCAAGGGCGAGTTGCCGCTGTCCGCGCTCGCCGAGGAGATCGACACCGCGACCGAGGACGGCGTACCCGTGCGCGCGCTGATCGCGATCGCCGCCAACCCCGTGCTGTCCGCCCCCGACGGAGACCGCCTCGACAAGGCGCTCGCCTCGCTGGACTTCATGGTCAGCGTCGACCCGTACCTCAACGAGACCTCGCGCCACGCCGATGTGGTCCTGCCGCCGCCCCCGCCCGCGCAGAGCCCGCACCACGACTTCGCCTTCAACACCCTCGCCGTGCGCAACCAGGTCCGCTACACCCGCCCCGCCGTCCCGCTGGAGGCGGACCGGATGGCGGAGACGGAGATCCTCGCCCGGCTGATCCTGGCCGCCACCGGCCTGCACGGCACCGATCCGTCAGCCGTCGACACGACGGTGATCGAGCAGACACTGAAGAAGGCCGTCCGCGACCCGCACTCGCCCGTGCACGGCCGCGACCCCGGGGAACTGGCAGCACAGCTCACCGGCGACAACGGCCCCGAGCGCCGGCTCGATGCGATGCTGCGCCTAGGCCCCTACGGCGACGGCTTCGGCGCCCGGCCCGACGGGCTGACGCTGGAGAAGCTGCTCGCACACCCCCACGGCATCGACCTAGGCCCGCTGCGACCCCGTCTGCCGCAGCCGCTGAAGACGGTCAGCGGCAAGGTCGAGCTGCTGCCCGAGCCGATCGCCGGTGACCTGCCCCGGCTGCGGGCGGGCCTGCGCGAGCGCCAGGACGGGCTGGTCCTGGTCGGGCGGCGCCATCTGCGCTCCAACAACAGCTGGATGCACAACATCCCGGCCCTCACCGGCGGTTCCAACCGCTGCACCCTGCACCTGAACCCGGCCGACGCCGAGCGGCTCGGCATCCGCGACGGAGCCCTGGTGCGCGTCAAGGGCGCCGGGGGAGAGGTCACCGCCCCCGCCGAGGTCACCGACGCGGTCCGCACCGGCGTCGTCAGCCTGCCCCACGGCTGGGGCCACGACCGCCCCGGCACCCGGCTCAGCCACGCCGTCACCGACCCCGGAGCCAACGTCAACCAGCTCCTCGACGGCAGCCTGCTCGACCCGCTGTCCGGCAACGCGGTCCTCAACGGCGTGCCCGTCGAGGTGTCCGCGGTGGCCGAAGAGCTCACCCAGCTGACCTGAGCAAAGCTGTGACCTGGAGTTTTGCGCTTATTGCTCGCACGTCAACGTCTTGTTAACGCCGTTTGACGCGACCTAACGTCGTCCGCACCGCCGGCCCCAGGTGGGATGTTCAAGGGCGAACGTTAGGTATCCACTCATGCTGACCATCCTCGGCTTCGCCATGATCGCGACCTTCCTGGTCCTGATCATGCTGAAGAAGATGTCGCCGATCGCGGCGCTCGTGCTCATACCGGCACTCTTCTGTGTCTTCGTGGGCAAGGGCGCCGAGCTCGGCGACTACGTCATCGACGGAGTCACCGGCCTCGCCCCCACCGCGGCGATGCTGATGTTCGCGATCGTCTACTTCGGTGTGATGATCGACGTCGGGCTCTTCGACCCGATCGTGCGCGGGATTCTCAAGTTCTGCAAAGCCGACCCGCTGCGGATCGTCGTGGGCACCGCCGTGCTCGCCGCGATCGTGTCGCTGGACGGCGACGGCTCGACCACCTTCATGATCACCGTCTCGGCGATGTACCCGCTGTACAAGCGCCTGAAGATGAGCCTGGTCGTGATGACCGGCGTGGCCGCCATGGCCAACGGCGTGATGAACACGCTGCCGTGGGGCGGCCCCACCGCCCGTGCCGCGACCGCGCTGAAGCTCGACGCGAGCGACATCTTCGTACCGATGATCCCGGCCCTCGCCGTGGGCCTGCTGTTCGTGTTCGCCCTCGCCTACGTCCTCGGCCGCCGTGAGCGCAAGCGGCTCGGTGTGCTGACGCTGGACGAGGTGCTGGTGGAGGAGCCCGCCGAGCAGGAGGCCGTGCTCGTGGGCGCCGGCTCCGGCACCGGCGCCCAGCGCGTGACCGGCGGCTCCGGCGGCGGCGCGGACCTCCCCGAGGAGACCGGGGACGACGGCTTCCAGGGACTGGACCCGCACCGCGCCACCCTGCGCCCCAAGCTGTACTGGTTCAACGCGCTGCTCACGGTCGGTCTGCTCACCGCCATGATCATGGAGTGGCTGCCGATCCCGGTGCTGTTCCTGCTCGGCGCCGCGCTCGCGCTGACCGTCAACTTCCCGCACATGCCGGACCAGAAGGCGCGGATCGCCGCGCACGCCGAGAACGTCCTCAACGTCTCCGGCATGGTCTTCGCCGCCGCCGTCTTCACCGGCGTGCTCCAGGGCACCGGCATGGTCGACCACATGGCCAAGTGGCTGGTGCACAACATCCCCGCCGGCATGGGCCCGCACATGGCCCTCGTCACCGGCCTGCTGAGCGTCCCGCTGACCTATTTCATGTCCAACGACGGCTTCTACTTCGGCATCCTGCCGGTGCTCGCCGAGGCGGGACAGGCGCACGGCGTCTCCGCGGTGGAGGTCGCCCGCGCCTCGATCATCGGCCAGCCGCTGCACATGTCCAGCCCGCTCGTCCCGGCCGTCTACGTCCTGGTCGGCATGGCCAAGGTCGAGTTCGGCGACCACACCCGGTTCGTCGTCAAATGGGCCGCGCTGACCTCGCTGGTGGTGCTCGGCTCGGCCGTCCTCTTCGGCATCGTCTGACCACTCCCGGAGGGAGAACCCATGGCGCCCGGTGGGAAACGCGGCTGGCTGCTCCGCCTCGTCATCGCCTTCGGCTTCGCGCAGGGGGCCGTGTCGATGGCCCGGCCCGCCGTCTCCTACCGGGCCCTCGCGCTGGGCGCCGACGAGCGGGCGGTCGGCGTCATCGCCGGTGTGTACGCGCTGCTGCCGCTCTTCGCCGCCGTACCGCTCGGCCGGCGCACCGACCACGGCCGGTGCGCGCCGCTGCTGCCGGCCGGCGTCGCCCTGATCGCCGGCGGCTGCGCGCTCAGCGGGCTCGCCGGGTCACTGTGGGCGATGGCGGTGTGGAGCGGGGTGATGGGCCTCGGCCACCTGTGCTTCGTCATCGGCGCCCAGTCGCTCGTCGCCCGCCGGTCGGCCCCGCACGAACAGGACCGCAACTTCGGCCACTTCACCATCGGCGCCTCCCTCGGCCAGCTCGTCGGCCCGATCGCGGCGGGCGCCCTGATCGGCGGCGCGGACCGGGCCGGCAGCAGCGCCCTGGCCCTGCTCGTCGCGGGCGGCGGCGCCGCGGCCGCGTTCACGTCGCTGTGGCGCATCGAGCACCGGCGTACGGCGTCCTCGTCCCGTCCCGATCGGGGGGAGCCGGTGCCGGTGCGGCGCATCCTGCGCGCGCGGGGCGTTCCGGCGGGCATCCTCGTCAGCCTCGCGGTGCTGTCCGCGACCGACGTCCTCACCGCCTACCTTCCGGTGGTCGGCGAGCACCGCGGCATCGCGCCGAGCGTCGTCGGCCTCCTGCTCTCGCTGCGCGCGGCGGCCACCATCGCCTGCCGTCTGGTGCTCACGCCGCTGCTGCGGCTGCTCGGCCGCACGCTGCTGCTGACGCTGACGTGTCTGTCGGCGGGCGCGCTGTGCGCCGGGATCGCGCTGCCGCTGCCCGTGTGGGCCCTCGGCGCGATGCTCGTCGTCCTCGGGTTCTGCCTCGGAGTGGGGCAGCCGCTGTCCATGACGACCGTCGTGCAGGCGGCACCCGAGGAGGCGCGCTCCACCGCGCTCGCCCTGCGGCTGACGGGCAACCGTCTGGGCCAGGTGGCCGCGCCCGCGGCGGCGGGCCTGGTCGCCGGCGTCGCCGGGGTGGCGGCGCCGTTCGTGATGCTCGGGGCGCTGCTGCTGGTGTCGGCGGGCGTCGCGCTGCGGGCGCCGTCCGGCGGGGCCGGGGCCGACGGGGGCCGGGAAGCGGCGCGGAGGGCGCGCGGGCGGCCGGGGCTGCGCCGCACGAGCGATATCTGACGACGCGCCGGGCGCGGTGCCGTGACCCGTAGGGTCCGTGTCGCAGAGTCCAGGGCGAAAGAGCGATTTGTATGAAAATCGTCCTGACTCGGAGGAACCGTATGCCCACCCTGACACTTCCACGTCCCTTCGGCTCCCGTGCCGGCGCCGCCGTCCTCCTCACCGCCCTCGCGGCGTCCGGTGCGTCCTGGGTCGTTGCGCCGGCCGCGGTGGCTCAGGGCGAGAACGGCGACATCCGGATCCACAACGAGCACGTGCCCTACGGCGTCTCCAAGGAAGACTCCGTGGTCTGCAAGTTCTACCTGGACGCGGTCAACTTCGACCGGCTGCCCACCGTCGCCTACACCATCGAGGCGCAGCCCCCGCTGCCCACGGCGGCCACCACCCAGGGCACCGTCCCGCTGGCCGGGGGCGCCGGTCACACCGACGTGCTCGGGCTGGCCGACGGTCAGTACAAGCTCACCTGGATCATCGCCGGGACGCCCAAGGAGAAGATCTTCCGCGTCAAGTGCCCCGAGAAGGACAACCGGGCGCACGCGCCCGGCCAGATCGAGGACCACGAGCAGCGCGGTGACGCGGCCTGGGGCGGTCACGACGAGAACGGGCCGCGCGGTGGCGTGCACGCGGGCGGCGGCGGCCTCGTCGACACCGCGGCCGCCTACACGCCGGTGACCGCGGCGGCGGGCGTCGGTGTGGTCGCCATCGGTGCCGCCGTGTACTTCCGGATGATGCGCCGGCGCACCCATGGTGCCGCCTAGGCGCAGACGCAGGCCCTGGTACCGGACCCGCGCCTACCGCCTCACCAGGACGGCCGTGCTGACGGTCGTCCTGGTCACGGCGGGGGTCCGGTGCTCGGGACACGGCCACCCGGCCGCGCCGGTGCGGGCGGGCGCACCGGGCGCGGCGGCGGTCGCCGGCGCACCGGACGCGGGCCGGGAGGGCGCCGGGACGCCCACGCCCCGCAGCTCTCCTCCGGTGGTCCGTCCCCGGCCCGGTCCCAAGGTGGCCCGCGTCCGGGCCCGCCCCACGCCCCCGACCGGCCCGCTGCCCAGGTCCCGGCCCACCACGTTCCGCGTCCCGTCGCTCGGGATCGACGCCCCGGTGACCGGACTGCGGCTGAACGGCGACCGGGAGCTGGAGACGCCCCCGGTCGACCGGCCCAAGCTGGTCGGCTGGTACCAGGGCGGCGCCACGCCCGGTGAGCCGGGCACCGCGATCGCCGTCGGGCACCGCGACACCACCAAGGGCCCCGCCGTCTTCGCCGGGCTCGCCCTGGTCAAGCCCGGCAAGACCATCGAGGTGCGGCGCGCGGACGGCCGCACCGCGGTCTACACCGTGGACCGGGTGCGGGTGTTCGACAAGTCCGGCTTCCCGGACAAGGAGGTGTACGGCCCGTCCCGGCGCCCGGAGCTGCGCGTGATCACGTGCGGCGGCCTGTTCAGCCGGCGCACCGGATACACCAGCAACGTGGTCGTCTTCGCCCACCTGACCGGCGTCAAGTGACCTGCGGTGGCGGCGCCCCCGCCGCACCGCGGGCCGGCCGGCGCCGGCCCCCGGGGACCTGAATGCTCCCGTCCGCTTTCTCATCTGGCGGACGGGAGCGCGTGATGCCGCCCGGTGTCTTCCCTCGGCCGAGTGCGTTCCGTTAACTTCCGTGACTCACACGCCCCGTGCATCCGGACGGGGCGTCCGACCGCGGAGCACCAGCGCCCCCGTCAGGCCCCAGGGACGACACCATGACACGCGCCATCTCCCTGCACGACATCAGCAAGGTCTACGCCAAAGGCGCCCGTGTGGTGGACCGGCTCACGCTGGACATCGCGCCCGGCGAGTTCCTCGTCCTGCTCGGCCCCTCCGGATGCGGCAAGTCGACCGTACTGCGCATGATCGCCGGTCTGGAGGAGATCACCGAGGGCACGCTGCTGCTCGACGGCGAGTGGGCCAACGACCTGCCGCCGTCCGCCCGCGACATCGCGATGGTGTTCCAGAACTTCGCCCTGTACCCGAGCATGACCAGCCGCGACAACATCGGCTTCCCGCTGCGCATCGAGGCCCCGGGCACCGACCCGGGGCCCCGGGTGGACGCCACCGCACGGATGCTCGGCATCGAGGAACTCCTCGACCGCTTCCCCGCCCAGCTCTCCGGCGGCGAACGGCAGCGCGTCGCGATGGGCCGGGCCATCGCCCGGCACCCGTCGGCGTTCCTGATGGACGAACCGCTGTCCAACCTCGACGCCAAGCTCCGCAACCACCTGCGCGCCGAGATCTCCACCCTCACCCGCGAACTGGGCGTCACCACGGTGTACGTCACCCACGACCAGGGCGAGGCCATGTCCCTCGGCGACCGGGTCGCCGTCCTGCGCGGCGGCGTGCTCCAGCAGGTCGGCACCCCGCGCGAGGTGTACGCCCTGCCGCGCAACGTCTTCGTCGCCGCGTTCATCGGCACCCCGCGCATCAACCTGCTGCGCGGCCTGGTGCGCGCCCCGCTCGACGGCGCGATGACCATCAGCCTGGGCAAGCAGTTCCTGCGCCTGCCCGAACCGCTCTCCCTGGACCACCAGTTGCTCCGCGTCCAGCAGGGCCGCGAGGTCATCGTGGGCCTGCGCTCGGAGGCCGTCCGTGTCGCCCAGCACAGCGCGGCCCGCCCCGGCGAGGTGGCGCTCACCGGGCTCGTCGAGCACGTCGAGTTCCAGGGCCACGAGAGCCTGGTCCACTTCAACACGGGGTCCCGCCCCGCCGTCGTACCGGAGCTCGAGGCCCCGCGCCCGGTGACGCGCCCGGCGCGCCGGCGCCGGCGTGACGGGTCCGTCCTGGAACGGCTGCGCGAGCGGGCCGGGGCGCTGCGGGCCGGCCCGGTCGTGGTCCTGGACCGCCCCGCCGAGCCCGGGGCCGACCCCGCGCCGACCGCCCGCGTCCCTGGCGACCTGGTCGTCCGCACCACCCCCGACCTGCGGCTGCGCCACGGTATGCAGGTCCCGCTCCTGGTCGACCTGGCCCACCTCTTCGTCTTCGACCACCACGGCGAACGCATCTGCCCGTCCCCGTCCCACCTCCCGGACCTGGACGAGTAGCGACCCGCCCCGTGGCTCCTCCCGCGCCCTCGCCCACCGCGACGGACCCCCGCAGGCGGACAAGGGGCGCGGGGAACGGCGCGACCCGCCCCGACGCGCCCGTGCCCGGCCACGCACCCGGCGCCGGGGCGCTCCCCGCGACGTGATGTCATGAGGCGGCGTCTGGCGCAGTAAAACTATCGCCGCTAGTTTGTGTGCCGGACGACAGCCCCCGCCCGGAGGAGCACCATGAAGGCACACGACGGCATGTACCTCGACGGCGCCTGGCGCCCCGCCACGGGCGAGGGCGTGATCGAGGTGGTCGACCCGGCCGACGAGCAGGTCATCGCCCAGGTCCCGGCCGGCGACGCCGCGGACGTGGACAACGCCGTACGAGCGGCCCGCGCCGCCCTGCCGGCCTGGGCCGCCACAGCGCCCGCCGAGCGCGCCGCACGCCTGGCCGCCCTGCGGGACGCGCTCGCCGCGCGCAAGGACGAGATCGCCGAGACGGTCACCGCCGAACTCGGTTCCCCGCTGCCGTTCTCGCAGAACGTGCACGCGGCCGTCCCGATCGCCGTCGCCGGCTCCTACGCGGAGCTGGCCGCGACGTACCCCTTCGAGGAGAAGGCCGGCAACTCCACCGTGTACCACGAGCCGATCGGCGTCGTCGGCGCGATCACACCGTGGAACTACCCGCTGCACCAGATCGTCGCCAAGGTCGCCCCGGCCCTCGCCGCCGGCTGCACGGTCGTGCTGAAGCCGGCCGAGGACACGCCGCTGACCGCTCGGCTCTTCGCCGAGGCGGTGCACGAGGCGGGCGTCCCGGCCGGTGTGTTCAACCTCGTCACGGGCCTCGGCCCGGTCGCCGGCCAGGCCCTCGCCGAGCACCCCGGCGTCGACATGGTGTCCTTCACCGGCTCCACCGCCGTCGGCCGCCGTATCGGCGCGCTGGCCGGTGCCGCGATCAAGAAGGTCGCCCTGGAGCTCGGCGGCAAGTCCGCCAACGTGATCCTGCCCTCCGCCGACCTCGCCAAGGCGGTCAACGTGGGCGTGGCCAACGTGATGTCCAACTCCGGGCAGACGTGCAGCGCCTGGACGCGCATGCTGGTCCACCGCGACCGGTATGACGAGGCCGTCGCCCTCGCCGCGGCGGCCGCCGCCAAGTACGGCGACCGCATCGGCCCGGTCGTCAACGCCAAGCAGCAGGAGCGGGTGCTCGGCTACATCGAGAAGGGCATCGCCGAGGGCGCCCGCCTCGTCGCCGGCGGTCCCGAAGCCCCGCGCGAGCGCGGCTACTTCGTCAGCCCGACGGTCTTCGCCGACGTCACCCCCGAGATGACGATCGCGCAGGAGGAGATCTTCGGGCCGGTCCTGTCGATCCTGCGCTACGACGACGAGGACGACGCCCTGCGCATCGCCAACGGCACGGTCTACGGCCTGGCCGGCGCGGTGTGGGCGGGCGACGAGGCGGAGGCCGTGGCCTTCGCACGCCGCATGGACACCGGCCAGGTCGACATCAACGGCGGCCGCTTCAACCCGCTCGCCCCCTTCGGCGGCTACAAGCAGTCCGGCGTCGGCCGCGAGCTGGGCGCCCACGGCCTGACCGAGTACCTCCAGACCAAGTCCCTGCAGTTCTAGGAGAGTTCACGTGGTTCGCGCTGCCGTCCTGCCCGCTGTGGGCGCCCCGCTGGAGATCACGGAGATCCAGCTGCCCGATCCCGGGCCCGGCCAGGTCCGGGTCCGTCTCGCCGCCGCCGGTGTCTGCCACTCCGACCTGTCGCTGTCCAACGGCACCATGCGGGTCCCGGTGCCCGCCGTGCTCGGCCACGAGGGCGCCGGCACGGTCGTCGCCGTCGGTGAGGGCGTCACGCATGTGGCGCCCGGCGACGGAGTCGTCCTCAACTGGGCTCCGGCCTGCGGACACTGCCCCGCGTGCGCTCGCGGAGAGGTGTGGCTGTGCGCCAACGCCCTCAACGGCGCCGCGGACGTCCACGCCCGTACGGCCGACGGCACCG
Organism: Streptomyces sp. NPDC028635; assembly: GCF_040637635.1. Lineage (NCBI taxonomy): Bacteria > Bacillati > Actinomycetota > Actinomycetes > Kitasatosporales > Streptomycetaceae > Streptomyces > Streptomyces sp. NPDC028635. Next base: position 187,728 of record NZ_JBEZWX010000005.1, on the reverse strand, counting down.
AGCTGCACCCCGGCCTCAACGTCGCCGCCTTCGCCGAGGAGACCGTGGTCGCCGCTCCCTGTGTGCTGCCGCTGCCGGCCGGTGTCCCGCTCGCCGACGCGGCCCTGCTCGGCTGCGCGGTCCTCACCGGCTACGGCGCCGTCCACCACTCCGCGCGGGTGCGGCAGGGCGAGAGCGTCGCCGTGTTCGGCGTCGGGGGAGTGGGGCTGGCCACCCTCCAGTCCGCAAGGATCGCCGGGGCGTCGACGATCGTCGCCGTGGACGTCTCCCCCGAGAAGGAGGAGCTGGCCCGCGCCGCGGGCGCCACGCACTACGTCGTCGCCTCCGAGGACACCAGCCGCGAGATCCGCGCCCTCACCGGCAAGCAGGGCGTCGACGTGGCCGTGGAGTGCGTGGGGCGCGCCGTGTCGATCCGGGCCGCCTGGGACTCCACCCGGCGCGGCGGGCGCACCACGGTGGTCGGCATCGGCGGCAAGGACCAGCAGGTCACGTTCAACGCGCTGGAGATCTTCCACTGGGGCCGCACCCTGTCCGGCTGCGTCTACGGCAACTGCGACCCCGCCGCCGACCTGCCGGTGCTGGCCGAGCACGTGCGGGCCGGCCGCCTGGACCTGTCCGCGTTGGTGACCGAACGCATCGCGCTGGACGGCATCCCGGCGGCCTTCGAGAACATGCTCGCGGGCAAGGGCGGCCGCGCCCTGGTGGTCTTCTAGCGCCGCCCGCGCGCCGGTCGTCCGCCGGCGCCGACACCCCGTCCCCGGCCGTGAGCGGCGGCCGGGGGCGTCGGCGTGCCCGTGGCCGGAACGAGTGCCACGTACAGGTAAAAGTCGGGGTGCGCGACCCGTTGACGGCCATACCGTCCGGTCAGTACGGTCCCGGGAACTCGAGCCGCCCCCCGTTCCGTCCCCCGCACCCACCGGAGTGTGCACGCATGGACACGGCACCTTCCGCTCAGCCGCTCACGACCACCGCACCGCCCGCCGGCAACCGCCGCCGTGTCGCCACCGCCGCGGCCCTCGCCTCGGCGGTCGAGTGGTACGACTACTTCGTCTTCGGCATCGCCGCGGCCCTCGTGCTCGGCGATCTCTACTTCCCCGCCGGCAGCTCCTCCGCCGGCGTCCTCGCCTCCTTCGCCACCTTCGCCGTCGGCTTCCTCGCCCGCCCCCTCGGCGGCATCGTCGCCGGGCACCTGGGCGACAAGCGGGGCCGCAAGCCCATGCTGGTCCTCGCACTCACCCTGATGGGCCTGGCCACGACCGGCATCGGCCTGCTCCCGACGTACGACACCATCGGCGTCGCCGCCCCGGTCCTGCTGGTCGTCCTGCGCGTCGTGCAGGGCGTCGCCGTGGGCGCGCAGTGGGGCGGCGCCATGCTGCTGGCCACCGAGTACGCCCCCGCGGGCAAGCGGGGGATCTACGGCAGCGTCGTCCAACTCGGCGTCCCGATCGGCGTGGTGACCGCCAACACCGTCTTCCTGCTGGCCGGAGCCTTCACGACCGACGCGGCCTTCGCGTCCTGGGCCTGGCGCGTGCCGTTCCTGGCCGGCCTGCTCGTGCTGGTCCTCGCCTGGTACATCCACACCCGCGTCGAGGAGACTCCCGAGTTCAAGCGGGCCGAACACGCGCTCGCGCAGCGGGAGAAGACCGACGCGGCATCACCGCTGCGCACGATCCTGCGCCACCACCTCGGCACGGTCCTGCTGGCCGGCGGCTCCTTCGCCGTGAACACCGCGACGTTCTACATCCTCATCACCGGCGTCCTCGACTACACGACCCGCGAACTGCACATGAACCGCGGCGCCGTGCTCACCGTCTCGCTGTGCGTCAGCCTCACCCAGCTGGCGCTGATCCCCGCCTCCGCCGCGCTGTCCGACCGGGTCGGCCGCATCCGGATCTACGCCCTCGGCGCCGCCGGCATCGCCCTGTGGGCGGTCCCGCTGTTCCTGCTCATCGACACCGGCTCGCTGCTGTGGCTCGCCGTCGGCTCCTTCGTCGCCAGCTGCTTCCTCAGCATCATGTACGGCCCGCAGGCCGCCCTGTTCGCCGAGCTGTTCACGCCGGAGATGCGCTACACCGGCGCCTCCCTCGGCTACCAGATCGCCGCGGTGGCCGGCGGTGGCCTGGCGCCGTTCCTGATGGTGCTGCTGCTGGAGGCGACCGGCACCTCGATGTCCGTCGCCGGCTACATCATCGGCCTGTCGGTCATCGCCCTGCTGTCCATCAAGGTGCTCGCCTCCCGCGCGCGTTCACGCTGACTCGCGGGCCTTCTCGGGTCGTGACGACCCCGCCGCCACGACCCGGGCGGCCCGCGACCGGGAGCGGGACACCGCCACGCCGGCCAGGCACAGCACACCGCCCGCCAGCGTGAGCAGCCCCGGCACCTCACCCAGCGCCAGCCACGACATCCCCACCACCAGCGCGGGCACCGCGTACGTCGTCGCGCCCATCCGGCTCGCCGTCGTCCGGGCCAGCGCGTACGCCCACGTCGTGAAGGCCAGCGCGGTCGGGAAGACACCCAGGTAGACCATGTTGAGCGTGGCCGGCACCGGGGCGCCGGCCACCTCGTGCACCAGCTGCCCGGCGAACGGCAGGCACGCCACCGCACCGATCAGACAACCGAAGGTGGTCGCCTGCAGCGGGGTCGCCGTCCCCAGCGCCGGCTTCTGCGCGACGACACCGCCCGCGTAGGCGATCGCGGCCAGCAGGCACAACACGACACCGAGGGCCGAGGCGCCGCCCTCGCCGGACATCGACAGGCCCACCGTCACCGCGCCCGCGAACGACACCGCCATCCCCGCCAGCAACCGCGGCGGCATCGGATCGCCGAGCAGCCGGGAGCCGAGCAGCGCCATCAGGATCGGGCCGATGTTGACCACCAGGGCGGCCGTACCGGCGTCCACCTGCTGCTCGCCCCAGTTCAGGACGACCATGTAGAAACCGAACCAGAGCACCCCGGAGACCGCGATGCCGGGCCAGGCCGCCCGCGGCGGCCACCCCTCCCGCCGTATCAGGCAGATCAGGCCGAGCGTCAGCGCCCCCGACAGCAGACGCCCGAGCGCCAGCGCTCCGGGGGAGTACGCGGCGCCCGCACTGCGGATGGAGACGAAGGCGGAGGCCCACAGCACGACGCTCACCGTGGCCGCGGCCGCGGCGAGCAGTTCGGGGCGGCGGGGCGAGGAGGTGCTCATCATGCTCCCGAGACTAGGGGACGGAAGGTCAGGAGTCTCGCGCTTTTCGGACCTGACAGCGGGGGTGGACCGCAGGGACGGTCAGTGCAGCGTGGCGGGCTCGATGCCGAGCAGTTCCGACAGCGCGCGTTCGCCGCTCGCCGTCACCTTCACCGCACGCTCGGAACCGATCCGCACACACCAGCCGGCGTCCAGGGCGTGCCGGCACAGCGCGGCGCCCGCGACCCCGGCCAGGTGCGGCCGGCGTTCGGTCCAGTCCAGGCAGGCCCGGGCGAGCGGGCGGCGGGCGGAGCGCCGCAGACCGATGCCGGCGCTCTCGAACCAGGCCACCCCCGCGTCCGTGAGCGCGAACCCGGTGTCCTGGCGCAGCAGTCCGCGCGCGGTGAGCGCGTCCGTGACCGCGATGCCGAGCCGTCCGGCGAGATGGTCGTAGCAGGTGCGCCCGCGGGCCATGGCCGACCCGGCACTCGCCGCGCGCAGCGACCGCGGCCGTACGAGGGCGTCCTGCGCGACCTGCGCCGCCAGGTCCTCCACGAGCTGGGCGACCCGGGCGTCGGCGAGCCGGACGTACCGGTGGCGGCCCTGGCGTTCCTCGGTGAGCAGGCCGCCGGCGACGAGTTTGCCGAGGTGCTCGCTGAGCGTGGAGGCGGCGACACCGGCGTGCCGGGCCAGCTCGCCCGCGGTCCACGCCCGTCCGTCGAGCAGGGCGAGCAGGCAGGCGGCCCGGGTCTCGTCGGCGATCAGCGCGGCCAGCCGGGCCAGGGCCGGGGCCTGGGGATCCCGGGTGGTTGCGCGGTCCCTGGTGGTCATGCGCTCCAGCATGCGGCACCGACGCTTCGGCTCCCACCGAAGTATCGCGACCGGCGGGACACCCCCTAGGGCAGCAGCGCGTACTGCTGGGCCAGCCCGTCCAGCAGGGCCGTCAGGCCGGTCTCGAAGGCCCGTTGGTCGATCTTCTCCTGCTGCTCGGCGAGGAGGTGGGCCTGGCCCAGGTGCGGGTAGTCGGCGGGGTCGTAGGCGCTCGGGTCCTCGACGAAGCCCGCGGCGAACGAGCCGAGCGCGGAGCCCATGATGAAGTACCGCATCAAGGCGCCGATGCTGGTCGCCTGGGCCGGTGGCCAGCCCGCGTCGACCATCGCGCCGTAGACCGCGTCGGCCAGTCGCAGGCCCGCAGGCCGGCGGCCGGGGCCGCGGGCCAGGACCGGGACGATGTTCGGGTGGTCGCGCAGGGCGGCCCGGTAGGAGACGGCCCAGTCGTGCAGCGCGGTCCGCCAGTCCCGGCCGTCCTCGAACATCGCCAGGTCGACCTGGGCGCTCACCGAGTCCGCGACCGCCTCGAGGATCTCGTCCTTGGTGCGGAAGTGGTTGTACAGCGACGGTCCGCTCACGCCCAGTTCGGCCGCCAGGCGCCGGGTGGAGACGGCCGCGAGGCCCTCGGTGTCGACGAGTTCCCGCGCCGTCCGAACGATGCGGTCGGTGCTCAGCAGGGGCTTGCGCGGTCGGGCCATGGCGCACATAGTAGGGCTGCGCATCGAAACTAGCAGTGCTAATTTAAATGTGCAGCTTTCAAGGTCCTTAGTCTGTGGGGTGGTCGCGTGGTGAACCTGGAGCTGAGCGAGGAGCAGGTGGCCGTCCGCCGGCTCGCCCGGGACTTCGTGGAGCGGGAGATCGCCCCTCACGTCGTCGTCTGGGACCGCGCCGAGGAGGTCGACCGGGCGATCGTGAAGAAGCTCGGCGAGGTCGGCTTCCTGGGCCTGACGATCGACGAGGAGTACGGCGGCTCCGGCGGCGACCACCTCACGTACTGCCTGGTCACCGAGGAGCTGGGGCGCGGGGATTCCTCCGTGCGCGGCATCGTCTCCGTCTCCCTGGGGCTGGTCGCCAAGACGATCGCGGCCTGGGGGAGCGAGGAGCAGAAGCGGCGGTGGCTGCCCGGAGTGACCGCCGGCGAGCTGGTCGGCTGCTTCGGCCTCACCGAGCCCGGTACCGGCTCCGACGCGGGCAGCCTCGCCACCCGGGCGGTGCGCGACGGCGACGACTACGTCCTCGACGGCACCAAGATGTTCATCACCAACGGCACCTGGGCCGACGTCGTGCTGCTCTTCGCGCGCTCCACCGACGCCCCCGGCCACCAGGGCGTGACCGCCTTCCTCGTACCCACCGACACGCCCGGCCTGACCCGCCGCACCATCCACGGCAAGCTCGGTCTGCGCGGCCAGGCCACGGCCGAGCTGGTCCTGGAAGGCGTGCGGGTGCCCGCCTCGGCCATGCTCGGCGAGGAGGGGAAGGGCTTCAAGGTCGCGATGTCCGCGCTGGCCAAGGGGCGGATGTCGGTGGCGGCCGGCTGCGTCGGCATCGCCCAGGCCGCGCTGGACGTCGCCGTGCGCTACGCCGGTGAGCGCGAGCAGTTCGGCAAGACCATCGCCCACCACCAGCTGGTGCAGGAGCTGATCAGCGACATCGCCGTCGACGTCGACGCGGCCCGGCTGCTGACCTGGCGCGTCGCCGGCCTGATCGACCGCGGGCAGCCGTTCGCCGTCGAGTCCTCCAAGGCCAAGCTGTTCGCCTCCGAGGCCGCCGTCCGCGCCGCCAACAACGCCCTGCAGGTCTTCGGCGGATACGGCTACATCGACGAGTACCCCGCGGGCAAGCTGCTGCGCGACGCCCGGGTGATGACCCTCTACGAGGGCACCAGCCAGATCCAGAAGCTGGTGATCGGGCGGGCGCTGACCGGTGTGTCGGCGTTCTGAGACGCTTTTGAGTACGTCCTGAGTATCCCGGCGGATGTGGCGGGCGCCACGTCCGCCGAGGCTTGTCCCCATGAGTGACACACCGGTCAAGCAGCAGAGCACGGCCGCCTTCCACGGTCAGGCCGTGGCCTCCTTCGCCGTGGCCATGGCGGCCACCGCCATCGGCATCGTCCGGCTCCAGGCCGACGCCTGGGTGCGCGGCTTCCTCGCCATCGCCGTCCTGTACCTCGTCACCTCCGCCTTCACCCTCGCCAAGGTGATCCGCGACCGGCAGGAGGCCGGGCAGATCCACAGTCGTGTCGACCAGGCCCGGCTGGAGAAGCTGCTCGCCGAGCACGACCCGTTCGAGAAGCTCTGACCATGGCGCCGCGCGACCGGCTGCTCTAAGCGGCCGCTCAGCTTCGGCGGTATGGTGGTGTCCCTGTCACCGGAAGGGGCGAACAGCAGATGAGTACGGCGGAGGAGACGGCCGGCGGCGAGAACGAGCCGTGGGACGAGGTCACCCCTGAGGCGGCCCGGCGATTGCTGGTCGCCGCCGTGGAGGCCTTCGCCGAGCGGGGCTACCACGCGACGACCACCCGCGACATCGCGGGCCGCGCCGGGATGAGCCCGGCCGCGCTCTACATCCACTACAAGACCAAGGAGGAGCTCCTCCACCGCATCAGCCGCATCGGTCACGACCGCGCGCTGAGCATCCTGCGCACGGCGGCCCGCGGAGAGGGCACCGCCACCGAGCGGCTGGCCGAGGGCGTCAGCTCCTTCGTCCGCTGGCACGCGGGCCGGCGCACCACGGCGCGGGTCGTGCAGTACGAACTGGACGCGCTCGGCCCCGAGGCCCGGGCCGAGATCCTCGCGCTGCGCCGCCAGGTCGACGCCGAGGTCCGGGGCATCATCGAAGAGGGCGTCGCGAGCGGCGAGTTCGACGTCCTCGACGTGCACGGCACCACCCTGGCGGTGCTCTCCCTCTGCATCGACGTCGCCCGCTGGTTCAACGTGGACGGGCCCCGCACGCCGGAGGAGGTCGGCGCGCTCTACGCCGACCTCGTGCTCCGGATGGTGGGGGCCAAGTGAGGCCCCGGACCTACCCGCGGTACCGGGGGCCCCGGGCCTACACGTAGTACCGGGACACCGACTCGGCGACGCACACCGGCTTGTCGCCGCCCTCGCGCTCGACGGTGAAGGCGACGCTCACCTGCACCCCGCCCGGCACGTCCTCGACGCCCGTGATCGTCGCCGTGGCGCGCAGCCGGGAGCCGACCGGGACGGGGGCGGGGAAGCGGACCTTGTTGGTGCCGTAGTTGACACCCATCTTCACGCCCTCGACCGCGATCAGCTGGGGGCCGAACAGCGGCAGCAGCGACAGCGTGAGGTAGCCGTGCGCGATGGTCGTCCCGAACGGGCCGGACGCGGCCTTCTCCGGGTCGACGTGAATCCACTGGTGGTCGCCGGTGGCGTCCGCGAACAGGTCGATCCGCTTCTGGTCGACCTCCAGCCAGTCGGTGTACCCCAGCTGTTCGCCCACCGCCGCCTTCAGCTCGTCGGTGGACGTGAAGATCCTCGGCTCTGCCATGGTCCCGGCCTCTCGCGTCGCCTGTCGGGGAATCGACCCCATATCTCTAAGCAACTGCTTAGCATGGTCGCGCGGGCGGCCGCTGTCAACGACAGCCGGGCCGCCCGCCGCGGTCGGTAGGCTTCGAGGAGTGCCACAGATTCCCGAGAAGATCCACGAGCTGACCGTCGGGCAGCTGTCCGCCCGCAGCGGCGCCGCCGTCTCCGCCCTGCACTTCTACGAGGCCAAGGGGCTGATCAGCAGCCGCCGCACTTCGGGCAACCAGCGCCGCTACACCCGTGACACCCTGCGCCGGGTCGCCTTCATCCGCGCCGCGCAGCGCGTCGGCATCCCGCTGGCCACGATCCGCGACGCCCTCGCCCAGCTCCCCGAGGAGCGCACCCCGACCCGTGAGGACTGGGCGCGGCTCTCGGAGACCTGGCGTACGGAACTGGACGAGCGCATCAAGCAGCTCAACCGGCTGCGCGACCACCTCACCGACTGCATCGGCTGCGGCTGCCTGTCCCTGGAGAACTGCGTGCTGTCCAACCCCGACGACGTGTTCGGCGAGCGACTGACCGGATCCCGCCTGATGGCGGAGCCGAAGCGCTGAAGCCCCTACTCGAACTCGGTGCCGCCCTTGCGGGTCAGGTACGCCGGGCTCACCGCCTTGGCGATCGCCCGGCCCCCGGTCACCGGGCTGTACCGCTCGCGGGCGGGCCGTACGACCACGCCCTCCCGCAGGTGCAGCCCCTTCCCGGAGACGGTCTCCCGTCCACTGGCCCACTCCAGCACCCGCTCGATGGCGAACGGCCCCTCGTACAGCCGTGGGACCAGCGGCAGCTCCCCGTCGAGCAGCCCGGCCGGGTCCAGCCACCGCACCGCCCCGTCGATCTCCGCGGACACGTCGAACACGGCGTACCCGAGCGCCTGGTCGCGCCGCCCGTCGGCCCCGTACGACAGGTCCTGGACGCCCTCGCCGTAGACCTCGCCGAAGATCCCGACCCGGCGCGCCCCGAGCCGCCGCGCGAGCCGGGCCGCCGCCTCGGCGACCCCGTGCGCCCGCACCGCCCGCCAGTACAGGTTGCGCGCGTCCTCCTTCAGGGCCAGCGACTTGGCACCGAACCCCTTGGAGGACACGTACACCCGCTCCTCGTCGGCCACATGGGTCACCAGGCACGCGGTCCCGTGCAGCTTCTCGGTGAGCACCACCGGCTCGCCCGGCGCGAAGACGTCCGGATACCGCTGGATGTTCTCGATGTCGACCCACGGCAGCAGCTCGGGCGCGGACTCCACCTCGCCGTTCATCGTCGGCGGCACCGGCGGCACCCACTTGGTGATGCCGAGCAGCTCAGCGAAGTCCGTGCCGTCCTTCGCGGCCCGCGCCAGGTCGACCCCGGCCAGGGCCTTCGGCCGGCACACGATGCCCTGCGACAGCTCGCCGCGCAGCCGCACCGCCTTGACCCGGTTCGCCGCGCCGCCCGCCAGCCGCCCGGTCAGCCCCAGCTCCTCGACCAGCCCGGCGGGCAGCACGGCCTGCTCGGGGATGTACACGGCGGCCTCTCCCGTGCGGTACGCGCCCTTGGCGACGACCGCGCGGTACAGCCCCACCTGGGCCAGCTCCAGCGCGTCGGCGTCGGGATGCGGGTGAACGGTCAGCACCTCAGCAGTGACGCGAAGCGTCGACATCCGTAACTCCCAGCTCGATCAGCGGTGTTCATCACCTCCGACTCTCCACGAGCGAAACCACTGGATCGAACGAATTACCACCTGCTAGCGTCCGGCGCCGAGGGTCCGCCCGCCGCAGGCGTTTCAGGGGCGCGGGGAACTGCGAGCAACCGCCCGCACACCCGCACGGGTCGCCGCAGGCGTTCAAGGGGCGCGGGGAGCTGCGCGACCAGCCACGACGAACCCGCGCAGGCCGCACAGGCCCCCACGCCCGCTGCCCGACGCAGTCACCCGCCCCCTGCGGAGTCATCCGCCCTCGACGGAGTCACTCCACTCACGCGGACACGAGCACCCGGCCGAACCGGGCCTGGGTCAGCGCCTCCTGCGTGAGCACCGGCCGCGGCACCAGGATCCCGCAGTGCACACAGACCGGTCCCGCCGAGGGCTCGTGGTCCAGGCCGTACCGCCACACCAGCCGGGAACCGTCGCACACCGGGCACGTCGCACCCGGCTCACGCTCCAGCGCCGCGATCAGCCGGCGCAGCACCTCCGCCAGCGGCTCGTGCGGGTGCACCCGCGGGTCGTCGCACCAGGCGACCCCGAAACCGCCCCAGGTCATCCGGTGCCAGTCGTCCACGCTGCCCGGCCTGCGCAGCCCGTCGTGCTTCTCCTTCCTGCGCCGCTCGGCGAACTCCACCTCGTAGGCGAGCCACACCGACCGCGCCTCCTCCAGCTCGCCCAGCGCGGCCACGAGCCGCGCCGGGTCGGCCGACCTGTCCTCGGGCCCGAACCCCCACCGGGTGCACAAGTGGTCCCACGTCGCCCTGTGCCCGTAGGGCGCGAACCGCTCGAGGCACTTGCGCAACGAGTAGCGGCGTAGCGCCAGATCGCTCCGCGGATCACGTACCTGTCTCGCCAGACTCCGGAAACCGGCCATCGCCTTGCACCTCCGTCACACCTGCACCTGTACTTCGGTCACGTCGGCGTCGTCGTGCGGACGTCGCCGAATAGACGTATCGACACGCGATTCGGCTCCATCCGTTTTCCGATGCCTCCCATAAGCGCCTCCCGTCGGTCCCTCTACTTCCCCCGGACTCACGGGAGTTGACCTCCAAACTTGACGCATGTTCATCTTCAAACGCGGGGATACCGCCGGTAACATCCGGCCAACCCCCACGTCGGTAGGAGCCGCCCATGTCTTGGCGCACCCCACGAAGCACGCTGGACAGACTGAGAACTCCCCGCAGATTCCCCGGGTTCCTGAAGACGGCCTCGGTATGCGTCCTCGTTGCCGGGCTTTTGTCACCCTTTTCCCAAACCGCGGTGGCGGCCCCCGGCGCAACGGCGGCCAACGACCACTGCGGCGGCCAGTGTTCGGACATCCTGCCGCCCGGCGAGAACGGCAACGCCACCCTCGCCCAGATCCTGCTCAACCAGGCCTTCGGCACCCAGCCGAGCCATGCCGAGGACCAGCTGGGCCCCTACGCCAACCTGGCCACCGGCTACCCGTCCCTCACCACCGACAAGATCAACACGTTCTTCAACGACGGCTCCTTCGGCGTCCCCGCCGACCAGGTCGCCTCCACCCTCCAGCCGGCCGGCCGCACGGACGTCACCATCGTCCGCGACAAGAAGACGGGCGTGCCGCACATCACCGGCACCACCCGCTACGGCACCGAGTTCGGCGCCGGTTACGCCGCGGCCCAGGACCGGCTGTGGCTGATGGACGTCTTCCGCCACGTCGGACGAGGGCAGCTGACCTCCTTCGCGGGCGGCGCCCCCTCCAACCAGGGCCTGGAGCAGCAGTTCTGGCGCAACGCCCCGTACACCGAGGCGGAGCTGCAGGCCCAGATCGACCGGGCCGTCGCCGCCGCGGGGACCCGAGGCCGGCAGGCCCTCGCCGACGTCGACGCCTACCTGGCGGGCGTCAACGCCTACATCGACGCCTCCGACAGCGGCCGGTACTTCCCCGGCGAGTACGTCCTGACCGGCCACAAGGACTCCATCACCAACGCCGGCACCATCGAGCACTTCAAGGTCACCGACATGGTCGCGCTGGCCTCCGTGATCGGCGCGCTGTTCGGCTCCGGCGGCGGCGGTGAGGTGAACAACGCGCTCTCCCTGCTCGCCGCACAGGAGAAGTACGGCGCCGCGGAGGGCACCCGGGTGTGGGAGTCCTTCCGCGAACGCAACGACCCCGAGGCCGTCCTCACCCTCCACAACGGCGAGAGCTTCCCCTACGCCACCCGGCCCGACGACCCGCAGGGCGAGGCCCTGCCCGACGCCGGCTCGGTCACCGAGGAGCCGCTCGTCTTCGACCGCACCGGCAGCGCCGCCACGGCCGGTGCGAGCACCGCCTCGAGGACGGCCGTGAACAACGCCCTGTCCTCGGCCCGCCGGGGCATGTCGAACGCCCTCGTCGTCAGCGGCGCGCACACCGCGAGCGGTCACCCCGTCGCCGTGTTCGGCCCGCAGACCGGCTACTTCGCGCCCCAGCTGCTCATGCTCCAGGAGATCCAGGGCCCGGGCCTGAGCGCCCGCGGCGCCTCCTTCGCCGGTCTGAGCATGTACGTCGAACTCGGCCGCGGCCAGGACTACGCCTGGAGCGCCACCACGTCCGGCCAGGACATCATCGACACCTACGCCGTCGAGCTGTGCCAGGACGACCACCACTACCTCTACCGCGGCACCTGCACGCCGATGGACCAGGTCGAGCAGAAGAACGCCTGGAAGCCGACCGTCGCCGACGGCACCGCGGCCGGCTCCTACACCATGCGGGTGTGGCGCACCAAGTACGGGCCGGTGCAGTACCGGGCCACCGTGGGCGGCAAGAAGGTCGCCTACACCACCCTGCGCTCGTCCTATCTGCACGAGGCCGACTCCATCATCGGCTTCCAGATGCTCAACGACCCCGACTACGTCAAGGGGCCGAAGGACTTCCAGAGCGCCGTGCAGCACATCAACTACACCTTCAACTGGTTCTACGCCGACGCCGCGCACACCGCGTACTACAACAGCGGCGACAACCCGGTCCGCGCGAACGGCGTCGACGCCGACTTCCCGGTGTGGGCGCAGGCCGCCTACGAGTGGCGCGACTGGGACCCGGCGAGCAACACCGCCGCCTACACCCCGCCCTCCGCGCACCCCAACTCGCTCGACCAGGACTACTACATCTCCTGGAACAACAAGCAGGCCGCCGACTACGCCGCCGCGCCCTGGGGCGAGGGGTCCGTGCACCGCGGCGACCTGCTCGACGACCGGGTGAAGAAGCTGGTCGCGGCCGGCGGCGTCACCCGCGCGTCCCTGACCCGGGCGATGGCCGAGGCGGGCCTGACCGACCTGCGCGCCGAGGACGTCGTACCGGACCTGCTGAAGGTGATCGGCAGCGCCCCGGTGAGCGACCCGGCGGCCGCCGCGGCCGTCGAGAAGCTGCGCAACTGGCTCTCCTCGGGCGCCCGGCGCACCGAGACCTCCGCCGGGTCGAAGACGTACGCCGACGCCGACGCGATCCGCGTCCTGGACGCCTGGTGGCCACTGCTGGTGAAGGCCGAGTTCGAACCGGGCCTCGGCGCGGACCTGTACAGCGCCCTCAGCCGCAACCTGCCGATCGACGAGGCTCCCTCGGCCGGCCACGGCCCCACGGGGGCGCACGCCGGAAGCTCCTTCCAGTACGGCTGGTGGAGCTACGTCGACAAGGACGTCCGCGCGGTCCTCGGGGAGCCGGTGCGCGGCCCGCTGGCGCGGAAGTACTGCGGCGGCGGCGACTTCGGCGCCTGCCGTGACCTGCTCGTCAGCACGCTGAAGGAGGCAGCCGGCAAGACCGCCGCCCAGGTCTACCCGGGCGACGACCAGTGCTCCGCGGGCGACCAGTGGTGCGCGGACGCGATCGTCCAGCGCACCCTGGGCGGCATCAAGCACGGGAAGATCGGCTGGCAGAACCGGCCGACCTACCAGCAGGTCGTGGAGTTCACCTCACACAGGTGACGTCCTCAGGCGGCGGGCCGGGCGATCCGGCCCGCCGCCACCACGACCCGCGCCAGCTCGGGGTGCAGGATGTCGCCGTGCGCCCCGGCCGGCGGGCCGCCGTGGCAGACCACCGCCGCCGCGTCCACGTTCACACAGCCCGACGCGGGCAGCGGCCCGGACAGCGCCTCGGCGAGCGGCATCGCGCGCGTGCCGGGCACCGCCTGGACCCCGTCGTAGCCCATCGCGCCCCACTTCACGCCGAGCAGCTGCCCCACGCCGGACTCCTCCACCGCGCCTTGCGCGTCGCCCGCCATCCTCGACGCCAGCGGGTAGAACGTGCCGAGCGCCGTGTCGTGCCGGGAGTGACAGCACACCACGGGGCCGTCCACCCGGTGCTGCTGGCCCTGCAGCACCCCTCCCGCGCGCGGGTCGTAGGGCAGCCGGGAGGCGAACGCGTAGTGCGAGAAGGCGCCCTGCAGCAGGGTCACCGAGGCCACCGTGCGCACCCCCTCCGGCAGCCCGCGCAGCGCGAACGACACCAGACGCCCGCCGAAGCTGTGCCCCACCAGATGCACCCGCACCCCGGGCACGGCGGCGGCCAGCTCCCCGACGACCCGCCCGAGCCCGCGCTCGCCGACGGTCCCCGCGCGCCGCTTCATCGCGTAGTACGCCGCCTGCCGCAGCAGCTCATGGGCCCCGTCCCAGGGGTTGGGCAGCGAGAACCCCTCCGCGCCCGCCAGCGCTCCCGCGAACTCGGCGCACACCTCGGCGGCCGGCCGCGTGAACATCACCGGCTCGTCCTGCGGCACCCCCTCCGCCACCGTGTCGGCGGCGAACAGCGCCTGCGGGCCGGGCGCCACGACCTCCACCAGCAGCCGCACCAGCCGTCCGAACTCCGCGAGTTCGGCCTCGTCGCCCGGCTGCTGTTCCAGCAGCCTGCCGATCTGCTCGACGATGGGCGCCCGCCCGGGGAAGCTCTCCAGCAGCGCGTGCCGGGTGTCCTTGTCGAGCGCCGGGCGGCGCGGCGGCTCGGCGGCGAGTGCCCGCGGGAAGTTCGGGATCGGCTCGTCGGAGAACCGCATCGACGGCCAGATCACACCCACGTAGCCGGTCCGCGCGCCCGGCGTCAGCTCCGGAAAGGGCGCGAAGAAGTGGCTGTAGAGCCGGGTGGCGCCGGTGCGGTCGCTGTTCCAGCCGTGCGCGAAGACCACCAGGTCCCGCACCCGGCGCTCGGCCACCTGGGCCAGCAGCCGGTCCCGCTCCGCGCGGTCGACGTCGCCGTCCGCGTCGAAGGTCAGCTCCCAGTACGGCGTCACACTCATCGCCGGCTCTGCCATGACGGACTCCTTCGTCCCCCCATGCGCTGCGCGTTGTGGCGCATCGTCCTGCGAAAGGGGCAGATTGGCCATACGTCACGGCACCACCCGTTCGACGGGTTTTCCCCGGGTACGGGTGGTTCACCGCCGCGCCTTCGTCACCGGTCCGGCCCGGCCACCGGAACGGCTCGGCCACCGGAACGGCTCGGCCACCGGTCCGGCCCGGCCACCGGAACGGCTCGGCCACCGGAACGGCTCGGCCACCGGTCCGGCCCGGCCACCGGAACGGCCGTCTCACCGGTACAGCAGATACCGCTCCCGCACCCGCCGGAAGGCGGCCAGCTCGTCCTGCCAGCCCGCCACCACCGTGTCCGTGTCGGCGCCCGCGTCGATCGCCGTGCGCACCGCGGTGGAACCGGTCAGCTTGTCGATCCAGTTGTCGGAGCGCCAGGCGAAGCCGCCGAAGACCTGCTTGGCGGTCACCAGCAGGGCGATGCCGGTGCGCACCGGGTCGAAGGCCGCCCGGTCGTGCACATGGATCTGCACGCCGCCGATCGTCTTCCCCTGGAACTTGGAGAACGTCGGCGCGAAGTACGCCTCCCGGAAGCGCACCCCCGGCAGACCGAGGTCGTTCGCGGCCGCCGCCCAGCGCCCGTCGACGCCCTCGGCGCCCAGCAGTTCGAAGGGGCGGGTCGTGCCGCGTCCCTCGGAGAGGTTGGTGCCCTCGAACAGACAGGTGCCGGAGTAGACGAGCGCCGTGTCCGGCGTCGGCATGTTCGGGCTCGGCGGCACCCACGGCAGCCCCGAGGTGTCGTAGAACTCCGTCCGTTTCCAGCCGGTCATCGTCACCGTCTCCAGGGGCACCGGCGCGGTCAGGAACTCGCCGTTGAACAGCCGGGCCAGCTCCGCGACCGTCATGCCGTGGGCCTGCGCGATCGGCTGCCGGCCGACGAAGGTCGCGAACTCCCTGTGCAGCACCGGGCCGAGCGCGGCGCGCCCGGTGACCGGGTTGGGCCGGTCCAGCACCACGAACCGCTTCTCCGCGAACCGGGCGGCCTCCATGCAGTCGTAGAGCGTCCAGATGTACGTGTAGAAGCGGGCGCCCACGTCCTGGATGTCGAAGACGACCGTGTCCACGCCTGAGGCGATGAACACGTCGGCGAGCGGCCGGCCGCTCTTGAGGTAGGTGTCGTACACCGGCAGCCCGGTCGCCGGGTCGTCGTAGCGGCCCTCGGAGCCGCCGGCCTGGGCGGTGCCCCGGAAGCCGTGCTCGGGCCCGAAGACGGCCCGCAGGTCGACGCGGGGGTCGGCGTGCAGGACGTCGACGATGTGGCGGGCGTCCCGGGTGACGCCGGTCGGGTTGGTGACGATCCCGACGCGCTGTCCGGCCAGCGGCGCGTAGCCGTCGTCGGCGAGGCGCTCGAAGCCGGTCCGTAACCGCCTGCGGCCCGAGGCCGCGGCGGCAGGGGGAGCGGCGGCCAGTGACGTCGCCGCGGTCGTTGCTGCTAGGAGGGCTCGTCTGGAGAGGCGCATGGGGTGCACGGTAGGCGCTCCGGCCGCTCGTGGGGAGAGTGCGGGCGGCGGCGGGCCGCCCGCGTCGCCCGGGTGACCCGCCGTGCCCTTCCCCTCGACATACCGACCGGTTAGTGTGGCCGCACCGGGGGAGCCGAGCCGCGTCGAAGGAGACCGATGGTGCAAGCCGTTCAGGGAGCTGGAGTGGTCGTCACGGGGGCCGGAGGCGGAATCGGGGCCGCGCTGGCCCGCCGCTTCGCCGCCGAGGGGGCCCGGGTCGTCGTCAACGACCTGGACGCCGCGAAGGCGCGGGCCGTCGCCGACGAGATCGGCGGCACCGCCGTCCCCGGCGACGCCTCCGCGATCGTCGAGGCGGCCCTGGACGCGCTCGGCACGGTCGACGTCTACTGCGCCAACGCCGGCGTCGGCTCCGGCGGCTCGGAGGCGGCCGAGGAGAGCGTCTGGGAGCTCGCCTGGGACGTCAACGTCATGGCGCACGTGCGTGCGGCCCGCGCCCTCCTGCCGGGCTGGCTGGAGCGCGGCAGCGGCCGCTTCGTCTCCACCGTCTCCGCCGCCGGACTGCTCACCATGATCGGCGCCGCCCCCTACAGCGTCACCAAGCACGGCGCCTACGCCTTCGCCGAATGGCTGTCGCTGACCTACCGCCACCGCGGCGTCAAGGTGCACGCCATCTGCCCGCAGGGCGTGCGCACCGACATGCTCTCCGCCACCGGAAGCGCCGGCGACCTGGTCCTGAAGCCCACCGCGATCGAACCGGACGACGTCGCCGACGCGCTGTTCAAGGGCATCGAGGAGGACCGCTTCCTCGTCCTTCCGCACGCCGAGGTCGCCGGGTACTACCAGGCACGGGCCGCCGACCCCGACCGCTGGCTGGCGAACATGAACCACCTCCAGCGCAAGTGGGAGGCGGCCCAGTGACCGATGCGCGCTACGCGGCCAAGCCCTGGCTGGCCCTCCTCAGCGATGCCCAGAAGGCCCCGGTCGAGCCGGCCGACTCCCTGGTGCACGCCCTGCGCCGGGCCGTCGCCGAGACCCCGGAACGCACCTTCCTCGCCTACTTCGACGGCCGGCTCTCCTACCGCGAGGCGGACGCGCTCAGCGACTCCGTCGCCGGGCACCTCGCCGCGCGCGGCCTGGAGCCGGGGGAGCGGGTGGCGGTCCTGCTGCAGAACTCGCCGCACTTCGTGCTCGCCGTGCTGGGCGCCTGGAAGGCCGGCGCGGTCGTCGTCCCCGTCAACCCGATGTACAAGTCCGGCGAGGTGTCCCACATCCTGCGGGACGCCGAGGTGGCGGCGCTGGTGTGCGCCGACCGGGCGTGGGAGGCGTATCTGCGCGACACGGCCGCGGACTCGCCGGTGCGGATCGCGCTGACGGCGTGCGAGCTGGACTTCCAGACCGAGAACGACGCGCGCGTGCTGTCCTTCGAACGGCTGCCGAAGGCCCCGGACGCCGACGACCTGACCGCCGTCGCCCGCGCCGGCCACCGCGCCCCCGACGGCCGCGATCCCGCACCCGACGGCATCGCCCTGATCAGCTACACCTCCGGCACCAGCGGCACCCCCAAGGGCGCCACCAACACGCACGGCAACATCATGTACAACGCCGAGCGGCAGAGCACCGGGCTCGGCCTGCCCGAGGAGCCCGTGTACTTCGCGCTGGCGCCGCTGTTCCACATCACCGGCATGGTCTGCGAGTTCGGCGCCTGCCTGAACAGCGGGGGCACGCTGGTGCTGGCCTACCGCTTCGAGGCGGGCGTCGTCCTCGACGCGTTCGCCGCGCACCGCCCGCACTACACCGTCGGCCCGTCGACGGCGTTCATGGCGCTGGCCGCCCACCCCTCCTGCACGCGTGAGCACTTCGCGTCCTTCACCGTCATCTCCTCCGGCGGTGCCCCGCTGCCGCCGGCGCTGGTGGAGAAGTTCCGGGCGGGCTTCGGCCCGTACATCCGCAACGGCTACGGCCTCACCGAGTGCACCGCCCCCTGCGCCTCCGTCCCGCCGGGCCTCCAGGCGCCCGTCGACCCGGCTTCCGGGACCCTCGCGGTCGGCCTGCCCGGCCCCGACACCGTCGTGCGGATCGTCGACGAGCGCGGCGAGGACGTGCCGTTCGGCGAGCAGGGCGAGATCGCCGTCCGCGGGCCGCAGG
The DNA here is from genome assembly GCF_040637635.1 of Streptomyces sp. NPDC028635. Lineage (NCBI taxonomy): Bacteria > Bacillati > Actinomycetota > Actinomycetes > Kitasatosporales > Streptomycetaceae > Streptomyces > Streptomyces sp. NPDC028635. Next base: position 169,614 of record NZ_JBEZWX010000005.1, on the reverse strand, counting down.
TCGTGCCCGGCTACTGGCGCCGCCCCGACGCCACCGCCGAGACCTTCCCCGGCGGCGAGCTGCGCACCGGCGACATCGGCTTCATGGACGAGCAGGGCTGGCTGTACGTCGTCGACCGCAAGAAGGACATGATCAACGCGTCCGGTTTCAAGGTGTGGCCGCGCGAGGTCGAGGACGTGCTCTACACCCACCCGGCCGTCCGTGAGGCCGCCGTGGTCGGTGTGCCGGACGGCTACCGCGGCGAGACCGTGCGGGCCTACATCAGCCTGCGCCCGGGCGCCGAGACCGACCCGGGTGAACTCGCCGCGTACTGCAAGGAGAGACTGGCCGCCTACAAATACCCTCGGCAGGTCGAGATCCTGCCCGACTTGCCGAAGACGGCAAGTGGCAAGATCCTCCGTCGGGAACTGCGTTCCCGCGCGCGAGACAGCCAGTAGACACACCGAAAGGCAGGTGGCGGCAGTGCCCAGGACGACGGACAAAGACGGCACCCCGGTGCCGCAGCGGCTCCTGGCCGCCGCCACCCGGCTCTTCGCCGAGCAGGGATACGACCGCACCTCGGTGCAGGAGATCGTGGAGGCGGCCGGCGTCACCAAGGGGGCGCTGTACCACTACTTCGGCTCCAAGGACGACCTGCTGCACGAGGTGTACGCGCGCGTGCTGCGCGTGCAGCAGGAGCGGCTCGACCACTTCGCCGGGCTGGACGCGCCGGTGGACGAGCGTCTGCGCGGCGCGGCGGCGGACGTCGTCGTGACCACCATCGAGAACCTCGACGACGCGTCGATCTTCTTCCGGTCCATGCACCACCTCAGCCCGGAGAAGAACAAGCAGGTGCGCGTCGAGCGCCGCCGCTACCACGAACGCTTCCGCGCGCTCATCGAGGAGGGCCAGCGCGAGGGCGTCTTCTCCACGGCGACCCCGGCCGACCTCGTCGTGGACTACCACTTCGGCTCGGTCCACCACCTGTCGACCTGGTACCGCCCCGACGGCCCGCTCACCCCGCAGGAGGTCGCCGACCACCTGGCCGACCTGCTGCTGCGCGCCCTGCGCCCATGACCTGACGACCGGCCCCGTCGGGAACCGCGTCCGACAGCGGGCCGGCCGTCGCCGGTGGGCGAGCGGATGCCCCGGCGCGGTGATCAGCGCCAGCTCCTCCTGCCGGGCGGCGTACGCGACGAGGCCCTCAGGCAACTCCCGCGCGTCCGGCGCGAGGACGCGTCCGACGCGAGGAAGGCCGGATCCAGCTCCCCCGCCCGCAGCGCGCCGGTGCCATGCGGGAGCGGCGCCGATACACCGGGTGCCCGTCGACGCCGTCCGCAGGTCGTTCGTGGCTGGTCGCGCAGTTCCCCGCGCCCCTCGAGGGGTGCGGGGAACCGGCGGTCATCAGGGCGCCGTACCGCTGGGCCCTCGGCCGGCTGTGAGCCCGCGCAGCTCAGGCGTACTTCTTCAGCTCCCGCCGTGCCAGTGAGCGCTGGTGGACCTCGTCCGGGCCGTCCGCGAGCATCAGGGTGCGGGCGCTCGCGTACAGCTCGGCCAGCGGGAAGTCCTGGCTCACGCCGCCCGCGCCGTGGAGCTGGATCGCCCGGTCCAGGATGCCGACCACCGCGCGCGGCGTGGCGATCTTGATGGCCTGGATCTCCGTGTGGGCGCCCCGGTTGCCGACGGTGTCCATCAGCCAGGCCGTCTTCAGCACCAGCAGCCGCAGCTGCTCCACGGTCACCCGGGCGTCGGCGATCCAGTTCTGGACCACACCCTGCTGCGCCAGCGGCTTGCCGAAGGCGGTGCGGCCCACGGCCCGCTTGCACATCAGCTCGATGGCCCGCTCGGCCATGCCGATCAGGCGCATGCAGTGATGGATACGGCCGGGGCCGAGCCGGGCCTGGGCGATGGCGAAGCCGCCGCCCTCCTCGCCGATCAGGTTGGCCACCGGCACCCGCGCGTGGTCGAAGATCACCTCGGCGTGGCCGCCGTGCGAGTGGTCCTCGTACCCGAATACCTGCATCGCACGCTTGACGGTGACGCCCGGGGTGTCGCGCGGGACCAGCACCATGGACTGCTGGCGGCGGATGTCGGCGCCGTCCGGGTCGGTCTTGCCCATCACGATGAAGATCTTGCAGTCCGGGTTCATCGCCCCGGAGATGTACCACTTGCGGCCCGTGACGACGTACTCGTCGCCGTCCCGCTCGATGTGCGTGGTGATGTTGGTGGCGTCGGAGGAGGCCACCTCCGGCTCGGTCATCGCGAACGCCGAGCGGATCTCCCCGGCGAGCAGCGGCTCCAGCCACTGCTTCTTCTGCTGCTCGTCTCCGAACTGCGCGAGCACCTCCATGTTGCCGGTGTCCGGCGCGGCGCAGTTCGTCGCGGGGGGCGCGAGATGCGGGGAGCGGCCGGTGATCTCGGCGAGCGGCGCGTACTGGAGGTTGGTCAGGCCGGCGCCGTGCTCCCCGTCCGGCAGGAAGAGGTTCCACAGGCCCTGGCGGCGGGCCTCGGCCTTGAGGTCCTCGACGACCCGCGGGGTGTCCCACGGCGAGGCGAGCGCGGCCCGCTGCTCCTCGGCCACCGCCTCGGCCGGGTACACGTACTCGTCCATGAAGGCGAGCAGTTTCGCGCGCAGTTCCTCGGTGCGTGCGTCGAACGCGAAGTCCATGGCCTACTCGCCCTTCTGTAGAGTCGTCAGTCCGTGCTCGATGAAGACCGGGACCAGTTCGCCGATGCGGTCGAAGCCGCGGCCGACCGTCTGGCCCAGGGTGTAGCGGTAGTGGATCCCCTCGAGGATGACGGCGAGCTTGAACCACGCGAACGCCGTGTACCAGTCCACCTCCGACACGTCGCGCCCCGAGCGCGCGGCGTACCGCTCGATCAGTTCCCGTGGCGCCGGGTGGCCCGGGGCCTGCGCGGTGGTGGAGACGGGGGAGTCCGGCATCCCCAGCGGCTGGCTGTACATCACCAGCAGGCCCAGGTCGGTGAGCGGGTCGCCGAGCGTGGACATCTCCCAGTCGAGCACCGCCCTGATCTCGTCGGCACCTTGTTCCGGCTCGCTCGCGGCGCCGACCAGGACGTTGTCCAGCCGGAAGTCGCCGTGCACGACCGTCGGCGCGGGGGAGCGGGGCAGCTCCCGGCCGAGTGCGGCGTGGAGCTCGTCGATGCCGGGCAGCTCGCGGTTGCGGGAGGCGTCCAGCTGCTTGCCCCAGCGGCGCAGCTGCCGGTCGAGGAAGCCCTCCGGGCGGCCGAAGTCGCTGAGGCCGACCTCCTCGGGGTCCACGGCGTGCAGGTCGACGAGGGTGTCGACGAGCGAGAGCACCACCTGCCGGGTGCGCTCCGGACCGAGCGGCGCGAGCTGTTCGGCGGTGCGGTACGGGGTGCCCTCGACGAACTCCATGACGTAGAAGGGCGCGCCGAGCACCTCCTCGTCCTCGCACAGCAGCAGCGGCTCGGGCACCGGCACCTTCGTCGGGTGCAGGGCGCTGATCACCCGGTGCTCGCGCCTCATGTCGTGCGCGGTGGCCAGGACATGGCCGAGCGGGGGCCGGCGCACGACCCACTGCCGCGTGCCGTCGCCGACCAGATAGGTGAGGTTCGACCGCCCGCCCTCGACCAGCCGGCCGGTCAGGGCACCGGTCACCAGGCCGGGCCGCTCGCGCTCCAGCAGACCGCGCAGCCGGTCGAGATCGAGTCCGGGCGGGTGGTCGGGGCTCATCGTCGCTCCTACAGGCAGGTGAACGTGACATCCCCATCATGCTGACCGGTCGGTATGTCGTCCAGTGCCCGGGCCGAACGTGACCGGTGCCACGATAGCCAACCGCCCCCGCCGCGCACCCCCCGCACGCGTGGTCCAGCCGGGCTTGCGCGGCGCCCGGGGACCCCGGAGGGTCGGTGCCATGAAGGCGATCAGCTACAGCCGGTACGGCGGACCCGAGGTGCTGGAGTACGGGGAGGTGCGCGAGCCCAAGCTCGGCCCCGACTCCGTGCTGGTGAAGGTGCGGGCGGCGGCGGTGAACCCGGTGGACTGGAAGTGCCGCGAAGGCTATCTCGACGGCATGTTCGACACCGTCTTCCCGGTGGTGCCCGGCTGGGACGTCTCCGGCGTGGTCGTCAGGCCCGGTGTGTCCGTCACGGAGTACGCGGAGGGCGACGAGGTCATCGGGTACGTCCGTGAGGACTTCCTGTGCCGCGGCACCTTCGCCGAGTACGTGGCCGCGCCCGTGCGCACCCTCGCCCGCAAGCCCCGCGGCCTCTCCTTCGAGGAGGCCGCCGGGCTGCCGTTGGCCGGGCTGACCGCCTATCAGGTGCTGGTCAAGGCGCTCGGCGTCAAGCGCGGCGAGACGGTGCTGGTGCACGCCGCGGCCGGCGGCGTCGGCTCGATCGCCGTCCAGCTCGCCCGGCACTTCGGCGCCCGGGTGATCGGCACGGCGAGCGAACGCAACCACGACTTCGTGCGGGCGCTGGGCGGCGAACCGGTGAGCTACGGCGAGGGGCTGGCCGACCGGGTGCGGGGGCTGGCCCCCGAGGGCGTGGACGCGGCCTTCGACACCGTCGGCGGCGACGCCCTCCAGGCCTCCGTGGCCCTCCTGAGCGCCGGCGGCCGGCTCGCCTCGATCGCCGACCCGGACGTGCTGACCTACGGCGGCCGCTACGCGTGGGTGCGTCCCGACGCCGACGACCTGCGCAAGCTGTCGGACCTGGCCGACCAGGGCGTGCTCTCCGTGCACGTCGACGCGGCCTACCCGCTGGAGCGCGCGGCGGACGCCCACCGCCACAGTCAGGAGGGCCGCACCCGCGGCAAGATCGTGGTGACGGTGGCCGAGGACGCCTGAGGTACCGGGGCTCGAAGCGGCCTCCCGGCCACCGGCGCCGCCGCCGGCAAGCACGGCGGACGCAGGCGTCAGAGCTCCGGCACCGGCGAGGGAGGCTGCCGCCCGGCTCAGAGCATCGGCATCGGCATCGGCACCGGCGTGGATGGCTGATGCCCGGCTCAGAGCACCGGCACCGGCGTGGATGGCTGCCGCCCGGCTCTGAGCATCAGAGCACCGGCACCGGCGTGGACGGCTGGCGCCCGGCTCAGAGCACCAGCGCCGTCGCGCACGCCGCCATCGCCACCGTGCACAGCACCGCCGCCGACGCCAGCCGGGCCGGCATCGGCCGGGGGCGGCCCGTCGCCGCCAGCAGACGGATGCGGTGATGGGCGACGAGCAGGAAGCCCACCCACAGCACACAGCACAGCGCCCCCGCGACGACACCGCCCGCCGTCGCGCCGCCGTGCAGCGTGGCCCTCACGGCGAGCACGGCCGCGACCGTGCACGCCAGCGTCGTACGACGCCAGGCGAGGCGGGTCCGCTCGGGTTGCAGCCCGGGGTCCCGCTCGTCGCTCGCGTCGGCCGCCGGACGGGCACCGCTCACCCCGCCCACCCGATGAGCACGACGACGACCATCGCCACCGCGACCACGGCGACAACGAGGCTCAGCACCACGGGGAACCGGGACACCGGCAGGTCGTCCCCGCGGCGCATGGCCCGCTCGCAGCGCACCCAGTGGTTGACGGCCCGCAGCGCGCACAGCACACCCGCCCCGAGCAGCGCGAGCGCGAGCCCCACGCGCCAGCCCCAGCGCAGGTCGGGCAGGAACTGGTCCACCGCGAACCCGCCGCCGATCAGCGCGAGCGCGGTGCGCAGCCACGCCAGGAAGGTGCGCTCGTTGGCCAGCGAGAACCGGTAGTCGGGCGTCCCGCCCTCCTCCCGCACCCGCTCCGGTGCGAACCACAACCGGACGTTCCGTACGAGTTCGATCACGTGCAGGACCCTATCCCCACGGCCGGCGCCACCCGCTCAGTGCGCTGAGCGATGCTCCGTGAGCCGCTCGTACGCCGCCATGCCGTCCGGCACCCACTCCCACTCGGTGAGCCGCCCGCGCAGCTCGTCCTCGGTGAGGAAGGCGTACCAGGCGACCTCCTCCACCTGCGGCCGCACCGGCAGCTCGCAGCGGACCTCGTACACCGCCGACCACCAGGTGCACCCGGCCCCGTCGTCGTAGAGGAACTTGAACAGGTACGTGGGGCGGGGGAGCCCCGTCACGCCCAGTTCCTCCTCGGCCTCGCGCAGCGCGGCGTCGTCGTAGGACTCGCCCGCGCCGACGACTCCGCCGACGAACATGTCGTACCGGGAGGGGAAGACCAGCTTGGTCGGGGTACGGCGGTGGACGAAGACGCGGCCGTCCGCGTCCCGGGCCTGGATGAAGACGCACCGGTGGCGCAGCCCTCCCGCGTACGCCTCGCCGCGCGGCGACTGCCCGATGACCTGGTCGTTCTCGTCGACGATGTCGAGGATCTCGTCAGCAGGGTTCATGGAGCCATCCAAGCAGGCCCTCCGGGCTCCCGGCGGCACCCGGCCCCGGCCCCAGTGGCACCCGGTCCCCACCCGGGTGGGCCACCGGCAAAGCGGCCGGCCCTCGCACTCCCCGGGGACCTTGGCGGGCGGCCCTTCCCGGCGCGCCACGTCATGGAGCGCGCGCACGGACCTGGCGCAGCTCGTGGTGTGAAGGGGGCCGCCATGAGGATGCTCGCCGGGCTCGCCCAGGTCTGACGGGTCCCTGCGTGTGTCGCGGCCCGGCCACGCGCCGAGCCCGCGGCCGACCCCGGCCGCGGGCTCCGCGTGAGGGACCGTCAGCCCCGCGGGGACTCAGCGTCCCTGGAGCGCGTCCACCCGTTCCTCGCCCGCCGTGCCCTGCGGCAGGCACGGGTGCAGGCCCAGCAGGACGATGCCCGCGACGATCGCCGCGAGGCCCGCCGCCTCCCAGGCCAGCGCCCCTGTGTCGGTGTGCAGCCGGTCGCCGAGGAAGCCGACGCCGCAGGCGATCCCGGCCAGCGGCTGGGCGGCGGTGAGCGCGGGCAGCGACATGCGCAGGGGAGCCGTCTCGAAGGCGCTCTGGACCAGGACCAGTCCGGTGATCCCGAGCGCCAGCACCGCGTACGGCTGCCAGCCGGTGAGCAGTGCGGCGAGGCCGCCGTCGGCGAAGCGCTGCCCGCTGACCCGGGTCAGGGCGTCCTGGACGCCGTAGAGCAGACCGGCCGCGAGGGCGAGCAGGACCGGACCCCAGCTCAGCCGGGAGCGTTTGGCGCAGGCGGCCAGCAGCAGCGCCGCACCGGTCATCACGCCGATGATCACCCAGTGGCGCACCGGATCGGTCACCGCGCTGCCGCCGCGCGGCTGACCCGCCAGGATGAACGCGCTGACCCCGCCCGCCAGCAGGGCCAGACCCGCCCACCCCTGGCGGCCGAGCGGCTGCCGGGTGCGGCGCCGGGACAGGGCGAGCGCGAAGAGCAGATTGGTCGCCAGCAGCGGCTCGACCAGGGACACCTCGCCCCGGCCGAGCGCGATCGCGCCGAGGACCATCCCGGCCACCATCAGCGCGAGCCCGCCCAGCCAGCTGGGCACCCGCATCAGGTTCAGCAGCAGCCGGGGCGAGAGGAAGTCACCGAGCGGAGCCCGTTGCGCGGCGCTCTGCTGAAGGACGAAACCAAAACCCAGACAGCACGCGGCACTCACGGCGAGAACAAGAACCAGAACCGACACGCTGCGTCCCTCGATCGTCCGGCCGGGTCACGGGGTCGTGAGGCCCGACTCTAACGTCCCGGGACTCACGGCGCCCCCGGAGTACGCGGAACGGTCCCTTGCGTATGCCCCCGCCAGGGCGTTCCAGTCCGGACCCGGCGCGCCGTCCGGCCGTACCACCCGGGCGCCCCCCCCGGCCGGTCACGGCGGCACAACGGCACAAGCGGGCGCGGCGTGCGCCCGGCCTACGCGCGCCGGCGCCGCCCCACCGCTCAAATCCCGCCAACCACCGGTCAGTTGACGCGTGTCATCGGCCCGTCGGCCCTTGACGCGCCTCACCCGTGGACGGTTGGCTGTGCGTGATCGCACGGTGGCAGGTGCATGCCCGTCCGTGGAGGAGCCCGACCAGCCCTCCGACAGCGGACCGCCATCACGCACCAGGAAACACGGAACACGAGGTAGCCCCGCGGTGCCCCCACCCCCGCCTCCCCTGGGCCGCGCCCGCAGGCGCGCCGCCCACGCCTTCGACGCCGCCCTCGACGACGCCGAACTCGTCGCCACCCGCGCCGCGCTGGCGCAGGGCCGGTGGCAGTCCGCGCGCTCGCTGCTGGCCCTCACCGGTGACGACCACGACCGCCGCGGCCACCGCGTCGTCGTCCTGGCCGCCGAGTCCTACAGTGCCGCCTGGGCGAAGGACTGGCTCCTCGCCGAACCCGACTCCGTCGACGCCGCCGTACTGCTCGCCGCCGCCCGCGTCCAGCGCGCCCTGCGCGGCAAGGACAAGCCCGACGCCGCCCGCGAGGCCTGCCACACCGCCGCCGCGCTCGCCCCGGCCGACCCCACGCCCTGGCTGGCCCTGCTCCTGCTGGAACGCACCCACGGGGACGACACCGCGGTCGTCCGCACGTTCGAGCACGTGCGCGCCCGCCACTCCGACCACCACCACGCCCACCACCTGATGGTCGCCCGGCTCGCCGAGCGCCGCGCCGACCTCGGCCCCGACCCGCTGCACGAGGTGTACGACTTCGCCGCCTGGGCCGCCGAACAGGCACCCGCCGACTCCCCGCTCGCGATGCTCCCCGTCATCGCCCACGCCGAGCGCTACCGGGTGCTCGCCACCGCCGGCCGCGTCTCCGCCGACCCGCCGGCCTCCGGCCACTGGACCGACCGCCGCGCCCGGCAGGTGATGAAGGCCGCCTTCGACTGGTGGCTGGAATGGGAGCACGAGGGCCACCCACGGCGCCTGGTCGACCTCAACCACCTCGCCCACGCCAAGGTCTGCGAGGGCCGCGGCGCCGAGGCCGCCGCCCTCTTCCACCGCATCGGCGAGCACGCCACCCCCGCGCCCTGGTCCTACCCCGACCGCGACCCCTACGCAGCCTTCCGCGCCGCCCGCGACCGCGCCCTCGGAACCGGCTGACACGTCCCCGCACGGCCCCCCGGGGCCCCCGCCCCGCGAGGCCCCCGCCCCCGAAAGGACCCCGCATGACGACCGGCAGTCCCCGCACCACCAGACCCGCCGCCGACGGCATCAGCACCTACCTCGGCCCGGACCGGGCCCTGCGCGCCGACCGCCTGGGCACCGCCGGTCTGCTGCTCTCCGTGCTCGCCGCGACCGGCCCGCTCATGGTCGTCGCCGGTGTCATGCCGACGACGTACGCGGTGATGGGCATCGTCGGCCAGCCGCTGCTGTTCGTCGCGCTCGGCGCGGTCCTGATCCTGTTCAGCGTCGGCTACGCCGAGATGAGCCGGCACGTCCACAACGCGGGCGCCTTCTACGCCTACATCGCCCGCGGCCTCGGCGGCACCGCCGGCGCCGGCGCGGCCCTGGTCGCCCTCGTCGCCTACAGCGCCCTCCAGGTCGGCATCTACGGCATCTTCGGCTTCGAGGTCTCCGGGCTGCTCGCCACCTACGCCGACGTCACCGTCGCCTGGTGGATACCGGCGCTGCTGGCGGTCGCCGTCGTCGGAGCGCTCGGCTGGCTGAAGATCGACGTCAACGCGCGCGTGCTCGGCGTCCTCCTGGTCATCGAGGTGGCCCTCGTCGTGATCTTCGACGTCGCGGCGATCTCCGACCCCGGCAAGGAGGGTCTGTCCCTGCACGCCTTCGACCCCGGCACCCTCACCGGCGCCGGCGTCTCGACCGCCCTGTGCTTCTGCATCGCCGCCTTCACCGGCTTCGAACAGGCGCCCGTCTACGCCGAGGAGACCAGCCGCCCGCACGTCCTGGTGCCGCGCGTGATGTTCCTCGCCGTCGGCTCCGTCGCCGTGTTCTTCGCCATCAGCTCCTGGGCGCTCACCGTCGCCACCGGCCCCTCCGCGATCGTGGGCACCGCTCAGAAGGAGAGCGCCGGACTGCTGTTCACGCTCACCGAGTCCCGGCTCGGCGCCACCTTCACCGACGTCCTGCACGTGCTGTTCGTGACCGGCATGTTCGCCGCCACCCTCAGCTTCCACAACGTGGTCGCCCGCTACGCCTTCGCCATGGGCCGCGAGGGCCTGCTGCCGCGCGCCTTCGGCCGTACGACCGGCGCGAGCGGCGCACCCGGCACCGGCTCGCTGCTCCAGACCGCCGTGTCCGCGGCCGTCGTGATCCTCTTCGCCGCCACCGACGGCAAGCCGGCGGGCGACCCCACCGCGCCGGTGCTGCACCTGTTCACCTGGTGCGGCAACCTCGGCGCCCTCGGGGTGATCCTGCTGATGGCCGCCGCGTCGCTGTCCGTGATCGTCTTCTTCGTCCGGCGCGGCGCCGCCCGCGCCCAGGGCTGGCGGCTGCTCACCTCCGCGCTGGCCGGGCTCGCCCTGCTGGTGCTCGCCGGGTACACCGTCAAGGACTTCGACGTCCTGGTCGGTGCCGGCCCCGGCTCCGCCCTCAGCTGGGCGCTGCCCGCCGTGATCGGCCTCGCCCTGGTCGCCGGGCTGGCGCAGGGCCTGCTGCTGCGCTCGCGCAACCCGCGGGCGCACGCCCGCATCGGCCTCGGCAACGAGGCGTTCCAGCTGGACAAGGCGGCCGCCACGGCCGCACCCGGCGAGCAGTGATTACGGAAGACTGACGAGCACCCGTGAACCCTTCACCTCAGGGGCCGCGGGTGCTCGAATGAAGAGGTGAACCCCGAACCACGACCGCCCGGGACGCCCGACGAGGAGGGCCGCCCGATCGGCCGCCGCGTCCTGCTCGGCACCCTGGGCCTGGGCGCGCTGGGCCTGCTCACCGCGCCGGCGCTGCAGAGCGGCCTGGAGTCCCTGTCCAGCGGCGACCCCACCGGCCTGACCGGACTGCTGCCCAACGGCGGCGGCTTCCGGTACTACTCCGTCGCCGCGTCGGTGCCGCACCTCGGCGCCCGGGACTACCGCCTCACCGTGAACGGGCTGGTCGACCGCCCCCGCAGCTACACCCTGGCCGAGCTGCGGGCCCTGCCGCAGACCCGGCTCGTCAAGGACGTCCAGTGCGTCACCGGCTGGCGGGTCCCCGGCACCGCCTTCCAGGGCGTCCCGCTGTCCCGGCTGCTGGACGCCGCCGGAGTGCGCCCCACCGCCCGGGCGGTCCGCTTCACCTGCTTCGACGGCACCTACAGCGAGTCCCTCACCCTCGCCCAGGCCCGCCGCCCCGACGTGCTGGTGGCGCTGCGCATGCAGGACAAGGACCTGGTCCACGCCCACGGCGGCCCGGTCCGCCTCTACGTCGCCCCCATGTACTTCTACAAGTCCGCCAAGTGGCTCTCCGGCATCACCGTCACCGACGAGGTCCGGCCCGGCTACTGGGAGGAGCGCGGCTACGACGTCGACGCCTGGGTGGGCCGCTCGAACGGACGTGACGATGAGCCTACGAGCTGACGCCCCGGCGGCCCCGGCCACGGGGCAGGTGCGGCGCTTCAGCCCAGCCGAACGCTGGATCCACCGCACGACGGCCGCCCTGATGGGCGTCTGCGTGGTGACCGCGGCCTTCCTGTACGTCCCGCAGCTCGCCGAAGTCGTCGGCCGCCGCGAGCTGGTGGTCCGGGTCCACGAGTGCGCCGGCCTCGCCCTGCCGGTGCCGGTGCTGCTCGGCCTCGCCTCCCGGGCCTTCCGCGCCGACCTCGGCCGGCTCAACCGCTTCGGCCCGCACGACCGCCGCTGGCTGCGCGCCGCCCTGCGGCGCGACAAGCGGCACGCGTCGCGCCCGGCGGGCAAGTTCAACGCCGGCCAGAAGATCTACGCCGCCTGGATCGCCGGGGCGACGCTGGTCATGCTCGGCACCGGGCTGCTGATGTGGTTCACGCATCTCACCCCGCTGAAGTGGCGTACCAGCGCGACCTTCGTGCACGACTGGCTGGCGCTGACCATCGGCGTCGTCCTGGCCGGCCACATCGGTATGGCCCTGGGCGATCCGGAGGCCCGCCGCGGGCTGCGCACGGGTCTGGTCGGCCGGTGGTGGGCGGAACGCGAACACCCGCTGTGGCGCCCGTAGGCCACAGCGGGTGTGTCGTCATCGGTAGTGCTGGAGCCCGGTAGGACGCCTGTACGACCCCTGTGGGCCCCTATATGACCAGGGAGAGCAGCAGGACCAGGCCGCCCGCGACCACCGAGATGATCGTCTCCATGATCGACCAGGTCTTGATGGTCTGGCCGACGTTCAGCCCGAAGTACTCCTTCACCAGCCAGAAGCCGGCGTCGTTGACATGGCTGAAGAAGAGGGAGCCCGCGCCGACGGCCAGGACGAGCAGGGCCGCGTGCGTGGTCGACATGTCGGCAGCCAGCGGCGCGACCAGGCCGGCCGCCGAGACCGTGGCGACGGTCGCCGAGCCGGTCGCCAGCCGGATCGCCACGGCGATCAGCCAGGCCAGCAGCAGCGCCGGGATGTTCCAGTCCTTGGAGATGTCGAGGATCATCTGGCCCACGCCGGTGTCGATCAGCGTCTGCTTGAAGCCGCCGCCCGCGCCCACGATCAGCAGGATGCCGGCGATGGGCGCGAGACCCTTCTCGACCAGCGGCGAGACACGGTCCTTGCCGAACCCGGCGGGCCGCAGCAGCGTGAAGATGCCCACCAGGACGGCGGCGAGCAGGGCGATCAGCGGCGAGCCGACGACGTCGAAGATCCGCTGCACGGTCTTGTCGGGGTCGTCGACGGTGATGTCGACCAGCGCCTTGGAGAGCATCAGGACGACCGGCAGCAGGATCGTGGCCAGCGTCGGGCCGAAGCCCGGCCGCGTCTCGAGGTCCTCCGAGGCGCGCTGCGGGATCATCCGCTCCGGCGCCTGGACGTCCACCCAGCGGGCCGCGACCTTGGAGAACAGCGGACCGGCGATGATCACCGTCGGGATGGCGATCAGCACGCCGAGCGCCAGCGTGACGCCGAGGTTGGCCTTCACCGCGTCGATCGCGACGAGCGGACCGGGGTGCGGCGGGACCAGACCGTGCATCACCGACAGACCGGCCAGGGCGGGGATGCCGATCCGCATCAGGGAGTAGTTGCCGCGCTTGGCGACCATCAGCACGACCGGGATCAGCAGCACGACGCCGACCTCGAAGAACAGCGGCAGTCCGATCACGGAGGCGATCAGCACCATCGCCCACGGCATCGCCCGCCCGCCGGCCTTGGCCAGGATCGTGTCCACGATCTGATCGGCGCCGCCGGAGTCGGCGAGCATCTTGCCGAGGATCGCGCCGAGGGCGATCAGTACGCCCACACCGGCCACCGTGGATCCGAGCCCGGTGGTGAAGCTGGCGATGGCCTTGTCGAGCGGCGCCCCGGCGACCGCGCCGAGGACGAGCGTGCCGAGCGTCAGGGACAGGAACGCGTGGAGCTTGAACTTGGTGATCAGCAGGACGATGACGGCGATGCCCGCCAGCACGGCGATGCCCAGCTGGGCGTGGCCGGCCGAGGTGATCGGCTCGACTTTGTCCGCTGCCAGCATCTCGACGCTGAGTCTGGTCACGGGGGTTTCCCTTGCGGTTACGGGGATGGGGGAGGGAACGGGTGCCGGCGGCCCTTCCGGTGGAAGGGCCGGGACGGGACCCCGGGGGAGGGGGGTTGGGGGGTTACCGGGCCGTCGGCTCGGGCAGCGCGGCCAGAGCGGACACGGCCCGCTCGGTGATCTGCTCCGGGCTGCCCTCGACGTCCACCTCGACGCCCGCCTCGTCCGCCCCGAGCTGCTGCAGCGTGGCGAACTGGGAGTCGAGCAGTGCCGTGGGCATGAAGTGACCCTGGCGGTGCGCCATCCGGTCGGCGATGAGGGTGCGGTCACCGGTCAGGTGCACGAACACCAGCCCGGGCGCGGCGGCCCGCAGCCGGTCGCGGTACGACCGCTTCAGCGCCGAGCAGCTGACCACCCCGCCGAGCCCTGCCCGGCCGTCCGCCCAGTCGCCGATGGCGTCCAGCCACGGCCACCGGTCGGTGTCGGTGAGCGGAACGCCGGCCGACATCTTGGCGATGTTGGCCGCGGGGTGGAAGTCGTCGCCTTCGGCGTACGGGACGCCGAGCCGGGCGGCCAGCAGGGGACCGATGGTGGTCTTGCCGGTGCCTGCCACGCCCATGACCACGACGACGTGGGGGGTGTTCATCGCTGCCTCGCTGTCTTCGTCGACACGTTGATGCCGGGCTACTGAAACCCATTAGGTACGACGAATTCAAGAGTCTGTGACAAATAAGTCTGACTTTTTGTTCCCGTGATCCGGCCCGTACTCTGTGTGCATGACCACTCCGGGCCGGGGTCTGCACGGCCATGTACTGGACACCCTCGGCCCCGCCATCACCGCGGGTGAGTACCCGCCGGGCAGCGTCCTGCGCACCGACGAGCTCGCGCAGCGCTTCGACGTGTCACGCTCCGTGATGCGCGAGGCGGTACGGGTGCTGGAGTCGATGCACCTGGTGGAGTCACGCCGGCGGGTGGGCGTGACCGTCCGCCCGAAGGCCGAGTGGAACGTCTACGACCCGCAGGTCATCCGCTGGCGACTGGCCGGCGCCGACCGGCCCCACCAGCTGCGCTCACTGACCGTGCTGCGCTCGGCCGTCGAACCGGTCGCGGCCGGCCTCGCCGCCCGCAACGCCACCCCCGAGCAGTGCGCCGAACTCACCGAGTGCGCCCTCGGTATGGTCGCCAACTCCCGCGGCCACCGGCTGGAGGGCTACCTCCTCCACGACGTGGCCTTCCACCGGGTGATCCTCACCGCCTCCGGCAACGAGATGTTCGCCCGCCTCGGCGACGTCGTCGCCGAGGTCCTCACCGGCCGCACCGAGCACGAGGTGATGTTCGAGGACCCGGACCCGGCCGCCGTCACGCTCCACGTCCGGGTCGCGGAGGCGGTCCGCGCGCGCGACGCCGAACGCGCCGAACAGCTGACCCGGGAGATCACAGTGGGCGCGCTGCAGGAACTGGACATCCTGGCGCCCTGAAGGTCAGACGTCGGGGAAGTCCCCGTCGACGTACACCCACGCCCCGTCGACCCGTTCGAAACGGCTGTGCTCCGTCAGGGAACCGCCCCGGTAGGAGGCGCGGAACGTCACGGTCCCGGTGGAGTGGAAGGCCGAGCCGTCGCTCGTGGCGAGGATCTCCAGCCCCGTCCAGCGCATCCCGGGATCCAGATCGAGCCGCCCGGGCCGGGTCCGCGGATGCCAGGTGCGCAGCAGATAGCCGGGATCGCCCTGCACGAAGGCGCTGTAGCGCGAGCGCATCAGCGCCTCGGCCGTCGGCGCGGCCGCCTCGCCGCGGTGGTAGCGGCCGCAGCACGCGGCGTACGGCTCCGGCAGACCGCAGGGGCAGGAACGCGTCGTCATGTCCGCCATTGTGCCCGGTCGCCGAGGGGCGGGAGAACGCCGAAGGCCCCTGCTGAGCAGGGGCCTTCTCGCTGTGTCCGAGGGGGGACTTGAACCCCCACGCCCGATAAAGGGCACTAGCACCTCAAGCTAGCGCGTCTGCCATTCCGCCACCCGGACAAGGTGTCTGTCGTGCGGGGTTTCCCTCGCGGCGACGACATAAACATTACCAGGCTTTCCGGGGTGGCCGATCACCCCCCGGTGCGGCCGTCGTCACGTGAACGGGGTGTGACGGGCCGGGACCGGTCTTGGGCCACGGCGGGGGGCGGGGGGAGGATGAGGGGGACCACCAGCAACGACACCGCAGTGACACCGGGAGGAAGCAGCGTGAGCGAGACGGACACCGCCAGGGGCGTCACCGGCGAGGACGAGGTCGTGGACCTCTGCCGCGAGCTGATCCGGTTCGACACCAGCAACTACGGCGACCACTCCGGCCCCGGTGAACGCAAGGCGGCCGAGTACGTCGCCGAGAAGCTCGCCGAGGTCGGCCTCGAGCCGAAGATCTTCGAGTCCCACCCCGGCCGCGCCTCCACGGTGGCCCGCATCGAGGGCGAGGACCCGTCCCGGCCCGCGCTGCTCATCCACGGCCACCTCGACGTCGTACCGGCCAACGCCGCCGACTGGACCCACGACCCCTTCTCGGGAGAGGTCGCCGACGGCTGCGTCTGGGGCCGCGGGGCGGTCGACATGAAGGACATGGACGCGATGACGCTCGCCGTCGTGCGCGACCGGCTGCGCTCCGGGCGCCGCCCCCCGCGCGACATCGTGGTCGCCTTCCTCGCCGACGAGGAGGCGGGCGGCACCTACGGCGCCCGTCACCTGGTCGACCACCACCCGGACCTCTTCGAGGGCGTCACCGAGGCGATCAGCGAGGTCGGCGGTTTCTCCTTCACCGTCAGCGAGCAGCGGCGGCTGTATCTGATCCAGACGGCCGAGAAGGGCATGCACTGGATGAAGCTCACCGTGGCCGGCACCGCCGGGCACGGCTCGATGATCCACCGGGACAACGCGATCACCGAGCTGAGCGAGGCCGTCGCCCGCGTCGGCCGCCACAGGTTCCCGGTGCGGGTGACCAAGACGACCCGCGCCTTCCTGGACGAGCTGGGCGACGCCCTCGGCACCGAGCTGGACCCGGAGGACATGGAGTCCACGCTCGCCCGGCTCGGAGGCATCGCCAAGCTGATCGGCGCGACCCTGAGCAACACGGCCAACCCGACCCAGCTGAACGCCGGTTACAAGGTCAACGTCATCCCCGGCGAGGCCACCGCGCACATCGACGGCCGTTTCCTGCCCGGTCACGAGGAGGAGTTCCTCACCGACCTGGACCGGCTTCTCGGCCCGAACGTCCGCCGCGAGGACGTGCACGCCGACAAGGCCGTCGAAACCTCCTTCGACGGCGCGCTGGTGGAGGCCATGCAGTCCGCGCTGGTCGCCGAGGACCCGGCCGCCAAGGCGATCCCGTACATGCTCTCCGGCGGCACCGACGCCAAGTCCTTCGACGACCTCGGCATCCGCGGGTTCGGCTTCGCGCCGCTCAAGCTGCCGCCGGAGCTGGACTTCGCCGGGATGTTCCACGGCGTCGACGAGCGAGTGCCGGTGGACGGGCTGAAGTTCGGTGTACGGGTGCTCGACCGCTTCATCGACGCGTCCTGAAAAACCCTGCCGAATCAGGCCGTTGAATTCGGGCGTACGTGCGGCAAGCACTGAGAAGAGTGAATGCGACGATACGCTCGTAGCCTCATTACACCCTCCTCGTTACAGGTGATGCGGTCCGCAACACTGGGACCGCTTTTGCCAACAAGGAGGAATAATGATCAAGAAGGTCGTCGCTGCTGCGGCTGCCACCGGTGGACTGGTTCTCGCGGGCGCGGGCCTCGCCGTCGCCGACGCCGGTGCCCAGGGTGCCGCCGTGAACTCCCCGGGCGTCGTCTCCGGCAACGTCATCCAGGTGCCCGTGCACGTCCCGGTGAACGTGTGCGGCAACACGATCAACGTGATCGGGCTCCTGAACCCCGCCTTCGGCAACACCTGCGTCAACGACTGACGTCCCCTTTCCGGGGGTTGGTCCTTCGCGGGTCGGTCCTCTGAGGGTCGTCCACACCGTCGGCCCCGGAGCGCGCGCCATGCGCTCCGGGGCCGTTCGGTCTTTTGCGCGTTTCACAATGCGACTTGATCTGCGAGTTGATGTGCGAGACATCGCGGAAGGCAGGAATTCAGCAATGCGACAGGTCACCCGCAAAGGCCTCATGACGGTGGCGGCCGCGACCGGCGTGCTCGCCGCCGCCGGCGGCTACGCCCACGCCGACTCGGGCGCGAGCGGCGCCGCCACCAACTCGCCGGGCGTGCTGTCCGGCAACTCGGTCCAGGCGCCGGTGCACGTCCCGGTGAACGTGTGCGGCAACACGGTCGACGTCGTCGGGGCGCTCAACCCGGCGATGGGCAACTCCTGCGCCAACAACGGCGCGCACGGCGGCTCCGGCGGGCACGGCGGCTCCGGCGGCCACAGCGGTTCCTCGGGCTCCGGCGGCTCCGGTGGCTCGGGAGGCGCGCACGCCGGCGGACACACCAGCGGATCGCCCGGTGTCGGCTCCGGCAACCACGTCGAGGCCCCGGTCGACGTCCCGGTCAACGTGTGCGGCAACAGCGTCGACGTCGTCGGGGCGCTCAATCCGGCCATGGGCAACAACTGCGCCAACAACGGGGGCGGTCACACCACGCCTCCGGGCGGCGGAGACACCCCGCCCGGCAACCCGGGGACGCCCGGAAACCCCGGAACTCCGGGCAACCCGGGTACCCCTGGCCACCCGGGTCACCCCGGCACCCCGGGTCACCCCGGCACCCCTGGTCACCCCGGCACACCGGCCACCCCGACCACTCCGGGGCACGAGACGCCCGGTGCACCCGGCCACTCCCACCACCCCGGCACCCGGTCGGTCAGCCCGGCCGGGGGCTCGGACCAGCTCGCCCACACCGGCAGTGACCTGCCCATGGGCGTCGTCCTGCCGGTGGGCGCGGGCGCGCTGCTCGCAGGCGCGGTGATGTATCGCAAGGCGCGCGCCTCGGTCTGAGCGGCGCGGTGCCACGGCGGCACACGAACGGAGCGGGCCCCGCATCAGCGGGGCCCGCTCCGTCTGCCTCACGTCACCACGTGGCGCGCACCTGGCGGATGATCCGCCGCCGCAGCCGCACCCTGCGGCTGCCGTCGCGCAGCAGACTCAGACGGTACAACTCCCAGTGTCCGTACTCGGCATGGTCGGTCAGCAGACGTGTCGTCTCCTTGCGGGAGACCCCGCGCGGTAGATACACGTCGACAAATTCGTATTCCGGCATCGCATCTATTGTGCGGGCTGGGGCCCGGTACGGATAGCGTCTGCACTATGTCTGATGCTGCGCAGCCCACCGCTGCCGAGGTACGCGCCGCCGCCGAGGCGGTCAAGACCGCGCTCGACCGCCACCTGGCCGCGGTCGAACGCAGGTCCGGCGAGGACGACCCGGACGTCTACGAGGCCTTCAACCAGCTGGCCGCGGCCGCCGAGGCGTACGACGAGCTGCTCTACGACCGCTACGACGAGGTCACGCCCTTCGAGATCCCGGGAGCCGACGACTCCCTGCCGCCGTACACGGGCCCCGAGGAGCCGAACGCGCTCAGCGTGCTGATCCGCCGCGACTACGCGGTCGCGCAGCCGCAGCGGCTGCGGGCGCACGCCCAGCGCATCGAGGCGGCGGACGGGGAGCGCACGGGCGAGGGGATCTCGGGCACGGTGCACGGGGCGCTGGGCATCCTGTTCGGCGAGTTCGAACCGGACGAGATCGCCTCCCGGCACAAGGAGTTCGGCCTGGAGGAGGGCGACTCCACCCTGTGGGTGGTCGCCGCCGACGAACCGGCTGATCCCGGCGAATGGCTGGAGGCGCCGTTCGAGCAGATCGATCCGCAGCGGGTGGTCTGCCGCTTCGACGTCAGCGCCGTCTTCGACGACGACCTCGACGACGAGGACGACGACCCGCACCCGGATCTCACCGCGGACGAGGACGACGACCTGGAACCCCTGGACGCCGACCGCTGACCACCGTCAGCCGACCGGACCCGCACCCCCCCGCAACCGGCCCGGGACGACACGTCCCGGGCCGCACGCGTTCCCGGCCGCCCTCCGCAGCGACGCCCCCTGGGCGGCAGCGGCCGGTGGCCGGTCAGCCCGCGGTCGGGACCTGGGTGCGCAGCAGAAGGGGCAGGCGGGTCGTGCGGGGCTTGGCCGGGACCTCGGCGACCGCTCTGGGCAGTGCCTGCTCCACGCCGTGCACCACGGACAGATGCCGCTCACCCCGGCCGAACGCCGTGTAGACCCACGGCCGGCTCAGGGTCTGCGCGGCGTCGCCCGGCAGCACCACGACGGCCGCCGGCCACCGGCTGCCCACCGCCTGGTGCGCGGTCAGCGCCCAGCCGTGCCGCACAGTGCGCTCCACCCGCTCACGCGGTACGACGACGGGCTCACCCGCGCAGGTCAGGTGCAGTCCCTCGGCGTCGGCGCCCGTCACCTGACCCGGCACCGTGCGCCCCGGCGCGGGGGAGTAGGCGATCCGGTCGCCCGCGTCGAAGCCGCCGAACCGGCCGGGACCGGGGTTCAGACGCTCCTTGAGCGCGGCGTTCAGCGCCCGCGTACCGGCGGCGCCGCCATGGCCCGGGGTGATCACGACCGTCTGCTCCGGGGGAACGCCGAGGGCGCGCGGCACCGAGTCGGCGACCAGCTGCACGGTACGGTGCACGGCCTCACCGGCGTCCCGCACCGGCACGATCACGACCTCCTTGCCGGGCGCCTCGACCTCGCTCAGCTCGCCGACGCCGATCCCGGACACCAGCTCGCCGATGGGCCCGGGGTCGGGGACGCGGGAGGCGATCTGCGGGCACACCCGCGCGGCCAGCAGGTCGGCGAAGACCCGCCCGGGACCGGCCGACCACAGCACCGCGGGATCGCCGCTGAGCACCAGCCGGGCCCCGTCCGGCAGCGACTCCGCCACCATCGCCGCGCTCTCCACGTCCAGTTGAGGAGCGTCCAGCACCACCAGCAGATCGAGAGCGAGCGCACCGTCGGCGTCCCGGCCGGGGCCCTCGGTACCGGACAGCAGCCCGGCGACGGTGACGACGCCCGCACCGGCCGCGGCGTCGGCGCCGGGGAGCAGCGCGGTGAAGCGGCGCCGGCCGTCCGGCGTGTGGCAGGCGGCGACGGCTCGCAGACCCAGCGTGCGGGCCGCGGCGACGAGGGCCGCCGGCTCCGCGCGGGCCGCCTCCCCACCGGTGTGCAGCACCAGTCCGTGCCCGGCGACGGCGCGGATCAGCTCCGCCGCGCTCCCGGACGCCGACGCGGCGGCCGACGTCCAGTCGGTGCCGTCCTCCTTGGCCAGGGAGTTGGCCACGCGGGCCAGAGAGTCCGCGAGGCTCTCCTCGGCGAGCGCGTACCGCTCCAGGCCGATCAGGACGCGCACCGGGCGCTCGGTCTCCTCCTCGTCGCCGTCCTCCCCGGCCGTGGACGGCTGCTCGTCGAGGGCGTCCTGGAAGGCCAGCGCCTCACCCTCGGCGAGGGCGTCCTGCACGGCGGCGTCCGGGTCGGGCACCCCGCGCTGCCCCAGCGCGGCGGTCAGCGCGGACAGCTCCAGCGCCGTGTGCCCCGCGACGGCGGCCTGCTCCAGCAGCCAGCCGGTCAGCGCGCGGCCCCGCCGCTCGTCGTCCGGACCGCAGTCCGGGCCGAGCAGCGCCCGGGCGAAGCCGTCGGCCTGCTCGGGGCGCACCCCGGTGACCCGCAGCAGCTGCCAGGGGTCGTCGCGCAGCACATCGGCCGCGCCCTCGCCGAGTACCGCGGCGGCCTGCGCGGCCAGCGCCTCCGGGGCGCCGCCTTCGGCCAGCACGCGTCCCACGGCGGCGACGCTCTCCGGGGAAGCGGAAACGGAAGCGGAGGAGGCCGCCGGAGCCGCGGGCGTGGGCCGTGCCGGCTCCGGCCGCCGTACCGGCTCCGGGGCCGGACGGCGGGGTGCGGCCGGTTCGCTGAACACGGTCCTCGGGGGCTTCTGGCCGCTCTCCACGGCCCGTACGGCGGCGAGCAGGTCGGCCGCCGTCCCGCTGAGCTTCGTACCGCTCTCGATCGGCCCCTGCTTCTCTGCCTTGCGCCGCTCGATCCGCTCCCGCTCGATCTGCTGCGCCCGCAGCTCGGCCTCCGCCTCCGACAGCCCCGCGGTGCCCTCCCCGGAGGTGCCCTCGGCGTCGCCGGTGCCACTGCTGCCCCCGGGGCCGTCCGCGCCCTCGCCCACCGAGCCCCCGGCGCCGTCCGCGCCCTCTCCGTCGGCCTCCGCAGCGCCCTCGCCCACCGAGCCCCCGGCGGCGTCCTCCGCGCCCGCGGTCGGGGTGTCCGGGGCCGGCTCCTCCTGCGTGTCCCGGGCCGGCTCCTCCTGCGGAGTGCCGGGCTCCGCCCCGGTGTCCGGCGTCCCCGGCCCGGCGTCCTCCGTGGTCTCCGGCTCCGTGCTCACAGCGTGCTCCAGTCGTGATCGGGATAGCGGTGCACGGGCGCCGACACATCGTCGAGCGCCCGGCAGATCTCGTCAGGAAGACTAAGGGCCTCCACTGACAACGCGGCCGTGAGCTGCTGCGCCGTGCGCGCGCCGACGATCGGCGCGGTCACGCCGGGCCGGTCGCGGACCCAGGCGAGGGCCACCTGGAGCGGCGTCACGGCGAGCCCGTCGGCGGCCGTCGCCACCGCGTCCACGATCCGGCTCGCGGTGTCGTCGAGGTACGGCGCGACGAAGGGCGCCAGATGCTCGGAGGCCGCGCGGGAGTCCGGCGGCAGGGCGTCGCCCCGGTACTTGCCGGTCAGCACCCCGCGGCCCAGCGGCGAGGACGGCAGCAGCCCGATCCCCAGGTCCAGCGCGGCAGGCAGCACCTCCCGCTCCACCCCGCGCTGCAGCAGCGAGTACTCCATCTGCGTTCCGGCCAGCCGGGTCCGCGTGCCCGGCGCCGCCAGCTGCCAGGTGCCCGCCTTGGCGAGCTGCCAGCCGCAGAAGTTCGACACCCCGGCATAGCGGGCCCGCCCGCTGCTCACGGCGATGTCGAGGGCCTGGAGGGTCTCCTCCAGCGGTGTGTGGGGGTCGTAGGCGTGCAGGTGCCACAGGTCGACGTAGTCCGTGCCGAGCCGGGCCAGCGAGGCGTCCAGCGCCGCCAGCAGGTGCCCGCGTGAGCCGTCGAACCGGCGGTCCGGGTCCGGCACACCGCCCGCCTTCGTGGAGATGACCAGATCCCGGCGCGGGATAAGCCCCTCCATGAGCCGCCCGAGCAGATATTCGGCCTCCCCGTCGCCGTACACGTCCGCGGTGTCGACGAGGGTGCCGCCGGCCTCCCAGAACGTCTTCAGCAGGTCCGCGGCGTCGTGCTCGTCGGTGTCCCGGCCCCAGGTCAGGGTGCCGAGCCCGACGCGGGACACACGCAGGCCGGTGCGGCCGAGATGCCTCTGCTCCATGAACGCCGAGATTACTGGCCAGGGATGCGCCGTGGGTTGCCTGTGGACAACGAGAATCCCGGCTTTCCCCAGGGGTGGCGCGGCACGCGGGCGCGACGCTCGCCACACCACCCTGCCCCCGCGGCGGGCCCCGCGCTAAGGTCGGCCCACACGGGACATTACTGATCGGTAAGGGGAGCGCAGATGCAGCTCGGGATCAACCTCGGCTACTGGGGCGCCGGGATGGACGCGGACAACCTCGCCGTCGCCCAGGAGGCCGACCGGCTCGGCTACGCGGTCTGCTGGGCCGCCGAGGCCTACGGCTCCGACGCGGCCACCGTGCTCAGCTGGGTCGCCGCCCAGACCGAGCGCATCGACGTCGGCTCGGCCATCTTCCAGATCCCGGCCCGCCAGCCGGCGATGACCGCCATGACCGCCGCGACCCTGGACTCCCTGTCCGGCGGCCGTTTCCGGCTCGGTCTCGGCGTCTCCGGCCCGCAGGTCTCCGAGGGCTGGTACGGCGTCAAGTTCGACAAGCCGCTGTCCCGCACCCGCGAGTACGTCGAGATCGTGCGCCGGGCGATGAGCCGCGAGCGCCTGTCGTTCGAGGGCGAGCACTGGACGCTGCCGCTGCCCGGCGGCCCGGGCAAGCCGATCAAGCTGACCGTGCACCCCGAGCGCGAGCACATCCCGCTGTACATCGCCGCGATCGGCCCGAGGAACCTGGAGCAGACCGGCGAGATCGCCGACGGCGCCCTGCTGATCTTTCCCTCCGCCGACCACTTGGAGGACACCGCGATCCGGCATCTGCGCGCCGGACGCGAGAAGGCCGGCCTGACCATGGACGGCTTCGACGTCGCGCCCACCCTGCCGCTCCACCTCGGCGACGACAAGGACGTGACCGGTCTCGCCGACGCCTTCCGGCCCTACACCGCCCTGTACGTCGGCGGCATGGGCAGCGCCAAGCAGAACTTCTACAACCAGCTCGCCCGGCGCATGGGCTACGAGCAGGCCGCCGACGAGGTCCAGCAGAAGTACCTCTCCGGCGACAAGCAGGGCGCCGCGGCCGCCGTACCGCACGACCTCATCGACGCCACCACGCTGCTCGGTTCCGTGGACCGGATCGCCGACCGCATGAAGGCCTACGCGGCCGCCGGTGTCACCACCCTGAACCTCAACCCGGCCGGCTTCACCCTGGACGAGCGCGTCGCCGCGCTGCGCGCCGGTGTGGAGGCCCTGGAGCGCGCCGGCCTGGCGTAGCCGGCAGGGTCCGGACAAGCACTACGGCCGTGGTGGGGGCTCGGGGGTCTTCCCCGCCACGGCCGTCATCCGGAACAACGCGCCCGGCGCCCCCGGGTTACGGCCTTTCCCGACCCGGAACCGTCGCCCGTCCGGAGCAGCGTTCCGACACCCGTGTTGCAGCACCTCTCGCACCGCACTTGACTCGTTCTTGGCGCAGGCCTTCAGAGAGGTGCCCCAGATGCTTTCGGCGAAGAATCTGTTCCAGGAGATCCTCGACAACGACGAGTCCTTCGCGCTGTTCTGCTCCATCGCCGCCGGCGGGGAGTCACAGGGGGGCTGGGAGAACGGCCGTATCGCCGCGCTCGTGCCGCCGGGCGAACGCGCCATGGCTCCCAAGATCGCCCGGCACGGAGCCGACGAGGACAAGCACGGCCGCATCTTCAACGCCCTCATGCGCAAGCGCGGCCTGCGACCGGTGCCGGTGCCCGACGAGACCGACTACACGATGCTCCTGGAGCAGCGCGGCATCGGTCTGTCGCACGACAAGCTCAAGGCCGACCGGCCCCTCACGACGGAGGACATCGTCGTCTACCTCGCGCACAGCCGGGTCACCGAGCAGCGCGCCGCGGAGCAGATGCTCATGCTCCGCGCGTACTTCGCCGACCACCCGGACCTCGGCAAGGCCGTCCGGATGATCTCCGCCGACGAGGACAACCACCTGGCGTACACGCACGAGGAACTGCTGCGCCTCGCGGCCGCCGGACACGGCCGGCTCATCCAGCGCACCCTGCGCGCGTGCGCCCTAGCCGAGATCCGCGTCTACCGCGACGTCAGCCTCGCCGTCATGGCGCACATGGGACGCATCCTGGGCTGGTCCCGGGCCAGGTCGGCGCTGCTCGCCGCCGGCATCCACGCGGTGTATGCCTGGGAACGGTTCGCGGGCTGGCACCGCATGGTGTCCCTGCGCATGCCCGAACGCCGCGACGCGCTCGGCGGCGCCCCCACCACGGCCCCCGAATTCGCCTGACCGCCCCCGGCACCCGCTCACCGCGCCGGTGTCACATCCAGCCCCGCCGCTTGAACAGCCGGTACAGCAGCACCACTAGGCCCACCATCACGATGATCACCGCCGGGTACGACCACACCCAGTGCAGCTCGGGCATGTGGTCGAAGTTCATCCCGTAGATCCCCGCGATCATCGTGGGCACCGCCGCCATGGCCGCCCACGCGGAGATCTTCCGCATGTCGTCGTTCTGCCGGACGCTCATCTGCGCCAGGTGCGCCGAGAGTATGTCCGACACCAGCCGGTCCAGCCCCTCCACGGACTCGTTCACGCGCGTGAGGTGGTCGCTGACGTCACGGAAGAAGGGCCGCGCCTTGTCGTCCACGAACGGCACCTTCCCGCCGTACTCGCCCGCGCCCGCCATCCGGCTCAGCGGCTTCGCCAGCGGTCCCGTCGCGCGCCGGAACTCCAGCACCTGCCGCTTGAAGGTGTATATCCGCGACGCCGTGTGCCGGGTGCCGCCGCTGGACGGCGAGAACACCTCGGTCTCCAGCTCCTCCAGATCGGTCTGCAGCTCCGTCGCCACGTCCAGATAGTGGTCCACGACGGCGTCGGCGATGGCGTACACCACCGACGTCGGTCCCTTGCCGAGCAGCTCCGGCTCGTGCTCCAGCCGCTTGCGCACCGCCCCCAGCGGCGACCCCTCGCCGTGCCGCACGGTCACCACGAAGCCGTCACCGAGGAAGACCATGACCTCGCCGGCCGAGACGGTGTCGCTCTCCGGCTCGTACACCACCGGCTTGAGCACCAGGAACAGCGAGTCGTCGTACACCTCCAGCTTGGGCCGCTGGTGCGCCTTCAGGGCGTCCTCCACCGCCAGCGGATGCAGCGCGAACTCCTGGGTGACGTGCTCGAACTCGTCCTCGGACGGCTCGTACAGGCCCACCCACACGAACCCGCCCGCGGCCCGTGCCTCCTCCAGGGCGTCGGAGAAGTCCCCGGGCCCCTCGGTCCGCCTGCCCTCGCTGTAGATGGCGCAATCGACGATCACGGAGCGCATTCTCCTTCCTGCGGGCCGACAGCGCAGCCCTGCGTACGCCTACCCTGGGGCGCATGCCCACGTTGATCCTCGTAAGGCACGGACGTTCCACCGCCAACAGCGAGGGCCTCCTCGCCGGCTGGACCCCCGGCGTCGCCCTCGACGAGCGCGGCAGCGCGCAGGCGGCGGAGCTGCCCGGCCGGCTCGCCGCGCTGCCGCTCGCCGAGATCGTCACCAGCCCGCTGCAGCGCTGCCAGGAGACCGTGGCGCCGCTGCTGGCGGCCCGCCCCGGTCTGACACCGCACACCGACGACCGCATCGGCGAGTGCCACTACGGCGACTGGTCGGGCCGCAAGCTCGCCGAGCTGAGCGACGAGCCCCTGATGGAGGTCGTCCAGTCCCACCCCTCCGCGGCCGCCTTCCCCGGCGGGGAGTCCATGCGCGCCATGCAGACCCGCGCCGCCGAAGCGGTCCGCGAGTGGAACGCGCGCGTGGAGCGCGACCACGGCGCGGACGCGGTGTACCTGATGTGCTCCCACGGCGACATCATCAAGTCGCTCGTGGCCGACGCCCTCGGCCTGCATCTCGACCTCTTCCAGCGGATCTCCGTCGAACCGTGTTCCATCACCGCGATCCGCTACACCCGGCTGCGTCCCTTCCTCGTGCGCCTCGGCGACACCGGCGACCTCGCCTCCCTGGCCCCCCGCGAGCAGCCGCCGGGCGACGACGCGACCGTGGGGGGTGGTGCGGGCGCACCGTGATCGTCGGCCGCAGTAGGGTGAAGCGGTCGCAGTAGCGCAGCGATCGCCCCTTAACGATTCTTGGAGCTGGACGTGTCCCGTCAGGTGTTCCTCTACGACCAACCGGACCGCTTCGTGGCCGGTACGGTCGGACTGCCCGGGCGCCGTACCTTCTTTCTGCAAGCCAGCGCCGGCGCCCGGGTGACCAGTGTGGCGCTGGAGAAGACCCAGGTCGCCGCGCTCGCGGAGCGCATGGACGAGCTCCTCGACGAGGTGGTGCGCCGCAGCGGCGGCAACGCCGCCGTCCCGGCCGTCGCGCCCGCCGAGATCGCCGACAGCGCCCCGCTGGAGACTCCCATCGAGGAGGAGTTCCGGGTGGGCACCATGGCCCTCGCCTGGGACGGCGAGGAGCAGTGCATGATCGTCGAGGCGCAGGCCCTCGTGGAACTCGACGCCGAGTCCGACGAAGACCTCGCCGAGGCCGAGGAACGGCTGCTGCAGGACGAGGAGAACGGGCCTCCGATGCTGCGGGTCCGCCTCAGCGGCGCCCAGGCCAGAGCCTTCGCCAAACGCGCCCTCGACGTCGTCAACGCCGGCCGGCCGCCCTGCCCGCTGTGCAGCCTGCCGCTCGACCCGGAGGGACACGTATGTCCGCGCCAGAACGGATACCGCCGCGGAGCGTGACCGCGGCGCAGCTCCTCGCCGAGGGGGAGCTGACCGTCCGCGGGCGCATCCGCGAGGCCTCCAACGCCGCCCTGTACTGCACGGTGGCCCTCGACGGCCAGGAGGCCGCCTGCATCTACAAGCCGGTCGCCGGTGAGCGTCCCCTGTGGGACTTCCCCGACGGCGCCCTGGCCCGCCGCGAGGTCGCCGCGTACGAGGTGTCCGAGGCGACCGGCTGGCACCTGGTCCCGCCGACCGTCCTGCGCGACGGGCCCTACGGCGAGGGCATGTGCCAGCTCTGGATCGACGTCGAGCCCGAGGGCGCCGAGCTGCTCGCCCTCGTCGACGGCGAGGAGCCGGAGGCGGGCTGGAAGGCGATCGGCTTCGCGGACGTCGGCGAGGACCGTACCGCCCTGCTCGTGCACGCCGACGACCCCCGGCTGCGGCGGCTCGCCGTCATGGACGCCGTGATCAACAACGCCGACCGCAAGGGCGGCCACCTGCTGCCCGCCGCCGGAGGACGGCTGTACGGCATCGACCACGGCGTCACCTTCCACGTCGAGAACAAGCTGCGCACCCTGCTGTGGGGATGGGCGGGCGAGCCGCTGACCGAGGAGGCCGCCCAGGTCCTGACCCGGCTGTGCGCCGAGCTGAAGGAGGGCGGGCCCCTCGCCGAGCGGCTCGCGGGCCTGATCAGCCCCGCCGAGACCGACGCCACACGCGCGCGTGTCGAGGCGCTGCTCGCCTCGGGGAAACATCCCGAGCCGAGCGGGGAATGGCCGGCGATTCCCTGGCCACCCGTCTGACACGGCCCGTCCGCTGCGGCCCGTCCCGTCCGACACCGCCCGTCCGGCGGCCCAGGCCGTCCACGACGGCCCGTCCCGTCCGGCACAGTCCGTCCGGCACGGCCCGTCCCGCCGTGCCGGCCAGCCGTCCGGCACAGCCCGTCGCGTCCGGCTCCGGTCGACTGCACATCCGCCGGGAAGACACAAGAGCGCCTTCCCGGCCATCCGGCCCGCTCCGGTTCGTATGTGAAACCCCGGTCCGGTTAGGCTCATGACATGCATGCCTGGCCCGCTTCCGAAGTCCCCGCCCTGCACGGTCAGGGCCGCGACCTGAGGATCCACGACACCGCGACCGGCCAGCTGGTCACCCTCCAGCCCGGTCCCGTCGCCCGTATCTACGTCTGCGGCATCACCCCGTACGACGCCACCCACCTGGGGCACGCGGCGACCTACAACGCGTTCGACCTCGTGCAGCGCGTGTGGCTCGACACCAAGCGGCAGGTTCACTACGTCCAGAACGTCACGGACGTCGACGATCCGCTGCTGGAGCGCGCGGAGCGGGACGGCCTCGACTGGGTCGCCCTCGCCGAGAAGGAGACGGCCCTCTTCCGTGAGGACATGACGGCCCTGCGCATGCTGCCGCCCCGGCAGTACATAGGCGCCGTCGAGGCCATACCCGGCATCGTCCCGCTCGTGGAGCGCCTGCGCGATCTCGGCGCGGCCTACGAGCTGGAAGGCGACATCTACTTCTCCGTCGAGTCCGACCCGCACTTCGGCAAGGTCTCCAACCTGGACGCCGCCGCCATGCGGCTGCTGTCCGCCGAGCGCGGCGGCGACCCGGACCGCCCGGGCAAGAAGAACCCGCTCGACCCGATGCTGTGGATGGCCGCCCGTGAGGGCGAGCCCAGCTGGGACGGCGCCTCCCTCGGCCGGGGACGCCCCGGCTGGCACATCGAGTGCGTCGCCATCGCCTTGGACCACCTCGGCATGGGCTTCGACGTCCAGGGCGGCGGCTCCGACCTCGCCTTCCCGCACCACGAGATGGGCGCCTCGCACGCCCAGGTGCTCACCGGCGAGTTCCCCATGGCCCAGGCCTACGTCCACGCCGGCATGGTGGCCCTGCACGGCGAGAAGATGTCCAAGTCCAAGGGCAACCTGGTCTTCGTCTCCCAGCTGCGCCGCGACGGCGTCGACCCCGCCGCCATCCGGCTGTCGCTGCTCGCCCACCACTACCGCGCCGACTGGGAGTGGACCGACCAGGTCCTCGCCGACGCCGTCGCCCGGCTCGGCCGGTGGCGCGCGGCGGTCTCCCGGCCCGACGGCCCGTCCGCCGACGCGCTCGTCGAGGAGATTCGCGACGCCCTCGCCCACGACCTCGACGCCCCGGCCGCACTGGCCGCCGTCGACCGCTGGGTCGCGCTCCAGGAGGAGCAGGGCGGCACGGACGCCGGCGCACCCGGCGTCGTCTCCCGCGCGGTGGACGCGC
Source organism: Streptomyces sp. NPDC028635 (assembly GCF_040637635.1). NCBI lineage: Bacteria > Bacillati > Actinomycetota > Actinomycetes > Kitasatosporales > Streptomycetaceae > Streptomyces > Streptomyces sp. NPDC028635. The sequence continues at coordinate 139,845 of NZ_JBEZWX010000005.1, read as the reverse complement.
TGCTCGGGGTGGCTCTGTGAGCTTCACGCGGGGCTGCGCCCCGTGAAGAGAAGGGGCGCTTCCCGGCTCGGGAAGCGCCCCTTCTTCGCGGAGCCTTTGTCCTCGGCCCTCGTGGAGCCTCAGTCCTCCGCGTCGTCCTCGTCACCCTTGGGGCCGCCCCCGGCGGTCGGCGGCTTCGGCTTCCCGCCCGGAGGGCTCACGTCACGGCGTCGCAGATACCGCTCGAACTCCCGCGCGATCGCCTCGCCCGACGCCTCCGGAAGCTCCGCGGTGTCCCGGGCCTCCTCCAGCGTCTGGACGTACTCGGCCACCTCGCTGTCCTCCGCGGCCAGCTGGTCCACGCCCACCTGCCAGGCACGCGCGTCCTCGGGCAGCTCGCCCAGCGGGATCCGCACGTCGATCAGGTCTTCCAGGCGGTTCAGCAGCGCCAGCGTCGCCTTCGGGTTGGGCGGCTGCGACACGTAGTGCGGCACGGCCGCCCACAGCGACACGGCCGGCACGCCCGCGTGCGTGCACGCCTCCTGCAGCACACCCACGATGCCGGTGGGACCCTCGTACTTGGTCTCCTCCAGATCCATCCGGCGTGCCAGGTCCGCGTCGGACGTCGTCCCGCTGATCGGGACCGGACGCGTGTGCGGGGTGTCGCCGAGCAGGGCGCCCAGGATCACCACCAGCTCCACACCCAGCTCGTGCGCGAAGCCCAGCAGCTCGTTGCAGAACGAGCGCCAGCGCATCGACGGTTCGATGCCGCGGACCAGGACCAGGTCCCGGGGCTTGTCACCGCCGACACGGACCACGGACAACCTTGTCGTCGGCCACGTGATCTTGCGGACGCCGCCGTCCATGAAGACCGTGGGGCGGTTCACCTGGAAGTCGTAGTAGTCCTCGGCGTCCAGCGCCGCGAACACCTCGCCCTTCCACTCCTTCTCCAGATGCGCGACCGCGGTGGAGGCGGCGTCGCCGGCATCGTTCCAGCCCTCGAACGCGGCCACCATGACCGGGTCGATCAGCTCGGGAACCCCCTCGAGCTCGATCACCCAGTGCCTCCTTCCGACGTGCCCTCGCTTGACCACCCAACCTTACGGCGTGCGGCGGGGGCGCCCGCAGCCCCCTTGCACGGGGGAGTGAACGGAACACTGCCCCGATCGCCACCCCGGAACACCCCGCGTCGATCAAGGCGCCGTACCCGGCCGCCTGATCACCCGTCATCTGCCGAACGCCCTCAAGGGGCGGCCCCGTGCGGGGAGCCGCCCCTTGCGTGGCGCAGGGCCGTCCGGCCGTCGAACCTGAGCCGGCCCTACTTCTTGTCGAGCAGGTCCTGGACCTTGCCCCGCACCTCGTCCGTGGCCAGGCCGCGGATCGTCAGGGTGGTGCGGCGGCGCAGCACGTCGTCCGCGGTCTCGGCCCACTCGTGGTCACGGGCGTAGACGACCTGCGCCCAGATCTCCGGGGCGTCGGGGTGGACCCGCTCGCCCAGCTCCGGGTGCTCGTTGGCCAGGCGGGCGATGTCGAACGCCAGCGAGCCGTAGTGCGTCGCCAGGTGCCTGGCGGTGTCCGCCGCCATGCGCGGGCCCGGCGCCGGACGGTCCACCAGCAGCCGGTGCGCGACCGCGCGCGGGTTGGCGACACCGGGCAGCGGCAGCTTCTTCGGCAGCGAGGCGATCGGCTCGAAGTCGTCGCCCAGCGGGTGGCCCGGCAGCGACTCCAGCTTCTGCATGACGGTCCGGCCGATGTGGCGGAACGTGGTCCACTTGCCGCCCGCGACGGACAGCATGCCGCCCTTGCCCTCCGTCACGACCGTCTCGCGCTTGGCCTTGGCGGTGTCACCGGGACCGCCCGGCAGCACCCGCAGCCCCGCGAAGGAGTACGTGATCAGGTCACGGCTCAGCTGCTGGTCACGGATCGAGAAGGCCGCCTCGTCCAGGATCTGCGCTATGTCCTTCTCGTTGACCGCGACGTCCGCCGGGTCGCCCTCGTACTCCTCGTCGGTGGTGCCGAGCAGCAGCATGTCCTCCCAGGGGAGGGCGAAGGTGATGCGGTACTTGTCGATCGGGGTGGCCAGCGCCGCCTTCCACGGCGAGGTCCGCTTCAGGACCAGGTGCGCACCCTTGGACAGGCGGATGGAGGGCGCAGCGTTCGGGTCCTCCATCCGGCGCAGGTGGTCGACCCACGGGCCGGTCGCATTCAGCACCAGGCGGGCACTGACCCCGAACTCGTCGCCGGAGAGACGGTCGCGCAGCTCCGCACCGGTCACCCGGCCCTTGGTGAAGCGCAGACCGGTCACCTCGGCGTGGTTCAGGACGACCGCGCCCGCGTCCACGGCCGCGCGGACCGTCATCAGCGCCATGCGCGCGTCGTTCATCTGGTCGTCGCCGTAGACGGCCACGGCCTTGAGGTTGTCGGTGCGCAGCTCCGGCACGTCCTGCGCCGCCTTGGCGGGGGAGAGCAGGTGGCCGACACCGTCACCGAACGCGGAGAGCGCGGAGTAGGCGAAGACGCCCGCGCCGAGCTTAGCCGCGCCGTGCGGCCCGCCCTTGTACACGGGGAGGTAGAACGTGAGCGGGTTCGCCAGGTGGGGCGCCACCTGACGGGAGACCGCACGGCGCTCGAAGTGGTTCTCCGCCACCAGCTTCACCGCACCGGTCTGCAGGTAGCGCAGGCCGCCGTGGAGCAGCTTGGAGGAGGCGGAGGAGGTGGCGCCGGCGAAGTCGCCGGCGTCGACCAGAGCCACCCTGAGGCCGGACTGCGCGGCGTGCCAGGCCGTCGAGATGCCGAGGATGCCGCCGCCGATGACGAGCAGGTCGTACGACGCCTTGGAGAGCTGCTCCCGGGTCTCGGCTCGGCTCGGGTTCGAGCCGGTGGCCGGGTGGGTGCCCAGGGCAGGTACGGAACTCAGGGTGGACTGCGTGGTCATAGCGGGTATTACTCCTCGTCCTCGAGCCAGCCCATGGTCCGCTCGACGGCCTTGAGCCAGTTCTTGTACTCACGGTCGCGGGTCTCCGCGTCCATGCGGGGGGTCCACTCGGCGGCCCGGCGCCAGTTGGCGCGCAGGTCGTCGGTGCTGTTCCAGAAGCCGACGGCGAGACCGGCGGCGTAGGCGGCGCCGAGGCAGGTGGTCTCGGCGACCATCGGGCGCACGACGGGGGCGTCCAGCACGTCGGAGAGCGTCTGCATCAGCAGGTTGTTGGCGGTCATGCCGCCGTCGACCTTGAGGGTCACCAGCTCGACGCCGGAGTCCTTCACCATGGCGTCGGCGATCTCCCGCGTCTGCCAGGCGGTGGCCTCCAGGACGGCGCGCGCCAGGTGCGCCTTGGTGACGTACCGGGTCAGGCCGGCGATCACACCACGGGCGTCGGAGCGCCAGTGCGGGGCGAACAGACCGGAGAAGGCCGGCACGAAGTACGCGCCGCCGTTGTCCTCCACGGACAGCGCGAGGGTCTCGATCTCGGCGGCCGTGGAGATCAGGCCCATCTGGTCGCGCATCCACTGCACCAGCGAGCCGGTGACGGCGATCGAGCCCTCCAGGGCGTAGACCGTGTCCTGGTCGCCGATCTTGTAGCCGACGGTGGTGAGCAGACCGGCGTAGGAGTTGATGATCTTGTCGCCGGTGTTCATCACCATGAAGGTGCCGGTGCCGTAGGTCGACTTGGTCTCGCCCTCGGAGAAGCAGGTCTGGCCGAACAGGGCCGCCTGCTGGTCGCCGAGCGCCGAGGCGACCGGGATGCCGCCGAGCAGGTCGCCCAGCTTGCCGCCCGTGATCTCGCCGTAGACCTCGGCGGAGGAGCGGATCTCGGGCAGGATCTGCTTCGGGACGCCGATCGACTCGCAGATCTTGTCGTCCCACTCCATGGTGTGGAGGTTCATCAGCATGGTGCGGGATGCGTTGGTGACGTCGGTGACGTGCTTGCCGCCGTTGACACCACCGGTCAGGTTCCAGATGACCCAGGTGTCCATGGTGCCGAAGAGGATGTCCCCGGCCTCGGCGCGCTCCTTGAGGCCCTCGACGTTGTCGAGCAGCCAGCGGGCCTTGGGCCCGGCGAAGTAGGAGGCGAGGGGCAGACCGGTCTCGCGGCGGAAGCGGTCCTGGCCGACGTTGCGGCCCAGCTCGCGGCACAGGCCGTCGGTGCGGGTGTCCTGCCAGACGATGGCGTTGTGCACCGGCTCGCCGGTGTTCTTGTCCCACAGCACGGTCGTCTCGCGCTGGTTGGTGATGCCGATGGCCTTGATGTCGTCGCGGGTGATGCCGGCCTTGGCGACCGCGCCGGCGACGACCTCCTGGACGTTGGTCCAGATCTCGGTGGCGTTGTGCTCGACCCAGCCCGGCTTCGGGAAGATCTGCTCGTGCTCCTTCTGGTCGACGGAGACAATCCGGCCGTCCCGGTCGAAGACGATGCAGCGGCTGGAGGTGGTGCCCTGGTCGATGGCGGCGATGAAGGGGCCGGCGGTGTGCGCGTCGGTCACTGTGTGCTCCTGGAGGATCCGTCGTTGGGGGGCTGATGGGTACGGCGCGTGCGGTGCTCGGTGGTCCGCGGGGAGGTCTCGCTGTTCCTCACGGACATCCTGAGCTGGCTCCTACGCGAATGCGACGTTGTAGAGGCCTGCGGCGATCGCGCCGCCGATCAGCGGACCGACCACCGGGATCCACGCGTAGGCCCAGTCCGAGCCGCCCTTGTTGGGCAGCGGCAGCAGGGCGTGCACGATGCGCGGGCCGAGGTCGCGGGCCGGGTTGATGGCGTAGCCGGTCGGGCCGCCGAGGGACAGACCGATCGAGACGACCACCAGCGCGGTGATCAGACCGCCCAGGATGCCGAGGCCGTTGCCCTTGTCGTTGAGGCCCTGGGTGAGGACCGCGAGGATCAGCACGACGGTGCCGATGATCTCCGTCAGCAGGTTCTGCACCGTGTTCCGGATCTCCGGACCGGTGGAGAAGACGCCCAGGACGGGGCCGGCGCCCTTCTCCTGCGCCTCGACGGCCTTGGCCGTGGTGGCCTGCGCGCCCGGACCGCCGACGATCTCCTTGTCGGTCAGGTGCGCCTGGAACTGGCCGTAGTAGGCCACCCAGACCAGTGCGGCACCGATCATGGCGCCGAGCAGCTGGCCGGCGAAGTACAGCGGGACGTTCGTCCAGTCACTGTCCTTGATCGCCAGGGCGACCGTCACGGCCGGGTTGAGGTGGGCACCGGAGAGCGGGCCGGAGATGTACACCGCCGTCATCACGGCGAAACCCCAGCCGAAGGCGATGGCGAGCCAGCCGGCGTTGCGGGCCTTGGAGGCCTTCAGGGTCACGGCGGCGCAGACGCCGCCGCCGAGGAGGATGAGAACGGCGGTACCTATGGTCTCGCCGATGAAGATGTCGGAGCTGGACACCCGCGACTCCTTTGTCCTTCGTCCAGGGGGGAAGCCGAACTCCCGGGTCCCGCCGGGGTTGCGGCGCCCTCGGGGGTGAGAGCGAAATCCGGCCCTTGGCGTTGTCACACTCTAGCGCGTATTGCCGGTAGGTGTTCGACAATGCCGACCGATGGACGGGAGTCTTGCTTCGCCTTCACAGGTGCGTCAAGAGGTCTGGGCGAGAGGTCTGGGTTCGAAAGCCTGATCGTTACTGATCGCCTCGCGCGGACGCCGCCGCGCGAGGGCACGACCGAGGGCCGGAGCGCGTTCCCGGCGCTCCGGCCCTCATGGTGATACGGCGTCCATGGCGGTGCGACGTCCATGGGGTACGGCGTCCATGGCGGTGCGCCCTTCATGGGGGTACGGCGTCCATGGCGGTGCGCCCTTCATGGGGGTACGGCGTCCATGGCGGTGCGCCCTTCATGGGGGCACGGCGTCCATGGCGGTACGGCGCCTCAGGGCAGCCCGGCGCCTCAGAAGCGCCCGGCGCCCAGATCCCGCGACACCGCGCGGGCGCAGTCCCGCACGGCCGCGATCAGCTCGGGCCGTAGCTCCCCGTCCCGGCGCAGCCGCTCCACGGCGCCGGTGATGCCCACCGCGCCCACCGGCATGCGCCGCCGGTCGTGGATGGGCGCGGCGATGGACGCGACGCCCTCCCAGGTCTCCTCCACATCGGCCGCGTAGCCACGCGCGCGGGTGACGTCGAGGAGGCGCTCGAAGCTCTCCAGATCGCACACCGTGCGGTCCGTGAAGGCCTTGCGGTCGGACTCCAGTGCCTCGCTGTGCGCCACCGGGTCGTACGCGGACAGCACCTTGCCCAGGGCCGTGGAGTGCAGCGGCTGCATCGCCCCGATCTCCAGCACTTGCCGGCTGTCGTCGGGCCGGAAGACGTGGTGCACGATCAGCACGCCCTGCTGGTGCAGCACGCCCAGGTAGACGCTCTCCCCGCTGGAACGGGCCAGATCGTCCGTCCAGACCAGGGCCCGCGCCCGCAGCTCGTGCACATCCAGATACGTCGTGCCCAGGCGCAGCAGCTCCGCGCCCAGCTGGTAGCGCCCGGAAGCCTCGTCCTGCTCCACGAACCCCTCCTGCTGGAGGGTGCGCAGGATGCCGTGCGCGGTGCCCTTGGCGAGGCCGAGCGCGGAGGCGATGTCCGACAGGCCCAGGCGCCGCTCGCCACCCCCGAGCAGCCGCAGCATCGCGGCCGCCCGCTCGAGCGACTGGATGTTCCGTGCCATCGCCGTCCTGCCTCCGTCCCCATCGACCGCTCACGCGCGGTGCTCCCACCGGCGTTCGGCAATGTCGAACACTACCGGTCCATGCCGACCTCCCGCCAATGGTCGGACGGTACTTGTTACGCCATGCGCGGCGTGTCGGCCACAACGGGGTGTCCCCGGGACGCCTCGCATCATCCCCCTTCGAGCGCCCCGCACCGCGCCCACCCGGGCCGGGTGTGCACGTCCCCTCGCCCGCGCGGCCCCTTTGACCTCGGCCGCCCGGGCCCTCTTCACTTCATCCGCCCGGCCCCTCTTCACCCGTTCGCCGCGCTCCCCCGGACCCGCCCGCGCGGCTGCTCACGGCCGTGCGTCTCCCGGCTCCGCCCGTCCGCCTCGTGGACGCTCTGCCCATCCTTGATGCGTCCCGGTTACGCTGGCGCCGTGCGCCTCGCCTGAAAACCGCCGCGAAGCCGCATAGCCGACAGCCGTCGCATCCAAGGGAGCCCCTTCATGGCCTCGTCGCCGCTGACCCCTTCCGCCGACAGCCGGACCCGTGTGTCCGCGCTCCGAGAGGCGCTCGCCACCCGTGTGGTGGTCGCCGACGGTGCGATGGGCACCATGCTCCAGGCGCAGGACCCCACCCTGGACGACTTCCAGCAGCTCGAGGGCTGCAACGAGATCCTGAACGTCACCCGCCCGGACATCGTGCGCTCGGTCCACGAGGAGTACTTCGCGGCCGGCGTGGACTGCGTGGAGACCAACACCTTCGGCGCCAACCACACGGCCGCCGCCGAGTACGAGATCTCCGACCGTGTCTTCGAGCTGTCCGAGGCCGGTGCGCGCATCGCCCGTGAGGTGGCCGACGAGTTCGCCGCCCGCGACGGCCGCCCCCGCTGGGTGCTCGGCTCGGTCGGACCCGGCACCAAGCTGCCCACGCTCGGCCACGTCGGCTACACGACCATCCGCGACGGCTACCAGGCGAACGCCGAGGGCCTGCTCGCGGGCGGCGCCGACGCCCTGATCGTGGAGACCACGCAGGACCTGCTGCAGACCAAGGCTTCCGTCGTCGCCGCCCGCCGCGCCATCGAGACGGCCGGTCTCGACGTGCCGCTGCTGGTGTCGATGGCGTTCGAGACGACCGGCACGATGCTGCTGGGCTCGGAGATCGGTGCGGCGCTGACCGCGCTGGAGCCACTGGGCATCGACATGATCGGTTTGAACTGCTCGACCGGCCCGGCGGAGATGAGCGAGCACCTGCGCTATCTGACCCGCCACTCCCGTATCCCGCTGCTCTGCATGCCGAACGCGGGTCTGCCGATCCTGACCAAGGACGGCGCGCACTTCCCGTTGGGGCCGGAGGGTCTGGCGGACGCGCAGGAGAACTTCGTCCGGGACTACGGGCTGTCCCTGGTGGGTGGCTGCTGCGGTACGACTCCGGAGCATCTGCGGCAGGTCGTGGAGCGGGTGCGGGGGCTGGCGCCGGGTGAGCGTGATCCGCGTCCGGAGCCGGGCGCGGCGTCGCTGTATCAGACGGTGCCGTTCCGGCAGGACACCGCCTACCTCGCGATCGGTGAGCGCACGAACGCCAACGGGTCGAAGAAGTTCCGTGAGGCGATGCTGGAGGGCCGCTGGGACGACTGTGTGGAGATGGCCCGCGAGCAGATCCGTGAGGGCGCGCACATGCTCGACCTGTGCGTGGACTACGTCGGCCGGGACGGCGTGGCGGACATGGAGGAGCTGGCGGGGCGGTTCGCGACGGCTTCGACGCTGCCGGTCGTGCTGGACTCCACGGAGGTGCCGGTGATCCGGGCCGGGCTGGAGAAGCTGGGCGGCCGTGCGGTGATCAACTCGGTGAACTACGAGGACGGTGACGGTCCCGAGTCCCGCTTCGCGAAGGTCACGGCTCTGGCGAAGGAGCACGGTGCGGCGCTGATCGCGCTGACCATCGACGAGGAGGGCCAGGCGCGCACGGCGGAGAAGAAGGTGGAGATCGCCGAACGGCTGATCGCCGACCTGACGGGGAACTGGGGCATCCGTGAGGAGGACATCCTCATCGACTGCCTGACCTTCACGATCTGTACCGGTCAGGAGGAGTCCCGCAAGGACGGCATCGCCACCATCGAGGGCATCCGCGAGCTCAAGCGCCGCCACCCCAACGTGCAGACCACCCTGGGCCTGTCCAACATCAGCTTCGGGTTGAACCCGGCCGCGCGGATCCTGCTGAACAGTGTGTTCCTGGACGAGTGTGTGAAGGCGGGGCTGGACTCGGCGATCGTGCACGCCTCGAAGATCCTGCCGATCGCCCGGTTCGACGAGGAGCAGGTGCGCACGGCGCTGGATCTGATCCATGACCGGCGTGCCGAGGGGTATGACCCGCTGCAGAAGCTGATGCAGCTGTTCGAGGGTGCGACGGCGAAGTCGCTGAAGGCGTCCAAGGCGCAGGAGCTGGCCGCGCTGCCGCTGGAGGAGCGTCTCAAGCGGCGCATCATCGACGGCGAACGCAACGGCCTGGAGGCCGACCTCGACGAGGCGCTGGCCTCCCGTTCCGCCCTCGACATCGTCAACGAGACGCTGCTGGACGGCATGAAGGTGGTCGGTGAGCTGTTCGGCTCGGGCCAGATGCAGCTGCCGTTCGTGCTCCAGTCGGCCGAGGTGATGAAGACTGCGGTGGCGCATCTGGAGCCGCACATGGAGAAGACGGACGAGGCGGGCAAGGGCACGATCGTGCTGGCCACGGTGCGCGGGGACGTGCACGACATCGGTAAGAACCTCGTCGACATCATCCTGTCCAACAACGGCTACAACGTGGTCAACCTGGGCATCAAGCAGCCCGTCTCCGCGATCCTGGAGGCCGCCGAGGAGCACCGGGCCGATGTGATCGGCATGTCCGGGCTGCTGGTGAAGTCGACGGTGATCATGAAGGAGAACCTGGAGGAGCTCAACCAGCGTGAGCTGGCCGGGAAGTATCCGGTCATCCTCGGCGGGGCCGCGCTGACCCGGGCGTATGTCGAGCAGGACCTGCACGAGATCTACCAGGGCGAGGTCCGCTACGCCCGGGACGCCTTCGAGGGGCTGCGTCTGATGGACGCGCTGATCGGCATCAAGCGGGGGGTGCCCGGGGCGAAGCTGCCGGAGCTGAAGCAGCGCCGGGTCAAGGCGGCCACCGTGCAGGTCGAGGAGCGGCCGCAGGAGGGGCATGTGCGCTCCGACGTGGCCGTCGACAACCCGGTGCCCGCCCCGCCGTTCTGGGGCACCCGCGTGATCAAGGGCATCCAGCTCAAGGAGTACGCCACCTGGCTCGACGAGGGCGCCCTGTTCAAGGGCCAGTGGGGGCTGAAGCAGGCCCGCACCGGCGAGGGCCCCACGTACGAGGAGCTGGTCGAGTCCGAGGGCCAGCCCCGGCTGCGCGGCCTGCTGGAGCGGCTGCAGACGGAGAACCTGCTGGAGGCGGCCGTCGTCTACGGCTACTTCCCGTGCGTGTCCAAGGACGATGACCTGATCGTCCTAGACGACGCCGGCAACGAGCGGACCCGGTTCACCTTCCCGCGCCAGCGCCGCGGCCGCCGGCTGTGCCTGGCCGACTTCTTCCGCCCGGAGGAGTCGGGGGAGACCGACGTCGTCGGCTTCCAGGTCGTCACCGTGGGCTCGCGCATCGGCGAGGAAACCGCGCGCATGTTCGAGGCCAACGCCTACCGGGACTACCTGGAGCTGCACGGCCTGTCCGTGCAGCTGGCGGAGGCCCTCGCCGAGTACTGGCACGCACGCGTGCGCTCCGAACTCGGTTTCGCCGGGGAGGACCCGGCCGAGATCGAGGGCATGTTCGAGCTGAAGTACCGCGGTGCCCGTTTCTCGCTGGGCTACGGCGCCTGCCCCGACCTGGAGGACCGCGCCAAGATCGCCGATCTGCTCCAGCCGGAGCGCATCGGCGTGCACCTGTCCGAGGAGTTCCAGCTCCACCCCGAGCAGTCCACGGACGCCATCGTGATCCACCACCCGGAGGCGAAGTACTTCAACGCACGGTGACCCCGCTCGACGGCCCGTGACCGGCATCTCGGGCACGTCGATCGAAAACGTCGTACACTGGTCGGTCCACCGCAGGCCGGTTCCCGTCGGGAACCGGCCTGATCGTCCCCAAGGAGGTACGCCGGATGACGACGACGGTCCCCGCACCCGGTACCAAGACGGCCGAAGGCTCCGCACTGCAGGCCGTGCTCCTGGACATGGACGGCACTCTGGTGGACACCGAGGGCTTCTGGTGGGACGTCGAGGTCGAGGTCTTCGCCGCCCTCGGCCACACCCTCGACGACGCATGGCGCCATGTCGTGGTCGGCGGTCCCATGACCCGCAGCGCGGGGTTCCTGATCGAGGCGACGGGCGCCGACATCCCCCTCGCCGAGCTGACCGTCCTGCTCAACCAGGGCTTCGAGGACCGTATCGGCGAGGCGCTGCCGCTGATGCCGGGCGCCGCCCGGCTGCTGGCGGAGCTCCACGAGCAGGGCGTGCCGACGGCCCTGGTCTCCGCCTCGCACCGCCGCATCATCGACCGCGTGCTGACCACGCTCGGCCCCCACCACTTCTCGCTGAGCATCGCCGGGGACGAGGTCTCCCGCACCAAACCGCACCCCGACCCCTACCTGCTCGCCGCAGCCGGCCTGGGCGTCGATCCGACGCGCTGCGCCGTCGTCGAGGACACCGCGACCGGCGTCGCGGCAGCCGAGGCCGCGGGCTGCCACGTCGTCGCGGTGCCCTCCGTGGCCCCCATCGGCCCGGCCGCCCGGCGCACCGTCGTGACCTCGCTGGAAGAAGTCGATCTCGCTTTTCTGCGCGGCCTGATGACGGAAATGCGATAACCGTTCACCCAGCGTGTCCCGCCCCATTGGCGGGAAATTCCACTCGGGGACGACAGGGGCGCGCCGGCGGAAATTCACGGCGCGCGGCCGGGTGAATTGCACCCCCCGCACACCCCGCGCGCGTGTGACGTTCCCCACGCCCGACAGCGGCGGACAGGGGTGGACCCGCCGCCGTTCACCCCCAACGGCGGCCGCAGGGCGCACCCTTGTGTCCCGATTGATGAAACCCTGCACGAATCCTTCCCCTGTCGGGTTTTCGTTGTGTCCCCGCCCGGTTTCGCAGCGTGATGGGGCCTCGGCTGCACGGCCGGCGGACCGCCTCGCGGGCGCGGACTAATCTCATCGCGAGAACATCGCCCCTTACCCCCGTGCTCCGCTGCGCCACCCCTGCATGCCGGATACACGGAGTCAGACGCTCTGGAGAAACTCGAGCATGAACCGCAAGACTTTGGTGCTGCCGGCCGTGGCCGGACTGCTCGCTCCCGTGCTCGCCGCGTGCGGCAGCACCGACGGCAGCAGCAGCGGCGGGAAGGCCATCGTCGTCGGCACCACGGACCGGTTCACCGCCACGAAGGACGCCCCGGCACCGCTCGACCCGGCCTACGCCTACGACGTCGGCAGTTGGAACATCCTGCGCCAGACCGTGCAGACCCTGATGACGCTGCCCAAGGGGGGCGGGCAGCCGGTACCCGAGGCGGCCCAGAGCTGCGGCTTCACCGACAGCGGCAACGAGCGCTTCGCCTGCAAGCTGCGCGACGGACTGACATTCGCGGGCGGCGACGCCGTCACCGCGAACGCCGTGAAGTACTCCATCGACCGGGCCCGCGCCATCCAGGCCGACTCCGGCGTCGCGGCCCTGCTGTCCACCATCGACACCGTCGAGACGCAGGGCGACAAGGAGGTCGTCTTCCACCTGAAGACCGCCGACGCGACCTTCCCCTACAAGCTGTCCACCCCCGTCGCGGGCATCGTCGACCCCGCCGACTACCCCAAGGACAAGCTGCGCGAAGGGTTCACGGTGGACGGCTCCGGGCCGTACACCCTGAAGGCCGAGACCAGCGGCGACTCCATGACCAAGGCCGTCTTCACCAAGAACCCCGACTACAAGGGGTCCTTGACCGTGAACAACGACAAGGTCGAACTGGACTCCTTCGACAGCGCCGACGCCATGGGCGCGGCCCTCGAGAAGGGCGACATCGACCTCATGAGCCGCACCATGTCCCCGGACCAGGTGCGCAAGCTGCAGGGCGGCTCCGGAAAGAACATCGACCTGCTCGACATGCCCGGCCTGGAGATCCGCTACCTCGCCTTCAACACCGACGCCCCGTCCGTCAAGGACAAGGCGGTACGCCAGGCCGTCGCCCAGGTCGTCGACCGCAGCGCCCTGGTCTCCCAGGTGTACGGCACCCAGGCCGAGGCCCTGTACTCGCTGGTCCCGGCGACCGTCACCGGCCACTCCAACTCGTTCTTCAACAAGTACGGGGAGCCCAGCGCCACCAAGGCCAAGTCGCTGCTGGCGAAGGCCGGCATCTCCACCCCGGTCAAGCTGACCCTGCACTACACCACCGACCACTACGGCGCGGTCACCAAGCGGGAGTTCGAGGTGCTCCAGCAGCAGCTCAACTCCAGCGGCCTGTTCGACGTCCAGCTCCAGGGCACGCCCTGGGAAGCCTTCGTCCCCGCCGAGCGCAAGGGCGCCTACGACGTGTGGGGCATGGGCTGGTTCCCGGACTTCCCGGACGCCGACAACTACCTCGCGCCGTTCCTCGACAAGGACAACTTCCTCAAGTCGCCGTACCGCAACAGCGAGATCATCAACCACCTGATCCCGCAGTCCCGGCGCGAGGCCGACCGCCTCGCCGCCGGGCGGAGCCTGACGGACATCCAGGACATCGTGGCCGACGACGTGCCCGTTCTGCCGCTGTGGCAGGGTAAGCAGTACGTCGCAGCGCGCGACGACATCACGGGCACCGCCTACGCCCTCAACAACACCTCGACCCTGCAGCTGTGGGAGCTCGGCCGCGGTGTGAGCGGCTGACGCACCCCGTGCCCGGGGCCCGTCGAAGGGCCCCGGGTTGACGGAGAACCGAAGACAAGGCACACGTACGTGAACATGCGCAACCAGTGGCCGGTCCTGCCCATCGTGGCCGGGCTGGCCTCCGGCCTGTTGACCGGATGCGGAACGGAGAACGGCGATTCCGGGGGCACCGGGTCCGCCGTGGTCATGGGGATGTCCGACGACGTCCTGGCCACGGACCCCGCCTCGGGCTACGACCCCGGTTCCTGGCTGTTGTTCAACAACGTCTTCCAGTCGCTGCTCAGCTTCCCGGAGGGAGCCACCGAGCCGCAGCCCGAGGCGGCGAAGCAGTGCGGCTTCACCGACACCCAGGCCCAGGTCTACCGGTGCACCCTCAAGGACGACCTGAAGTTCAGCAACGGTGACGCGCTCACCTCGAAGGACGTGAAGTTCTCCTTCGACCGCATGCTGAAGATCAACGACGCGGCCGGCCCGGCGGTCATGTTCCCCTCGCTCGCCTCGGTGGAGACGCCGGACGACAAGACGGTCGTCTTCCAGCTCAAGACCTCCGACGCGACCTTCCCCAGCAAGATCGCCTCGGGTGCCGGATCCATCGTCGACCACAGCCAGTACGACGCCAACGGTCTGCGCAAGGACGGCAAGGCCGTCGGCTCCGGCCCGTACAAGCTGGACTCCTTCAACGATGAAGAGGCCGTCTTCTCGGTCAACGGCAACTACGAGGGCACCGCCAAGGTGAAGAACTCCGGCGTCACGCTGAAGTTCTTCCACGGCGACCAGAAGGCCCTGAAGCAGGCCCTCCTCGACGGCAAGGTCGACGCCGCCTACCGAGGCCTGAGCGCGACCGACATCGCCGACATCCAGAAGAGCGGCGGCAGTTCGGGCGTCGAGGTGGTCGAGGGCAGCAGCGCCGAGGTCCAGCACCTGGTCTTCAACATGAACGACCCGGTCGCCGGAAAGGCCGGCGTGCGCAAGGCCATCGCCCACCTCATCGACCGCGACGCCCTCATCCGGGACGTCTACCAGGGCACCGCGACCCCGCTGTACTCGATCATCCCGGCCGGAATCGCGGGCCACACCACATCGTTCTTCAACACCTACGGCGCCCGCCCCTCCCAGGCCAAGGCCAAGCAGGCACTGCGCGCCGCGGGCATCACCGACAAGGTCAAGCTCACCCTGTGGTCCACGCCGGCGCGCTACGGCCCCGCCACCGACGCGGAACTGAAGGCGATAGCCGGCCAGCTCAACGCCAGCGGACTGTTCGAGGCCGACGTGAAGTCGGTGGCCTTCGACCAGTACGAGAAGGACATCGCGGCCGGCAAGTACGGCGTCTACGTCAAGGGCTGGGTGCCCGACTACCCGGACGCCGACAACTTCACCGCTCCCTTCTTCGGCAAGGGCAACGTGCTGGGCAACAACTACGGCAACAAGACCATCACCGGCACGCTCATCCCGCGCACCGCGGCCCAGAGCGACCGCGCCTCCACCGGCAAGGAGTACGGCGAGCTGCAGGACATCGTCGCCGACGACGTGCCGGTCCTGCCCGTGTGGCAGGGCAAGCAGTACGCGGTGGTGCGCGACGGCGTCTACGGCCTCGAGTCCTGCCTCGACGCCTCGACCGTGTTCCGCTTCTGGGAGCTGCACAAGGGCTGACCGCCGGCTCCCCCGCCGAGCGCCGGCCCCCGCGCCGGCCGCCCGGCCACGAACGAAAGAGCGCCCCTTGCCCCGGACATCCGGGGGAGGGGCGCCCTCACGAGGCGTGGAGAGAAGGGGCGTTCTACTGGGCGCCGGGGCGCACCAGGCCGCTCTCGTAGGCGTACACCGCGGCCTGCACGCGGTCGCGCAGGCCCAGCTTCGTCAGCACGTGGCCCACATGCGTCTTGACGGTGGTCTCGCTGACGAACAGGTCGGCGGCGATCTCGGCGTTCGACAGCCCCCGCGCCACCAGCTTCAGCACCTCGACCTCACGGTCGGTCAGCGTGTGCAGCGTGTCCGGCACCGGCTCCTCGCCGGACGGCAGGTGGGTGGCGTACTTGTCGAGCAGCCGCCGGGTGATGCTCGGCGCGAGCATCGCCTCGCCGCCGGCCACCACACGGATCGCCTGCACCAGCTCGTTCGCCGGCGCGTCCTTCAGCAGGAAGCCGCTCGCCCCCGCACGCAGCGCCTCCACCACGTACTCGTCGAGGTCGAAGGTCGTCAGCACCAGCACCTTCGCCGGACCGTTGCGCTCCGGTCCGGTGATCTGCCGGGTCGCCTCCACGCCGTCCATGCGGGGCATGCGGATGTCCATCAGCACCACGTCGGGCTGCAGGGCGCGCACCTGGTCGAGTGCCTGGAGGCCGTCCCCGGCCTCGCCGACGACCGCGATGTCCTGCTCGGCCTCCAGGATCATCCGGAAGCCCGTACGCAGCAGCGGCTGGTCGTCGACCAGTAGGACACGGATGGCCACGTAAGTCTCCTTCGCTCGTCCGGGCCCATTCTGCCCTGCACCCGCCACCCGGACCGCCCCCGGGGCAGCCGGCGCCGATCCTCCGGGGTCGCGCCGCGCCGTGCGGGGCGGACCGGCGGCTCAGGCGCCGCCGGAGCCGGCCGTACGCACCGGCAGCGGATACGGCGGGGGAGTGCCGCCGAACTCCGGACAGTGCGCCTGGTGGTCGCACCAGCCGCACAGCTTCGTCGGCCGCGGCCGCCACTCACCGGTCTCGGTGGCCCGCCGGATCGCGTCCCACAGCGCCAGCAGCTTGCGCTCCACCCGCTCCAGGTCGGCGAGGACCGGATCGTAGGTCAGGACGTCACCACTGCCGAGGTACACCAGCTGCAACCGCCGGGGAACGACGTTCTTCAGCCGCCACACGACGAGGGCGTAGAACTTCATCTGGAACAGCGCGCCCTCGGCGTACTCGGGCCGCGGCGCCTTGCCGGTCTTGTAGTCGACGATCCGCACCTCACCGGTGGGCGCGACGTCCACCCGGTCGATGATGCCGCGCAGGGTCAGCCCCGACTCCAGCTCCGCCTCGACGAACAGCTCACGCTCCGCCGGCTCCAGACGCGTCGGATCCTCCAGCGTGAACCAGCGCTCCACGAGCTGTTCGGCCTCCGCCAGCCACCGCGCCAGGCGCTCACCGTCCGGATCGTCGGCGAACAGCTCGGTGACCTCCGGGCGGCTCTCCCGCAGCCGCTCCCACTGGCCCGGGATCAGTGACTTGGCGCGCGGCGCGGTCCGCTCGGCCGCAGGGGCGTCGAACAGCCGCTCCAGCACCGCGTGCACCAGCGTGCCCCGCGTGGCCGCCGCGCTCGGCTTCTCCGGCAGCCGGTCGATCACCCGGAACCGGTACAGCAGCGGGCACCGCATGAAGTCACCCGCGCGGGAGGGCGACAGGCTGACGGGCGCCGTGCGGTCCGGCCGCGGTGCGACGGGGGCGACGGCCTCCGGATGCCCGTCCTCCGCCGAGGACGAGGGAAGAGCCGCCACGGCCAGCACGTCATCACCGGCCGTGAGCACGGCGGGCTCGGCGGCGGAGCCGACGGTTCCCGGGGACGCGATGGAGGGGACAGCGGCTTCCGAGGACCCGCCGGCGGCAACGGCCTCCGAGCACGCGGTGGCGGTGGGCTCCGGGCCGGCGGTGTCTGCGGGTTCCGAGGGCGTCACGGGGGCAGCGGCTTCCGAGGGCGCGACGGCGGTGGGCTCCGGGCCGGCGGCCTCTGCGGGTTCCGAGGGCGCGACGGGGGCAGCTGCCTCCGAGGGCGCGATCTCGGTGGGCTCCGGGTCGGCGGTGTCTGCGGGGCCCGAGGGCGCGACCTCCGTGGGCTCCGGGCCGGACGCCTCTGCGGGGCCCGAGGGCGCAGCGGCCGGGGCGTCGGGCTGCGAGGACGCGTCGGCTGCGGGTTCCGGGGACGCGTCGGCTGCCGGTCGTATCGACGGCATGTCCGCCGCCGCGACCCCGCGCCCCGTCTCCTGGCCCGGCACCGTCGCGGCGAGGGGCCCGTGCGCCCCCGCCACGCCTGGCGCGTCCGGGCGCGGCGCCACCGTACCGGTGTCGCCGCCGCCCTGCCCGGCCGTGTCCTCGCTGCTCGTCTCCATGCCCCAAGACCTTAAGGCCCGCCACTGACAGTGACCCAACCCGCGGCGCCGCCGGTGGCGTACGGCACGGCGAACACAGGGGGTGCCGGGGCGGAACACGCCGCGACGGACGCATACCATCGACCCGAGACCGCTTCCGGCCGGCCGGCTCGGAAGACGCTGCGATCGAGGGGACCACGTGGACGAGAGCGGCCGGAGCGCGCAGCCGCGGTCGGGCGACGACGAGGCGGCCGAGCCCCACACCGGCCTGCCCACCCCGCCCGCCGCCCCCGCACACCCCGACCCCGCCGATCCCCCCGGGTCGTCCGGCCAGGCCGGCCCGGAGGACGCCACCCCCGCCGACGCCCCGGCCCCCGGCCCCTCCGCCACCCACTCCGGCGACGAGCCGACCCCCGGGGAGCCTCCCGCCCGGGACGGCTCCACGAAACCGGCCCGGCCCGCGCCCTCCGGCGACGAACCGGCACCGGCCCGGCCCCACGCCGCGCCGGCCGGCGACGACGCGCCCTCCGGCGCGGCCCCGGTCCCCGACGCCCCCGTGACGCCCGCCCCCGGCGAGGCCGCCGCGCCCGGGCGCGACCCGCACACCCCCCGCAATGCCGAGCGGGCCCACCACATCGCCGGTCAGGATCAGCACCCCGACCGCAGCCACGCCCACGCGGGACCCGGCGGACGCCCCCCGCGGCCGCCGGAGCCGCGCAGCGGGCTGCTCATGGGCCGCCCCTTCGGCGTGCCCGTGTACGTCGCGCCCAGCTGGTTCCTCGTCGCCGCGCTGATCACCTGGGTCTTCGGCGGCCAGCTCGACCGCGTGCTGCCCGACCTCGGCGCCGCCCGCTACCTCGTCTCCCTCTTCTTCGCCGTCGCCTTCTACGCCTCCGTGCTCGTGCACGAGCTGGCCCACACCGTCGCCGCCCTGCGCTTCAAGCTCCCGGTGCGCCGCATCCGGCTGCAGTTCTTCGGCGGCGTCAGCGAGATCGAGAAGGAGGCCGAGAGCCCCGGACGGGAGTTCGTCCTGGCCTTCGTCGGCCCGCTGCTCTCCCTCGTCCTCGCCGGCGTGTTCTACCTCGCCATGCAGCCCGTCGAACCCGGCACCGTCCCCGGCGTCCTGCTCGCCGGCCTGATGGTCTCCAACCTCATCGTGGCGATCTTCAACTTCCTGCCCGGCCTGCCCCTCGACGGCGGCCGCATGCTCCGCGCCGTCGTCTGGAAGATCACCGGCAGGCCCATGAGCGGCACCATCGCCGCCGCCTGGGTCGGCCGCGCCCTCGCCGTCTCCGTCCTGATCGGCCTGCCGCTGCTCACCCAGTCCGGCGCCCTCGGCTCCACCGCCGAGGACAGCGTCGGCATGGACACCGTCACCGACGCCCTGCTCGCCGCCATCCTCGCCGCGATCATCTGGACCGGCGCCGGCAACAGCCTGCGCGTCGCCCGCCTGCGCGAGCACCTGCCCGAGCTGCGTGCCCGCAACCTCACCCGCCGCGCGGTCCCCGTCCACACCGACACCCCGCTCTCCGAGGCCCTGCGCCGCGCCAACGAGGCCGGCGCCCGCGCCCTCGTCGTCGTCGACACCGACGGCGAACCCCTCTCCCTCGTCCGCGAGGCCGCCATCGTCGGCGTACCCGAACACCGCCGCCCCTGGGTCACGGCCGGCAACCTCGCCCAGGACCTCACCGACGGCATGCGCGTCTCCGCCGAACTGGCCGGCGAGGACCTCCTGGAAGTCCTGCGCGCCACCCCCGCCACCGAATACCTCGTGGTCGAGGACACCGGCGAGATCTACGGCGTCCTGTCCGCCGCCGACGTCGAGCGCGCCTTCGTCAAGGCCATGGCCCGCCCCAGCTGAGCCCCGCGCACCCCGGCCGGGGTGTGGTCCTCGGCCCCCGCAAACCCCGGTAGGCTGGTCACATGTCCGAACCGACCGGTGCCGCCCGCCGACGCGGGCCCTTCAAGGTCGGGGACCAGGTACAGCTGACCGACCCCAAGGGCCGCCACTACACGTTCACGCTCGAGGCCGGGAAGAACTTCCACACCCACAAGGGGAGCTTCCCGCACGACGAACTGATCGGCGCTCCCGAGGGCAGCGTTGTCCGCACCACCGGCAACGTCGCCTACCTCGCGCTGCGCCCCCTGCTCCCCGACTACGTCCTGTCCATGCCCCGCGGGGCAGCCGTCGTCTACCCGAAGGACGCGGGTCAGATCCTCGCCTTCGCCGACATCTTCCCCGGCGCCCGCGTCGTGGAGGCCGGCGTCGGCTCGGGCTCCCTCAGCAGCTTCCTGCTGCGGGCCATCGGCGACCAGGGCATGCTGCACAGCTACGAGCGCCGCGAGGACTTCGCGGAGATCGCCCAGCAGAACGTGGAACGCTACTTCGGCGGCCCGCACCCGGCCTGGCAGCTCACCGTCGGCGACCTCCAGGACAACCTGTCCGACACCGACGTCGACCGCGTCATCCTCGACATGCTCGCCCCCTGGGAGTGCCTCGAGGCCGTCTCCAAGGCGCTGGTGCCCGGCGGCATCCTCTGCTGCTACGTCGCCACCACCACCCAGCTCGCCCGGACCGTGGAATCCATCCGGGAGCTCGGCGGCTTCAACGAGCCGACCGCCTGGGAGACCATGATCCGCAACTGGCACATCGAGGGCCTGGCCGTACGCCCGGACCACCGGATGATCGGCCACACCGGCTTCCTCCTCACCGCCCGCCGCCTCGCCGACGGCGTCGAGCCGCCCATGCGCCGCCGCCGCCCCGCCAAGGGCGCCTACGGCGAGGACTACAGCGGCCCCAACGCCGACGGCGGCCTCGGCCGCTGAGGCACGCCCCACCACGGCAACGCACCGGCGCCGTGGCCCAGTTCCCGCACCCCGCGCGGAACTCGGCCACGGCGCCGTCGTCTTGCGCCCGCGTCACACCGGCGGGAACCCGGGCGCACCCCGCCGTTCCGCCTCACTGTGACGTGTGGCACCATGCAGGCCACCCCCACCGGCACAGCCCTCACAGGAGACACTCCTAGTGCAGCACTCCGCCGTCCCGGAACTGGCCCACACGCACACCCGTCCCATCCACTGGCTCGCGACCGCCACCGCCCTCGCCGGCGTCGTCGCGCTGTCCTCCCTGCTGCAACCCCGCACGGCCACGGCTGCCCCGACGCCGGGCGCGGAAACCACCACCGTCGCCGCCCCCGCCACCACCGGTGTGGCCTTCCCCCTGGACTGCGGCCCCGTCAAGGCCGTCGTCGTCAAGCAGGCCACCGGCGACCTCGACGGCGACCACCGGCCCGAGACCGTCGCCGTCGTGCACTGCGACGCCCCCATGGGCACCCCGCCCGACGGCGTCTACGTCCTCACGCACGCGTCCGGCACCGGCCGGCCCCGCATCGTCGCGACCCTGGCCGACCCCAAGGACCGCACCGACGTCAGCGACATCGCCGTACACGACCGGGCCGTGCACGCCACGCTGCTCGGCTACTCCTCCGACGACGTGCCCGCCTGCTGCCCCGACGTCCGCCGGAGCGTGAAGTGGCAGTGGAAGGACGGGACGTTCGTCCGCTCCACCCCGGCCCAGGCGCACAGCGTGTGATCCACGTCACTGTGCTGTGAGAAACCAGACACACCGCAGGGCGGTCACGCGCGCGTCGCGCGAGACCGCCCTCGAAAGCGTCTTGAAGACGACTTAACCCCCGGCGCCCGGACGGTCACTCCGCGTCGGGGCCGTAGACCTCGACCCCGTCGCCGACCCGGCGCACATGGATGCACTCACCCGGGCACTCACGGGCCGAATCCACCACGTCCGTCAGCAACGGCAACGGCACCGGCGTCGTCGCCCCCGGCGCCTGCAGCAGCTCGTCTCCCGCACCCTTGACGTAGGCCAGACCGTCGATGTCCAGCTCGAACACCTCCGGCGCGTACTGGGCGCAGATGCCGTCGCCGGTACACAGGTCCTGATCGATCCAGACCTCCAGCGCCTCGTCCGCGGACGCGGCCTCCTGCTGCACGACTCACCTCTCCTGCCGTTTACGGTCGAGCCGCACGGGAACGATGCAGGCTCTGACGGGTGTTGAACACTTCGACCCTACCTGGGCCCGCTTTCCAATCATGTTCGGTGGGTATTCCCCTGGCGTGAGGGAGAGCGCAAGGGTGAAGATCGGACACACCCCGACCGTCTTTGTGATCTAGGGGTTTCAATCGACACCCGCCCAGGTAGGGTCTGGAAGCGTCCAGCTCCCCTTGGAGGAGGTGAGGACCGTGGCAGCCCACGACGACGACATTGACCGCGGCATCCGCCCGGGACGCGGGTCCGACGACCCGACCGGGCAGGTTGCCTACCTTGAGCAGGAGATCGCCGTCCTGCGGCGCAAGCTCGCCGACTCTCCGCGGCACACGAGGATTCTCGAAGAGCGGATCGTCGAGCTGCAGACCAACCTGGCCGGCGTGTCCGCCCAGAACGAGCGGCTCGCGAACACACTGCGAGAGGCCCGCGACCAGATCGTGGCCCTCAAGGAGGAAGTCGACCGGCTCGCCCAGCCGCCCGCCGGCTTCGGCGTCTTCCTGCAGGCCAACGAGGACGGCACCGCCGACATCTTCACCGGCGGCCGCAAGCTCCGCGTGAACGTCAGCCCCAACGTCGAACTCGACGACCTCAGGCGTGGCCAGGAGGTCATGCTCAACGAGGCGCTCAACGTGGTCGAGGCCATGGAGTACGAGAGCGTCGGCGACATCGTCACCCTCAAGGAAATCCTCGAGGACGGCGAGCGCGCCCTGGTGCTCGGGCACACCGACGAGGAACGGGTGGTGCGGCTCGCCGAGCCGCTGCTGGACGTCACCATCCGCCCCGGCGACGCGCTCCTGCTCGAGCCCCGCTCCGGCTACGTCTACGAGGTCGTGCCCAAGAGCGAGGTCGAGGAACTCGTCCTCGAAGAGGTCCCCGACATCGGCTACGAGGCCATCGGCGGCCTCGGCGGCCAGATCGAGGCCATCCGCGACGCCGTCGAGCTTCCCTACCTGTACCCCGACCTGTTCAAGGAGCACGAACTGCGGCCGCCCAAGGGCGTGCTGCTCTACGGTCCCCCCGGATGTGGTAAGACGCTGATCGCCAAGGCCGTCGCGAACTCGCTGGCCAAGAAGGTCGCCGAGGTCACCGGCCAGGCCGCCGGCAAGAGCTTCTTCCTCAACATCAAGGGCCCCGAGCTGCTGAACAAGTACGTCGGTGAGACCGAGCGGCAGATCCGCCTGGTCTTCCAGCGGGCCCGGGAGAAGGCCTCCGAGGGCACCCCCGTGATCGTCTTCTTCGACGAGATGGAGTCCCTCTTCCGCACCCGGGGCTCCGGCGTCAGCTCGGACGTGGAGAACACCATCGTCCCGCAGCTGCTCGCCGAGATCGACGGCGTGGAAGGCCTGCAGAACGTGGTCGTCATCGGCGCCTCCAACCGCGAGGACATGATCGACCCCGCCATCCTGCGGCCCGGCCGGCTCGACGTGAAGATCAAGATCGAGCGCCCGGACGCCGAAGCCGCCAAGGACATCTTCGGCAAGTACCTCACCGAGCGCCTCCCGCTGCACGGCGACGACCTCGCCGAACACGGCAGCGACAAGTCCGCCACGGTCCAGGCCATGATCCAGACCGCGGTCGAGCACATGTACGCGGAATCCGAGGAGAACCGCTTCCTGGAGGTCACCTACGCCAACGGTGACAAGGAAGTCCTGTACTTCAAGGACTTCAACTCCGGAGCCATGATCGAGAACATCGTGGGCCGGGCCAAGAAGATGGCGATCAAGGACTTCCTGGAAAAGAACCAGAAGGGCCTGCGCGTCTCCCACCTCCTCCAGGCATGCGTGGACGAGTTCAAGGAGAACGAGGACCTTCCGAACACCACCAACCCGGACGACTGGGCCCGGATCTCCGGAAAGAAGGGCGAGCGGATCGTCTACATCCGCACCCTCATCACCGGAAAGCAGGGCGCGGACACCGGACGCTCCATCGACACGGTGGCGAACACCGGACAGTACCTGTAAAAACAGGGCGGCTGCGGGTGCCCTCACCGGGTACCCGCAGCCCGCTGTTTTTTCCGGGCACATCCGGGGCACAGCACACAAGGCAAAGACGCAAATGATCTCCCCACCAGCGCAAAGGCGTTCTAGGCTCTTCCGTACCGCCCGAACGCGCAGTGCGGGGAGGGGCACCGCACACGCACCGGAGCATTCGCGGTACTTGAGCGGCGCCTACGACCGAGGGTGCCGCCGGGCAAGGAGGGCCGCATGACCGTACGGCGAGTAATGGGCATCGAGACGGAGTACGGAATCTCCGTCCCCGGCCACCCCAATGCCAATGCCATGCTCACCTCGTCCCAGATCGTCAACGCCTACGCGGCGGCGATGCACCGGGCCCGCCGTGCCCGGTGGGACTTCGAGGAGGAGAACCCGCTGCGCGACGCGCGGGGCTTCGACCTCGCCCGGGAAGCCGCCGACTCCAGCCAGCTCACCGACGAGGACATCGGTCTGGCCAACGTCATCCTCACCAACGGCGCCCGCCTCTACGTCGACCACGCGCACCCCGAGTACAGCGCCCCCGAGGTCACCAACCCCCGCGACGCCGTCCTCTGGGACAAGGCCGGCGAACGGATCATGGCGGAGGCCGCCGAACGGGCCGCACAGCTCCCCGGAGCCCAGCCCATCCATCTCTACAAGAACAACACCGACAACAAGGGCGCCTCCTACGGCACGCACGAGAACTACCTGATGAAGCGGGAGACCCCCTTCTCGGACATCGTGCGCCACCTGACCCCCTTCTTCATCTCCCGCCAGGTCTTCGCCGGCGCCGGTCGCGTCGGCATCGGCCAGGACGGCCACGAACACGGCTTCCAGCTCAGCCAGCGCGCGGACTACTTCGAGGTCGAGGTCGGCCTCGAGACCACCCTCAAGCGCCCCATCATCAACACCCGCGACGAGCCGCACGCCGACGCCGAGAAGTACCGCCGCCTCCACGTGATCATCGGCGACGCCAACCTCTCGGAGATCTCCACCTACCTCAAGCTCGGCACGACGGCCCTCGTCCTGTCCATGATCGAAGACGGCTTCATCGCGGTCGACCTCGCCGTGGACCAGCCGGTCCGCACCCTCCACCAGGTCTCCCACGACCCCACCCTCAAGCGCCTGGTCACCCTGCGCAGCGGCCGCACGCTCACCGCCGTGCAACTCCAGATGGAGTACTTCGAGCTGTCCCGCAAATACGTCGAGGAACGCTTCGGGGCGGACGCCGACGAACAGACCAAGGACGTGCTCTCGCGCTGGGAGGACACCCTCACGCGCCTGGAGAACGACCCCATGAGCCTGGCCGGCGAACTCGACTGGGTCGCCAAGCGGGAACTCATGGAGGGCTACCGGCGCCGTGACGGCCTCGACTGGGACGCGGCGCGCCTGCACCTCGTCGACCTCCAGTACGCCGACGTACGCCCCGAGAAGGGCCTCTACAACCGCCTCGCGGCCCGCGGACGCATCAAGCGGCTGCTGGACGAGGCGGAGGTCGAGCGGGCCATGCACAAGCCCCCGGAGGACACCCGCGCGTACTTCCGCGGCCGCTGCCTGGAGCAGTACGCCGACGACGTCGCCGCGGCCTCCTGGGACTCGGTCATCTTCGACCTGCCGGGCCGGGACTCCCTCCAGCGGGTCCCAACCCTCGAACCGCTTCGCGGAACGCGAAATCACGTCAAGGAGCTGCTGGACCGCTGCCGCACAGCGGAAGACCTGGTCAGGGTGCTCTCGGGGAGCTGAGGGTACTCGTCGGCCTCCCCGGCCGGAACAGGGTGGAAATGGCCCCGGCCGGGAATCATCGAGGTGGCCCCCGCACGTTGTGGAAAGTGCGGGGCCGATGTCGGACCCGGCTTGTAGGGTCTGATCATCACCGATCGGCAGGAATGCCGACCTGTCGACCCATGTCGGGCGAAAGAGCGGGGTGAGGGTTATG
Source organism: Streptomyces sp. NPDC028635 (assembly GCF_040637635.1). Lineage (NCBI taxonomy): Bacteria > Bacillati > Actinomycetota > Actinomycetes > Kitasatosporales > Streptomycetaceae > Streptomyces > Streptomyces sp. NPDC028635. The sequence goes on along the minus strand of NZ_JBEZWX010000005.1, from coordinate 114,323 downwards.
GCAACCAAGGACACCGGTGGCGGCCAGCAGAAGGCCACGCGCTCCACGGAGGAGGTCGAGGAGCAGGCGCAGGACGCGCAGGCCTCCGAGGAGCTCAAGGAGCGCCACGAGAAGCTGAGCGACGACGTGGACTCCGTCCTGGACGAAATCGACGACGTACTTGAGGAGAACGCCGAGGATTTCGTGCGGAGCTTCGTGCAAAAAGGTGGAGAGTGAAGGCCGCATTGGTCTTCTAGCTTCGAAGCGAAGGTGGCGGGGGGAATGGGAGTGGCCGGCGTACCGGATGCGAAGCCGTGTCGGAAATGCCGGCGGCTCCTTCCTCTTGCCGCATTCGCTCGGGACAAGAATCGGCGTGACGGCCTCCAGGTCGACTGCCGGGAGTGCGTGGCGGAATACAGCGCCATCCGCTACCGACTGCGCCGGGAGGCCATGGGCAGCCCCGTACGGGAAAAGGCGGACGTCCCGCAAGGGCACAAGCTCTGCCGGGCATGCGGGGAGATCAAGCCGCACAGCGACTGGCATCGCAACGCCACCGCCTCCGACGGTTTGGCCACACGGTGCAAGGCGTGCCGAGCGGCGCTGGGGCGTGAGCAGCATCTGAAGCGTCAGTACGGCATCACCGAAGCCGAGCGAGACGCCTTGATCGCCGCTCAGTGCCGGGTCTGCTGCATATGTCTAGCCGCTCCGCCCGCTCATGTGGATCACTGTCACGAGACGGGTAGGGTCCGTGGCGTACTGTGCTTCAGCTGCAATGCAGCACTGGGGCAGTTCAAGGATCGGCCCGACGTCATAAGGCGGGCTGCTGCATACGTGGAAGGAACCTCGTGGAAGCCAATTCTCGTGGCACCGGGCGTCTACCTGCTGCCTTCCTGACGCCAGGATCCTCCTCCTTCATGGACTTCCTCGCCGAGCACCAGCCGGAGCTGCTGCCGGGCAAGCGCTCGCTGCCTCCGGTGCAGGGTGTGATCGAGGCGCCGCACGGGACGACCATCGTGTCCGTGACGTTCCCGGGCGGCGTGGTGCTGGCCGGTGACCGCCGGGCCACCATGGGCAACGTCATCGCGCAGCGCGACATCGAGAAGGTGTTCCCGGCGGACGAGTACTCGGCCGTCGGCATCGCCGGCACCGCCGGTCTCGCGGTCGAGATGGTCAAGCTCTTCCAGCTGGAGCTGGAGCACTTCGAGAAGGTCGAGGGTGCCCAGCTGTCGCTGGAGGGCAAGGCGAACCGCCTGTCGACGATGATCCGCTCCAACCTGGGCATGGCCATGCAGGGCCTGGCCGTGGTGCCCCTGTTCGCGGGGTACGACGTGGACCGCGCCAAGGGCCGCATCTTCTCCTACGACGTCACCGGCGGCCGTACCGAGGAGCGTGGCTTCGCCGCGACCGGCTCGGGTTCGGTGTTCGCCCGGGGCGCGATGAAGAAGCTGTACCGCGACGACCTCACCGAGTCCGACGCCACGACGCTGGTGGTGCAGGCTCTGTACGACGCGGCCGACGACGACTCGGCGACCGGTGGTCCCGATGTCGCCCGCCGGATCTACCCGATCGTCACCGTGATCACCGAGGACGGTTTCCGCCGGCTCACCGACGACGAGTCCTCCGAGATCGCCCGCTCGGTGCTGCAGCGCCGCCTGGAGCAGCCGGACGGCCCGCGGGCCGCCCTGCTCTGAGGGCCGGGCCCGGATTTGTTGTCAGGTGATCGAGTGACTTCCACAGAAAGGGACGGATAACCGGTGTCGACGCCGTTCTATGTCTCACCTCAGCAGGCGATGGCCGACCGCGCCGAGTACGCCCGCAAGGGCATCGCGCGTGGCCGCAGCCTGGTCGTCATGCAGTACGCCGACGGCATCGTGTTCGTCGGTGAGAACCCGTCCCGTGCGCTGCACAAGTTCAGCGAGATCTACGACCGGATCGGCTTCGCCGCGGCCGGCAAGTACAACGAGTACGAGAACCTGCGCATCGGCGGTGTCCGCTACGCCGACCTGCGTGGCTACACCTACGACCGGGACGATGTCACGGCGCGGGGTCTGGCCAACGTGTACGCGCAGACGCTGGGCACGATCTTCTCGTCCGCGGCGGAGAAGCCGTACGAGGTGGAGCTGGTGGTGGCCGAGGTGGGGGAGACCCCGGACGGCGACCAGATCTACCGGCTGCCGCACGACGGTTCGATCGTGGACGAGCACGGTTCGGTGGCGGTCGGCGGCAACGCCGAGCAGATCAGCGGCTTCCTGGACCAGCATCACCGCGACGGCATGAGCCTGGCGGAGGCCCTCCAGCTGGCGGTGCGGGCGCTGTCGCGGGACACCAACGGCACGGAGCGGGAGATTCCCGCGGAGCGCCTGGAGGTGGCGGTGCTGGACCGTACGCGGCCGCAGCAGCGCAAGTTCAAGCGGATCGTCGGTGCGCAGCTCGGGCGGTTGCTGCAGGCCGGCAGCACGGCCACGGAGGCCGAGAGCAGCGACGAGGACTAGCACCCGCGTGCACCACTGCGCCCCGGCCGGCCCACGGCCGGGGCGCAGTGGTGCTCAGGGGGCCTTCGGCGGGGCCGTGGAGCCGCGTACGACGAGTTCGACGGGGATGTCCCCGGCGTCGGGTGTGCGGCCCTGGAGGACGGCGAGGAGGGCGCGCATGCCGTGTTCTCCGAAGCGTTCGGCGTCGAGGCGGACGGTGGTCAGCTCGGGGTCGACGGCGGTGGCGAGGCCGAGGTCGTCGACGCCGGTGACGGAGACGTCCTCGGGGACGCGCAGGCCGAGCCGGCGCAGCGCTTTGTAGGCGCCGGCGGCGAGCATGTCGTCGTCGCAGACGATCGCGGTGGGACGGGGGTGCGCCGGGCCCAGCGCGGCCTCGGTGGCGAGCAGTCCGGCGTCGATGGAGATGGGCGCTGCCGCGGGGGCGGTGCGCAGGGTCGCGCCGGGGGTGGCGGCGATGTGCCGGGCGAGTTCGCGTGCGCGCACGTCGAAGGTCCAGGACGGCACGTCGGCGGCGAGGTGCAGGAAGCGGCGGTGGCCGAGGCCGGTCAGGTGGCGGGCGACCTGGCGGACGCCGTCGGCGATGTCGAGGTTGACGGTGGCGGCACCGAGGCTGCCGGCGGGGTCGCTGTCGAGCATGACGAGGGGCAGTTGGTCGCCGCGGATGGCGGTGAGGGCGTCGGCGGCCATGGAGGAGGCGAGGACGCCGTCGAGGGCGGCCTGGGCGGAGGCGAAGGGGTCGCGGGCGGGGCCGATGCCTTCGGGGGAGGGGTAGAGGACGACGCCGAAGCCGTGGTCGGCGGCGACGCGGGCGGCGCCGGTGTAGACGCCGGCGAAGAATTCGGTGGTGAGGGCGGGGACGACGAGCAGGACGGTGCGGGTGCGGCCGAGGCGCAGGTTGCGGGCGGCGAGGTTGGGCCGGTAGTCGAGCTCGCGGGCGGCTTCGCGGACGCGTTCGGCGGTGGCCGCGGAGACGCGGCCGCGCCATTTGTCGCCCAGGACGAGGGAGACGGCGGCCTGGGAGACGCCGGCCGCCTGGGCGACGTCCCGGCTGGTGGGGCGGGTGCTGCTTCGGGCCACCGTCCGCTCGCTTCCGTCGTCTGGACTGCTGAACTGCGCACATGGTACGTATGACGTAGGACGTTATACGTAAAACTTGAGCCGGAGGGCGGACATGGCCGCGGGATACCTGGAGATCCTCAGGGCGAGGCACGCCGCCCGCCTGCTCGTGGGCACGCTGGTGGGACGGCTGCCCAACGCCACCGCCGCCATCGCGATCGTGCTGTTCGTGCGCGCCGAGGGCGGCACCTACAGTCTGGCGGGCGCGCTGGCGGCGGTGTACGGCGTCGCCAACGCCGTGGGCCAGCCGGTGCTCGGCCGGCTCGTCGACCTGCACGGGCAGCCGCGCGTCCAGCTGCCCGCCGCGGTCGCCTCGGCGCTGGCCATGACCGTCTTCGCCGCCGTCGGTACCGCCCCGGCCCCGCTGGCGTACGCCGCCGTGGCGGCCTCCGGCCTGTTCACGCCACCGCTGGAGGGCGGCCTGCGGGCGCTGTGGCCGAGCGTGCTGCGCCGTGAGGACCAGGTGCACACCGCGTACGCCATGGACGCGATCGCCCAGGAGGTCATGTTCACCGTCGGCCCGCTGCTGGTCACCCTGTGCGTCTCGCTGTGGTCCGCGCGGGCGGCGCTGCTCGTGCTGGGCGTCCTCGGTGTCCTCGGCGCGCTCTCCGTCGTCCTGTCGCCGCCCTCGCGCGCGTGGCGCTCCGCACCGCGTGAGGCGCACTGGCTGGGCGCGCTGCGCTCGCCGGGGCTGCTGGCGCTGCTGGCGGCGTTCCTGTTCATCGGGATGGCGCTCGGGTCCATCACGGTGGCCGCCGTGCCGTACGCGGACGGCCACGGCGGTGACGCGGTGTACGGCTGGCTGATGGCCGCGCTCGGTCTCGGTGCGCTGGCCGGCGGCGCGGTGTACGGGGCGCGGCAGTGGGCGGGCCCGCCGGAGCGGCGACTGCGGGTGCTGGTGGCGTTTCTGGCGGTGTGTTACCTGCCGCTGACGCTGATGCCCGGCGCGGTCGCCATGGTGGCGCTCACGGCGCTCGCCGGGGTGTTCCTGGCGCCGTCCATCGCGTGCGCGTTCGTCATCGTGGACCGGCACGCGCCGAGCGGCACGGTCACCGAGGCGTTCTCCTGGCTGGTGACGACGTTCACCGTGGGGGCGTCGGTGGGAACCGGCCTGGCGGGGCCGGTCGTCCAGGCGGGTGGCGCGCTGTGGGGATTCGCGGTGCCCGGTGCCGCCGGTGCGGTTTCGCTGCTCGTTCTGCTGGGTACACGCACCGTCCTCGCAGCTCCCGCCGTGACAGGGGTTGTTGCGGCCTCATCGGAAAATGATCCAAATCGTGCTGTCGAACCCCGTTTCAGTTCGGGGGATCGGGCGTAATGTTCCCTCATGGACCGCCGCATTTTCGGGCTGGAGAACGAGTACGGCGTCACGTGCACGTTCAGGGGACAGCGCCGTCTGTCACCTGACGAGGTGGCGCGGTACCTCTTCCGCCGTGTCGTGTCATGGGGCCGCAGCAGCAATGTGTTTCTGCGGAACGGTGCCCGCCTCTATCTCGATGTGGGCTCTCACCCGGAATACGCGACACCCGAATGTGACAACGTGATCGAGCTGGTCACCCACGACAAGGCCGGAGAGCGCATTCTCGAGGGCCTGCTGGTGGACGCGGAACGACGCCTGCACGAGGAGGGAATCGCAGGCGACGTCTACCTCTTCAAGAACAACACGGACTCGGCGGGAAACTCCTACGGCTGCCATGAGAACTACCTGGTGGCCCGGCACGGGGAGTTCTCGCGGCTCGCGGACATCCTCATCCCCTTCCTGGTGACGCGGCAGCTGCTGTGCGGTGCGGGCAAGGTCCTGCAGACCCCGCGCGGCGCCGTCTACTGCGTCAGCCAGCGGGCCGAGCACATCTGGGAGGGCGTCTCCTCGGCGACGACCCGCTCGCGGCCCATCATCAACACCCGCGACGAGCCGCACGCCGACGCCGAGCGCTACCGGCGCCTGCACGTCATCGTGGGCGACTCCAACATGTCCGAGACGACCATGCTGCTGAAGGTCGGGGCCACCGACCTCGTGCTGCGCATGATCGAGGCGGGCACGGTGATGCGGGACCTCACACTGGAGAACCCGATCCGGGCGATCCGCGAGGTCAGCCACGACATCACCGGCCGCCGCAAGGTGCGGCTGGCCAGCGGACGTGAGGCCTCCGCCCTCGAGGTGCAGCGCGAGTACTACGAGAAGGCCGTCGACTTCTGTGAGCGCCGCGGTATCCGCACCGGCACGGTGGAGCAGGTGCTGGAGCTGTGGGGCCGCACGCTGGACGCGATCGAGTCCGAGGACCTCGACCGTATCGGCACGGAGATCGACTGGGTCATGAAGTACAAGCTCATCGAGCGCTACCGGGCCAAGCACAACATGACGATGTCGCATCCGCGGGTCGCGCAGATAGACCTCGCGTACCACGACATCCACCGTCGTCGTGGCCTGTACTACCTGCTGGAGAAGAAGGGGCAAGCGACCCGGATCTGCAACGACTTGAAGATCTTCGAGGGCAAGTCGGTTCCGCCGCAGACCACTCGGGCGCGGCTGCGCGGTGACTTCATCCGCCGGGCACAGGAGCAGCGGCGGGACTTCACCGTCGACTGGGTGCATCTGAAGCTGAACGACCAGGCACAGCGGACCGTGTTGTGCAAGGACCCGTTCCGGTCGGTGGACGACCGGGTGGAGAAGCTCATCGCGGGAATGTGAGCCGGCTTTCGGCGACATGCCGGAACGCCACTCGGGCGCCGTACGTTACCCGTACGGCGCCCTTCTCACGCCGTAGAGTTGCGCGCACGCCATCCACAAGATCGACCGATTACGAGGCCCTCATCGTGCGCCGACGTTCCCTGATGATTGCCGTACCCGCCGGACTGGTCACCCTCGCCGGCTGCGGTGACGACAAGTCCGACTCGAGCAAGGCCAGCGACAGCGCGTCGCCCTCGGCGTCGCAGCCGTCGGCCGCGCCGAGCCCGAAGATCGTCGCCGGTCCGCTCCCGGCGGTCACCGCGGGCACGAAGTTCGGTGAGAAGCCGACGGTCGCCAAGGGCAGCGGCGAGCCGTCGAAGGACATCGCGGTGAAGACGCTGATCACGGGCAGCGGCCGCACGGTCGCGGAGAACGACTACGTGCAGGCGGACTACCTCGGTCAGATCTGGAGCACCGGCAAGGTGTTCGACAACTCCTACGACCGCAAGACGCCGCTGCTGCTCCCGCTCGCGCAGGGGCAGATCATCGACGGCTGGCGCTACGCCCTGGCCGGCAAGAAGACGGGCAGCCGGGTCCAGTTCTCCGTCCCGCCCACCTGGGGTTACGGCGCGCAGGGCAATCCTCAGGCGGGCATCAAGGGCACCGACACCCTGGTGTTCGTGGTCGATCTGAAGGACGTCTTCAACGCGAAGAGCTCCGCCCAGGGCAAGAAGGTCCCGCAGGACGACGCCGCGCTGCCCAAGGTCGGGACGAACACGGACGGCGGGGCGCCGTCCATCGACGTGCCCAAGACCAAGCCGCCGACGAAGCTCGTGGCGACCTACGTCCTGGAGGGCGACGGCGAGGCGCTGAAGGCCGACAGCACGGTGCTCGTGCAGTACAAGGGCGTGCTGTGGGACACCGGCAAGGAGTTCGACTCCACCTACGGCCGCAAGACCCTGACCTCCTTCTCCCTCCAGCAGGTCGTCAAGGGCTGGGGCGAGGGCCTGACCGGCAAGAAGGTCGGCAGCCGCGTCCTGATCGTGGTCCCGCCGGCGCTGGGCTACGGGGACAACCCGCCGCAGGGCAGCGGCATCAAGAAGGACTCCACGATGGTGTTCTCGGTGGACATCCTGGCCAAGATGTAGCCGCGCGCGGTGGCGTGCCGGGGCGCCGTACCGGGTCCGGCGGGCGCCGCCCCCTCGGGGATGACAGACTGTCCGCGTTCCGTGTCGTAGATATGCAGGAGCTTCAAGACGTGAGCATCGACAAGCCCGAGATCGACTTCCCGGGCGGCGAGCCCCCGGCTGACCTCGAGATCAAGGACATCTGGGAGGGCGACGGCCCGGAGGCCAAGGCGGGCGACTTCGTCCAGGTCCACTACGTGGGTGTGGCCTTCTCCTCCGGCGAGGAGTTCGACGCCTCCTGGAACCGTGGCACCCCGCTGCGCTTCCAGCTCGGTGTCGGCCAGGTCATCCCCGGCTGGGACCGGGGCGTGCAGGGCATGAAGGTCGGCGGCCGCCGCCAGCTGACCATCCCGCCGCACCTGGCCTACGGCGACCGTGGCGCCGGCGGCGCGATCAAGCCGGGCGAGACGCTGATCTTCGTCTGCGACCTGGTCTCGGTCTGATCGTCGCTCGATCACAGCTGATCACGTGGGGTCCATGCCTGTACGGGCATGGACCCTCCGCTTTTGCCATCGCCCCGCGGAGCGGTACGGTCATCGATCGTAAGGACCATAGGGAGGCGAAGCGCGTCGATGGCCATTGCCAAGGCCGAGCGGCTGATGAACCTGGCGCTGTGTCTGCTCGGGACGCGGCGGCCGCTCAGCAAGCGTGAGCTGCGCGAGTCGATCGAGGCTTACGTCGAAGCTTTTGGGCCGGAGAAGGGCGCGTCCGGCGCCGACGACTCCTTCAACCGCATGTTCGAGCGGGACAAGGACGACCTGCGCGAGCTGGGCCTGGTCATCGAGACCGTGGAGAGCCTCGACGGCGAGATCGGTTATCTCGCCCGCCGTGACTCGAACCGGTTGCCGCCCATCACCCTCGACGCCGAGGAGGCCGCCGCCCTCGGTCTGGCCGCCAAGGTCTGGCAGCAGGCCCGTCTCGCCGGCGCGGCCAGCGGCGCCCTGCAGAAGCTGCGCGCGGCCGGGCTGCCCGAGGACGTCGACCCCTATGAGGCGCACAGCGCGCTGGAGCCGCGCATCCCGGTGCACGAGGCCGCCTTCGAACCGCTGATGCTGGCCTGCCGCGACCGCCGCACCGTCGCCTTCGACTACCGCAAGGCCAACGCCGCCCAGCCCGAGACCCGGCACGTCGAACCGTGGGCGCTGGAGTGCTGGCGCGGCCACTGGTACCTGGCCGGCTTCGACCGCGACCGCGGCGCCGAGCGCGTGTTCCGGCTGTCGCGGATCACCGGCAAGGTGCGCTCGCGCGGCGGGAGGTTCACCGCCCCCGTGCCCGATGTCGTCACCGTCCGCGAGACCGTCGCGAGCTGGGCCGGGGAGACCGCCGACCGCAGCGCCCTGATCCGGCTGCGTTCCGGCGCCGGGTACCCCCTTCGGGCGAAGTCCACGGCCGTGCGGGAACTCGGCGACGGCTGGGACGAGTTGGAGATTCCGTACGGGCACGGCCTGGACGCCTGGCTGGTGGAGTTCGGCCCGGACGTGGTGGTGCTGGAGCCCGCCGAGCTGCGGGCCGACGTCGTGGACCGGCTGCGCGCCGTGGCCAAGGGCTGAGGGGGAGCGGAGCGAGACGTGGCAGGCAAACCGGTCAGGCCCACGAGCGCCATCGACCAGACCCGGCGGATGCTGTCCCTGGTGACGTATCTCCGGGAGCGTCCCGGTGCCCGGATCGAGGACGTGGCGCGCGCCTTCGGGATCACCGAGGACGAGCTGGTCTCCGATCTCGACGTGCTGCCCATGTGCGGTACCAGCTTCCGCGGCGGCGATCTGCTCGACATCGACACCGACGGCGAGCGCATCTGGTGGCACAACCCGGCCGCGCTCGGCGCGGAGGCGGCCGAGCCGCTGCGGCTGGCCGCCGACGAGGCGACCGCGCTGCTGGTCGCCGCCCGGGCGGTGGCGACCCTGCCCGGGCTGCGCGAGAGCGACCGGCAGGCCCTGCTGCGGGCCACGGCGAAGGTGGAGACCGCGGCCGGCGAGGCCGCCGGCGCCAGCTCCCGGCTGTCGGTGACCTTCGAGTCCGAGGGCGGTGTCTTCGCCGACGTCGACCGGGCGATCTCCGAGCGGCGCCGGCTGTGGATCCGCTACTACTCACCGGCTCGTGACGAGGTCACCGAGCGCGAGATCGACCCCATCCGCCTGGTCAGCGTCGGCCACACCTACGTCGAGGCCTGGTGCCGCCGCTCCGAGGCGCGCCGGACGTTCCGGCTCGACCGGGTCGCCGAGATCAGGATCCTCGACGAGCCGTCGGCGCCGCCGGAGATAGAGCTGCGCGATCTGTCGGAGGGGCTGGTGCAGCCGGCCGCCGAGGACCCGGAAGTCGTCGTCGAGGTCGCCCCGGGCGGCCGCTGGGTCGCCGAGTACTACCCGCACGACAGCGCCGAAGAGCTTTCGGACGGCGGCCTGCGGATCACGCTGCGCACCCCGGACCCGGCCTCGCTGCGCCGGCTGGCGCTGCGGCTCGGCCGCGACGGCCGGATCGTGTCGCCGCCCGATCTGGCGGACAGCGCCCGCCGCGCGGCCCGCGAGGCCCTGGCGGCCTACGACGGCATGGAGGCCGAGGGGCCGCGGGGGCCGCGGGGGGCGCCGGCGCCGCACGGGGTCCCGGCCGCCGGAGCGGGTGCGGTGCAGGACGACAGGCAGGAGCAGAGGCTGTGAGCGAGTCGGCGTCGCCGCACGGCGTGGGCATGACGGTCGCCTCTGCGTTCGCGGGGATGCGCGGAGTGGCTCCCGTGGTCTTCCGAGCCGGCTGCCCGGACTGCCGGAGCCGTTTCGAACTCGCCGCGAGTGCGCTGCGGCTGGCCATCGGTGCCTCCAGCCGCACCACGTTCTACTCGTTCACCTGCCCCGAGTGCGGGGCGGCCGTGCGCAAGCCGGCGGGGGAGCGGATCGTGGAGCTGCTCACCGGCGGCGGCGTGCGTACGTTGCGCCTGCACTCCACGGTCTGAGCGGGCGCGGCCGCGCCGTACGGGGCGGGCCCGGCGAGCGTTCCGGCGGGACCCGCATCGCTCGCCCGTGCCGCGCGGTCTGCCCCGGCCCGTGCGACGCCGCGTTCCCGTCCGGGCCGACCCGCGGGCCGGACGCCGCCTTCGCAGGGGCTAGGCTCAACGGCATGTTCTGGCCGATGTTCGCGGTAGCTGTGGGTTTCGTGGGTCTCGCCGTGCTGGGTGTGCTGGCCGTCCGGGTGTTCCTGGAGGCGCAGCGGCTGGGCCGGCAGGTGGCGGATTCCACACGCCGTATCAACAGGGCGGCCGAGGACCTGGAGCGGGCCACGGCGAGCGCGGCCCGGGCCGTGGATTCGCTGTAACCGCACGGGTAGGCTGCTGATCGCGGGGCGGAGAACGAGGCCCGCTCCGTGAGCCGGGAGTACGCACGGGGATTGCCTCACGTTTACCCCTGGGCGTTACGATCGCTGCCAGAACGGCTGATCGGACGCGTGTCCGACCAGTCGGACAGCACCCCACCCTGCCGCCTCGGTGAGAAGGTAAAGACTTATGTTCGGAAGGCTCGGAGCCCCCGAGATCATTCTCATCCTCGTCGTCATCATCCTGCTGTTCGGCGCGAAGAAGCTTCCGGACATGGCCCGCTCGCTGGGCAAGTCGGCCCGCATCCTCAAGAGCGAGGCCAAGGCGATGAAGGACGAGGGCAGCAGCGGCACGTCCGCCCAGGCGCCCGCCAACGACGAGCAGCCTCCCGCGCAGCGCACCATCCAGGCGTCCCCCGGTGACGTGACCAGCGCCCGCCCGGTCAACGAGCCGACGGACACGACCAAGCGCTGACGCAGGGCCGGTGACCTCCGGCCCGCCGCACGAGATGGGAACGTGGGTTGCTGAAGCCTGCCCGCAAGAAGGAGAAGGATCCGGAGGGGCGGATGCCCCTCGCGGAGCACCTTCGTGAGCTCCGCAACCGGCTCGCGAAGGCGATGCTGGCCGTCGTCGTCGTCACCGTCGTCGCCGCCTTCTTCTACAACGACATCATCAACTTCCTCACCCAACCGATCCTCGACTCGGTGGGCTGCGGGAAGACCTTCGAGGAACTGGCCCGGTCCTCGAACGACAACCAGCAGTGCGCGCGGATCACCATCAACGGTCTGCTCGCCCCCTTCACGCTGGCGCTGCAGGTGTCCCTGATGGCGGGTGTCGTCTTCGCCTCGCCGATCTGGCTCTACCAGCTGTGGGCTTTCGTCGCGCCGGGCCTGCACCGGCACGAGAAGAAGTACGCCTACGCGTTCGTGGGCACCGGCGTCCCGCTCTTCCTCGGCGGCGCCTACTTCGCGTACCGGGTGCTGCCCACCACCGCGAAGGTGCTCATCGACTTCACGCCGCACGGCGTGGACAACCTGCTGCCGCTGGACGACCTGCTCCAGCTGGTCACCCGCATGGTGATCGTCTTCGGGCTCTCCTTCGAGCTGCCGCTGCTGCTGATCATGCTCAATCTCACCGGGGTGCTCAGCGGCAAGCGCATGCTCAGCTGGTGGCGCGGCATGATCCTCGGGATCACCGTCTTCGCCGCCGTCGCCACGCCCAGCACGGACCCGCTGTCCATGCTGGCGCTCTCCGGGCCGATCTGGGTGCTGTACTTCGGCGCGGTGGCCTTCTCCCTGCTCAACGACCGCCGCCGCGAGCGGCGCGCGGCCGAGGGCCCCGACGACGACGAGGCGTCGGAGCTGGACCTCACCCCCGAGGCCATCGGGGACGTCGAACCGGTCAGCGCCAGCCGCGCGCTGCCGGAGCAGACGAGCACCGACCGCGTCAACGGATACGACGACGTGACCTGAGAAGCCGACGCACGCACGACCGGCCGTCCCGCATTGCGGGGCGGCCGGTTCGCCGTTTCCGGCCCCCGCCCTGCCCGGGCCGCGCACGCATCCCCGCTGAGCTGGGCGTACGGCAGGTTCACCGCAGGAGATCCGGTTAATGATCGTCCTGTTGTCAGTGCGGCCCGGTACGGTGGAAAGCACGATGACACAGGACCTCTCACCGGCCGAGCGGTACGCGGCAGCACGCAGGCGAGCTGCCGAGCAGGCCACCGCCCTCGCGTCCTTCCGCGAGATGTACGACTTCGGCCTCGACCCCTTCCAGATCGAGGCCTGCAAGGCCCTCGAGGCGGGGAAGGGCGTGCTGGTCGCCGCGCCCACCGGCTCCGGCAAGACGATCGTGGGCGAGTTCGCCGTCCACCTCGCCCTCCAGCAGGGCAAGAAGTGCTTCTACACCACCCCCATCAAGGCGCTGTCCAACCAGAAGTACGCCGACCTGTGCCGGCGCTACGGCCAGGCGAAGGTCGGCCTGCTGACCGGCGACAACAGCGTCAACTCCGACGCCCCGGTGGTCGTGATGACCACCGAGGTGCTGCGGAACATGCTGTACGCGGGTTCCCAGACGCTGCTGGGCCTGGGATACGTGGTCATGGACGAGGTGCACTACCTCTCCGACCGCTTCCGCGGAGCCGTATGGGAGGAGGTGATCATTCACCTGCCCGAGTCGGTGACGCTGGTGTCGCTGTCGGCGACCGTGTCCAACGCCGAGGAGTTCGGCGACTGGCTGGACACCGTCCGCGGCGACACCGAGGTGATCGTCTCCGAGCACCGTCCGGTGCCGCTGTTCCAGCACGTGCTGGCCGGCCGGCGGATGTACGACCTGTTCGAGGAGGGCGAGGGCCACCGCAGAGCGGTCAACCCCGACCTGATGCGGATGGCGCGCATGGAGGCGAGCCGCCCGTCCTTCCAGGACCGCAGGCGCGGCCGCAGCATGCGCGAGGCGGACCGGGAGCGGGAGCGCCGCCAGCGCTCGCGGATCTGGACCCCGGGGCGGCCCGAGGTCATCGAGCGTCTGGACGCCGAGGGCCTGCTGCCCGCGATCACCTTCATCTTCTCCCGCGCCGCCTGCGAGGCGGCCGTCGAGCAGTGCCTGTACGCCGGCCTGCGGCTGAACGACGACGAGGCCCGGGAGAAGGTGCGCGCGCTCGTCGAGGAGCGCACGGCGTCCATCCCGGCCGAGGACCTGCACGTCCTCGGCTACTACGAGTGGCTGGAGGGCCTGGAGCGGGGCATCGCCGCCCACCACGCGGGCATGCTGCCGACGTTCAAGGAGGTCGTCGAGGAGCTGTTCGTACGCGGTCTGGTCAAGGCGGTCTTCGCCACCGAGACGCTCGCCCTCGGCATCAACATGCCCGCCCGGTCCGTGGTGCTGGAGAAGCTCGTCAAGTGGAACGGCGAACAGCACGCCGACATCACCCCGGGCGAGTTCACGCAGCTCACCGGCCGCGCCGGCCGGCGCGGCATCGACGTCGAGGGCCACGCGGTCGTGCTGTGGCAGCGCGGCATGAACCCCGAGCACCTCGCGGGGCTCGCGGGTACGCGCACCTACCCGCTGCGCTCCAGCTTCAAGCCGTCGTACAACATGGCGGTCAACCTGGTCGAGCAGTTCGGACGGCACCGCTCGCGTGAGCTGCTGGAGACGTCGTTCGCGCAGTTCCAGGCGGACAAGTCGGTCGTCGGGATCTCCCGGCAGGTGCAGCGCAACGAGGAGGGGCTGGAGGGCTACAAGGCCTCCATGACCTGCCACCTCGGCGACTTCGAGGAGTATGCGCGGCTGCGCCGCGAGCTGAAGGACCGCGAGACGGAGCTGGCCCGGCAGGGCGCCAACCAGCGGCGTGCCGAGGCGGCGCTGGCGCTGGAGAAGCTGAAGCCGGGCGACGTGATCCACGTCCCGACGGGCAAGTACGCGGGTCTCGCGCTGGTGCTGGATCCCGGTCTGCCGGCGGGGCGTTCCAACGGACACCGCGGCTTCGACGCCCACGACGGTCCCCGTCCGCTGGTGCTGACCGCCGAGCGGCAGGTCAAGCGGCTGGCCGCGATGGACTTCCCGGTGCCCGTGGAGCCGCTGGAGCGAATGCGCATCCCGAAGTCCTTCAACGCGCGCTCCCCGCAGTCCCGGCGTGACCTCGCCTCCGCGCTGCGCACCAAAGCCGGGCACATCCCGCCGGAGCGGCACCGCAAGAAGCGCTCGCAGGCCGCCGACGACCGGGAGATCGCCCGTCTGCGCAAGGCGCTGCGGGCGCATCCCTGCCACGGATGCGACGAGCGGGAGGACCACGCCCGCTGGGCCGAGCGGTACCACCGGCTGCTGCGCGACACCCGGCAGCTGGAGCACCGCATCGAGGGCCGTACGAACACCATCGCGCGCACCTTCGACCGGATCGTGGCCCTGCTGACCGAGCTGGACTACCTGCGCGGCGACGAGGTCACCGAGCACGGCAAGCGGCTCGCCCGGCTGTACGGCGAGCTGGATCTGCTGGCCAGCGAGTGCCTGCGGGCGGGCGTCTGGGAGGGTCTGTCGCCGGCCGAGCTCGCCGCGTGCGTCTCGGCGTTGGTGTTCGAGGCGCGGATGAGCGACGACGCCATGGCACCGAAGCTGCCCTCGGGCAACGCGAAGGCGGCGCTCGGCGAGATGGTGCGGATCTGGGGGCGGCTGGACGCCCTGGAGGAGGACTTCCGGATCAGCCAGACCGAGGGCGTCGGCCAGCGTGAGCCCGACCTCGGCTTCGCCTGGGCCGCCTTCATGTGGGCCTCCGGGAAGGGCCTGGACGAGGTGCTGCGCGAGGCGGAGATGCCCGCGGGTGACTTCGTGCGCTGGTGCAAGCAGGTCATCGACGTCCTGGGCCAGATCCAGGCGGCGGCCCCCGCCGCGGGCTCCACGGTGCCGAAGGCCGCCCGCAAGGCGGTCGAGGCCCTGCTGCGCGGCGTCGTGGCGTACTCGTCGGTGGGCTGACCGCACCCACCGGACGGACGACACGGGCCCGCCCCGGACCGACGGCCGACGCCGGCTGCGCACGCCCCTCGGGCGCCGCGCAGCCGGCGTCGGCCGTTCGCGGCACAAGGTGCGGTGCCACGGCCCGCACGGGGCCGGTCGCCGACGCCGCGGAACACAGGCCGCAGGCTGCCGCCGGCCGTCAGCGCCGCGCCGCCTCGACTGCTTCCTGAGCGCCGGGCACCGGCGGGGTCCGACACGCAAGCCGCGCCCCCGCACGCCCGTCCCTCTTCCCCCTCGCACGCCCCTCCACGCCCCCCCGCACGCCTGCCTCCTGTCCGCGCGCCCCCGCCGTACGTCCGCACGCCGCCCGTACGCCCGCAGTGGCGCCGGGAGCGCAACCCGCTGTGCGCCGACGGGGCGGCCGTCGGCTGACGTCGGCACGACACTCGTTACGGTGAGTCATTTCGCACGCCCGTGCAGGGTGACGCACCGTGTGCGAATCGATCCCCAGCGTGTAAATGGAGTCGAGCGTACTCCTGTCACGGGAGGGAATTCAGGGGCTTCCCGAACATGACCCGGCGATGATCCGGTCGGACTAAGCTCGCCCACAGCGCACCGAGTTGAGGCGTATTCGTGCGTTTGTTCCCCGAAGCTCGTTTCTTCCCCAAAACTCCTTAGATTCAAGGACCTGCATGGTGAGCGTCCAATCCCCCCCTCGTCGCCGTGAACTCCCTGCCGTCGGCGTGCTGTTGCTGCCTGTCATAGCGATGGCCGCGGCGACCGGGGCCGCCGTCGCCCTGGTCGCCGAACCGGCCCGGCCGGCCGTGGCCCTGTGCGGCGGCATCGCCACCGTCCTGGTCGCCCTGACCGCGGCCGAAGGGCTGCGCCGCGGCCGCCGGTTGCGGACCCAGCAGGCCGAACACGCCCGTCACACCGCGTATCTGGAACAGCGCCTCGCGGCCCACGACGCGGACGACCACCGCCTCGCCTACGAACTCCTGCCGCTCGCCGTGGAGTACCTGCGCCGCGGCAATTCACTCTTCGACACGACCCGCGACCTCCTCGACGGCGATTCACGCTTTCGTGGGCTGCGCGAGGCCGGCCGCGAGGTCATCCTCACCGTGCTGCGCATCCTCGATCACGAGGAGAACCTGCGCGACTCCCAGCAGCGCGCCTTCGTCAGCGTCGCCCGCCGCGTCCAGGCCATCGTCCACCAGCAGTTCAAGGAACTGCGGGAGATGGAGGAGGACCACGGCCGCAGCCCCGAGGTCTTCGACGACCTGCTGCGCATCGACCACGGCACCTCGCTGATCGGCCGCCTCGCCGACTCCGTCTCGGTCCTCGGCGGCGGCCGCCCCGGCCGCCAGTGGCCCGAACCCGTGCCGCTGTACAGCGTGCTGCGCGGCGCCATGTCGCGCATCCTGGAGTACCGGCGCATCTCGCTCGACAACATCGCCAAGGTCAACGTCCGCGGCATCTCCGTCGAGCCGGTCATCCACGCCTGCGCCGAGCTGCTCGACAACGCCACCCGCTACTCGCCGCCGCAGACGAAGGTCCACGTCACCGCCACCGAGGTGCAGAGCGGTGTCGCCATCGAGATCGAGGACGCCGGTGTCAGCCTCACCGAGGAGTCCCGCGCCCGCCTCGAGGGCATCCTGCAGCGGGCCATGGCCGGCGTCGACCTGAACATCCTCGGCGAGGCGCCCCGCCTGGGCCTCGCGGTCGTCGGCCGCCTGTGCACGGCGCACGACATGCAGATCTCGCTGCGCTCCTCCGCCTACGGCGGCGTCCGCGCCGTACTGATCGTGCCGAGCGCCATGCTCACCACCCATCCGGCGCCCGGCTTCGCGCACGGCGTCGGCGCCACCTCCCTGCCTGCGATCGGCCCCGACGTGGCCGAGGGCCCCAAGCGCCCGCCGAAGAAGCGCCGTCCGACCAACCCGCGCATCCCGGAGAACCTGTCGCTGGAAGACGACGTCCCCGTGGTCACCGAGTGGACCGAGAAGGGCCTGCCGCAGCGACGCAGCAAGGCCGTCATCCCGATCACCGAACTGCGTGCCCAGCAGTACGCCGAACAGGACCGCCTGGAACGCGAGGAGCGGGAGGCACGCGAGCGCGAGGCCACCGTCTGGGCGCAGTCCCGTACCGAACCGGAGCCGAAGAAGGACGAGCCGGCCCCCGGCATGTGGGTCGAGGCGTTCTGGGACGGCCTGAAGAAGGACCTGCCGCCCGGCACCCACCCCACCGAGTTCACGCGCAACCCCAGCGCGTTCAGCTACCTGCTCAACGACAAGGCCCGCCCCGAGGGCGACGACGAAGGGGATCTGACGTGATCCAGCAGCGACAGAACTTCGACTGGATGCTCAAGGAGCTCTACGACAGCGTTCCGGGCATCGAGATGATCGTGGTGCTGTCCGCCGACGGCCTGCGCATCGCCCGCTACAGCGGCGACCCCGACGCCGCCGACCGTGTCGCCGCCGCCTGCGCGGGCCTGCAGAGCCTGGCCGGCGCCGTCGCCCAGGAACTGCCCGCCAGCAGCGGCGAGATGAAGCTGGTCGTCGTCGAACTCGACCGCGGCTACTTCTATCTGATGGCCGCCGGCGCCAACGCCTACCTCGCGGTGCTCTCCGACATCCGCTGCGAACCCGGCGCGATGAGCCACTACATGCGTGACCTCGTGCTGCGCATCGGTGAGCACCTGACCAGTCCGCCCCGGCGCAACGGGCAGACCGTATGACGCCTCCGCAGCGCCAGAGGCGACAGCGCAAGGAACCGTCCCCTTCCGTGCTGCCGCCCCGGCCGGCGCAGCAGGAGGGCGACAAGAAGGCACCCGAACGGCTGTACATCATCACGGGTGCCGAGGGCGACCGGGCCAAGCTCGACCTGGTCACGCTGATCGTGGCGCACGCCGACCCGCCGTCGTCCGCCACCCCCGAGCAGACCGCGGTGCTCCGGCTGTGTGCCGCCCCCCTGTCCGTGGCCGAACTCTCGGCCTATCTGCAGCTGCCGTTCAGCGCGATGACCGCGCTGCTCACGGAGATGCTGGCCGCCGAGCTGGTGCACGCGCGCGCCCCGATCGTCCGCCAGCAGCTGCCCGACCGATCCCTTCTCGAAGCGGTGATGCATGGACTTGAAAGGCTCTGACACCCTCCCCGGCCCGCGCGCGGAGGATCATCTGCCGCAGTCCACCCAGGCGGCGGCGAAAATCGTGATCGTGGGCGGTTTCGGTGTCGGCAAGACCACCATGGTCGGCTCGGTCAGCGAGATCAAACCGCTGACCACGGAGGAGACCATGACCCAGGCCGGTGTCGGGGTCGACGACAACTTCGGTTCCGAGACCAAGACCGCCACCACCGTGGCGATGGACTTCGGCCGTATCCGCGTCTCCGACGAGGTGGTGCTGTACCTGTTCGGCACCCCCGGCCAGGAGCGCTTCTGGTTCCTGTGGGACCGGCTGTTCCAGGGCGCCCTGGGCGCGGTCGTCCTGCTCGACACCCGCCGCCTCGAGGTCAGTTACGAGGTCATGGGCCGGCTGGAGGAGCGCGGTGTGCCGTTCGTGGTCGCCGTCAACACCTTCCCCGACGCGCCCCGTTACGCCGTCGAGGACCTGCGGCAGGCGCTCGACCTGGTGCCGGGGATCCCGATCCTCGAATGCGACGCCCGCCGGCGCGCCTCCAGCCGTGACGTCTTGCTCACCCTGATGCGGTTCCTCACCGGTCTGTCGGCGGCCGGCCGGCTCACCTGACCCCCGGCCCCTGCGCGCTGTTTCTCCCCTGTCGCGCAGCGGCCCCTTTCCCGCAGCGCCCCCCTTCCCCGGAGCGACCCCCCTTCCCGGAGCGACCCCGTGACGCCTGAATCCCTGTCCACGACCGGAACGCACGATCTCGCCGCGAGTCCGCCGCCCGGCTGCCCCGCCCACGCCAAGGGGCCCGGCGGGCTGCACCGGCTCTACGGCCCCGGCGCCGAAGACCTGGGCGAGCTGTACGAGCACCTGCGTGAGGAGTACGGGCCGGTTGCGCCCGTCCTGCTGCACGAGGACATCCCGATGTGGGTGGTCCTCGGCCACGCCGAGAACCTGCAACTCGTCCGCTCGCCCGGCCAGTTCTGCCGCGACAGCCGTATCTGGTCGCCGCTGAACGAGGGCATGGTCAAGCCCGACCACCCGTTGATGCCGCACATCGCCTGGGAGCCCATCTGCTCCTACGCCGAGGGCGACGAGCATCTGCGGCTGCGCGGCGCGGTCACCGGCGCCATGACGACCATCGACCACCGCAGCCTGCGCCGCCACATCACCCGGTACACGCAGATCCTCGTCAACAGCTTCTGCGAGAGCGGGGAGGCCGACCTCGTCGGCCAGTTCGCCGAGCACCTGCCGATGGCGGTGATGTGCGAGATCTTCGGCATGGCCGAGGAGTACAACGACCGGATCGTGCAGGCCGCCCGCGACATGCTCCGCGGCACCGAGACCGCCATCGCCAGCCATGCCTACGTCATGGAGGTGCTGCAGCGCCTCACCGCGCGCCGCCGCGCCGAGCCCCAGCACGACTTCGCCAGCCAGCTGATCCGTCACCCCGCCGGGCTCACGGACGACGAGGTCACCAAGCACCTGTGGCTGGTCCTCATGGCGGCCTACGAGGCCACCGCGAACCTGCTCGCCAACGTGCTGCTCATGGTCATCACCGACGACCGCTTCTACGCCAAGCTCAACGGCGGCCAGATGACCGTGCCCGAGGCGGTGGAGCAGTCCCTGTGGGACGAGCCGCCGTTCAGCACCGTCTTCGCCTACTACGCCAAGCAGGACACCGAACTGGGCGGCCAGCGCATCCGCAAGGGCGACGGGCTGCTGTTCGCGCCCGCCGCCGGCAATATCGACCCGCGGGTGCGGCCCGACCTGAGCGCCAACATGCAGGGCAACCGCTCCCACCTCGCCTTCGGCGGCGGACCGCACGAGTGCCCGGGTCAGGACATCGGCCGCGCCATCGCCGACGCCGGTGTGGACGCGCTGCTGATGCGGCTGCCCGATGTGCAGCTGGACTGCGACGAGGACGACCTGCGCTGGACGGAGTCGATCGCCTCCCGGCACCTGGTCGAGCTGCCGGTGCGGTTCGACCCCAAGGCGCAGCAGGACGTGAAGGCCGCGCCGAGCCTGCACGGGCAGCCGCAGCCGCAGCGCCCCCCGGTGTGGCAGGTGACCGCGCCCCCGCCCGAGCCCGCGACCGCGCCGTACGCACCCGCTCCGGCGGCCGCGCAGGCTGCGCCGTTCGCGCCGCCCCAGCAGGCTCCCGCCGCCCAGCCGTCACCGGCGCAGCCTCCGCTGCCGCAGACGGAACCGGCCCGGCCGCGCGGGGTGTGGCAGCGCCTGGTGCGCTGGTGGCGCGGGAACTGACCGCAGGCCCTGAAAGGGTGTCCCGCCGATCTCGCTGATTCGCCGATCTCGCCAGGCGTGGGCGCGCCCGGCGTGATCTGCGGGACACCCCCTAGAGGGCAGCCCACGCGTCGTACGACGTCCAGGCCGCGAGGGTGCGGCCGCTGTGGAAGCGGTGCTCCGTCCCCGTGACCGGATCGGTGAACTCCAGCTCTCGCGCCAGCAGTTGCAGCGGGCGCCGGAAGTCACCGGCCGGCACGGGGGCGGCGATGCGCGGGTAGAGCGGATCGCCGAGGATCGGCACGCCGAGGGTGTTCATGTGGACCCGCAGCTGGTGCGTCTGACCGGTGGCGGGCAGCAGCCGGTACCGGCCGAGGCGGCCGCGCCGCTCGGCCAGCTCGATGCGGCTGACCGCGTTCGGCTCGCCGGGCACCTCCCGCGCGGTGAGCACCCCGCGCTCCTTGACGATCCGGCTGCGCACGGTCACCGGCAGCGCGGGTGCCGGGTCGTACGGGGCGATCGCCTCGTACACCTTGCGCACCCGCCGGTCGCGGAACAGCGTCTGGTAGGCGCCGCGCTCCTCAGGGCGCACCGTGAACAGCACCAGCCCCGCCGTGAGCCGGTCCAGCCGGTGAGCGGCGGTCAGCGTCTCGATGCCCAGGTCGCGGCGCAGCCGGGCCAGGGCGGTCTCGGTGACATGGCTGCCGCGCGGGGTGGTGGCCAGGAAGTGCGGTTTGTCGGCGACGACGATGTGCTCGTCGCGGTGGACGACGTCGACCGTGAACGGCACCGGCACCTCCGGCGCGAGCTCCCGGTGGAACCACACGTGCATCCCGGGTGCGTACGGCGCGTCCGGCGCGACCGGCCGCCCGTCGGCGGTGACGATCGAACCGGCGTCGAACAGCGCCTCGACCATCCCGGGTCCCGCCCCGCTCAGCCGCGCGACCAGGTACTCCCGGACGGTGGCCCACGACCCGGTCGCGGGCAGCCGCACCCGCACCGGGTCCACTCCGTCGAGCTGGGGGAGCGGCGAGGGCGGGGGCGGGTTGCGGCGTCTCATCGCAGGCCAGGGTACGAGGGCGGGGCCGGGTGGCGAAAACCGCTGGGCGTCGGCGGGCGGACGTGGGCAGGATGGCGATCATGCCTGATCTGACGCAGCCGGTGCTGCCCGCCGGCACCTTCTCCCGCATCCCGCAGCCCGCGATCCCCACAGGCGACGGCCTGGTGCTGCGTCCGTGGCGCAGCGACGACGCCCCGGCCGTGTACGAGGCCTTCCAGGACCCGGCGATCCACCAGTGGCACATCCGCTCCGCCGACTCCGAGGAGGAGGTGCGCGGCTGGATCGCCGAGTGGCAGCGGGCCTGGGCGACGGAGCGCACGGCGCAGTGGGCCGTCGCCGACGCGGCCGGTGACCGGCTGCTCGGCCGGGCCGGGCTGCGGCAGATCGAGCTGCTCGACGGTGCCGCGGAAGTCGCCTACTGGACGCACCCGGCGGCGCGGGGCCGGGGCGTCGCCGCCCGGGCCGCGACCGCGCTGGCCCGCTGGGCCCTGGACGAGATCGGGTTCGAACGCCTGGAGCTGCTGCACTCCGTCGGCAACGAGGCTTCCTGCCGGGTGGCGGCCAAGGCCCGCTTCGCGCTGGAGGGAACCAAGCGGCGGGCCCTGCTCCACGCCGACGGCTGGCACGACATGCACCTGCACGCGCGCGTGCGAGGCGACTGACCACCTGGGCGGCCGTTGTCCGGGGCGGCCTCGCCGCCGCGGTTCAGGCGGCGGGCGCGCCCTCCTGCTCGGCCTCCACCCGGGCGTTCCACTCCCGCTTGGAGGCCTGCCAGCCGTCCTCGTTGTGGCCGAGGCGCCAGTAACCGGAGATGGACAGGTCCTCGCGCGGGATGCCGAGGTCCACCCGCAGCAGCCGGCGCAGCTCCTTCACGCAGGCCGCCTCGCCGTGCACGAAGGCGTGCACCCGGCCCTCGGGGAACTGAAGCGCGCGCACGGCCTCGACGAGGCGCTCGCCGACCGGCCGCTCACCGCGGTGCAGCCAGACGACGTCGACGTCGGAGTCGATCTTCTGCTCCTCCTCGGGACCGGCGACCTCGATGAAGGCGTGCGCGACGGCGCCGTCGGGCAGTGCCTCAAGGGCTGCCGCGATGGCGGGCAGCGCGCTCTCGTCACCGGCGAGCAGATGCCAGTCGGCGGCCGGGTCGGGGGCGTAGGCGCCGCCCGGGCCCATGAAGCGGACCGTCTCGCCGGGCCGGACCCGCGTGGCCCACGGGCCGGCCAGGCCCTCGTCCCCGTGGATCACGAAGTCCAGTGTCAGCTCGCGGTGTTCGGGGTCCCAGGAGCGCACGGTGTACGTCCGGGTCACGGGCCACTGCTCGCGCGGGAACTCCTCGCGCACGCGCTCCATGTCGAAGGGCTCGGGGTAGGTGACGCCGTCCGCCGGGAAGAGCAGCTTGACGTAGTGGTCGGTGCAGGTGTCCGCCTCGAAGGCGGCCAGGCCCTCGCCGCCGAGCACCACGCGCTGCATGTGCGGGGTGAGCCGTTCGGTGCGGACGACACGCGCGGAATGCACCCTGCGCGGCTTGCGTCCCGGACGTTCTGCCATGACGGCCTCCCTGTTCCCCATGCTTAGGCTTACCTAAGCTAGCACCTCGCCCGGGTGTACACCCGTCACACCGCCAACGTGGTCAGCAGCCGCTGCAGCGATCCGCCCAGCCCCCAGCGCTCCGCGAGCTCCTGAAGGGCCGCCGCGTCGCGCGGGGCGTGCGGCAGCGCCGTGTCGACGTCCGGCAGCGGGACGTCGTCGGCGACCCGGACCACCTTCGGTGCCACCGCCAGATAGGGCTTCGCCTCCGTGAGCCGCTTGCGCTGGGTGGGCGTGAGCCTGGCGCGCGGGTCGTCCACGGCCGCCAGGATCCCGGCCAGGTCGCCGTACTCGGCCAGCAGCTTGGCCGCCGTCTTCTCGCCGACCCCGGCCACGCCGGGCAGCCCGTCGCTCGGGTCGCCGCGCAGCAGCGCCAGATCCGCGTACCCCCTGCCGTCGACGCCGTACTTCTCGCGCAGCCATGACTCGTCGGTCAGCTGCAGGGTGCCGACCCCCTTGAGCGGGTACAGCACGCGGACGTCCCGGGCGTCGTCGACCAGCTGGTACAGGTCCCGGTCGCCGGTGACGATGTCGACCGGTCCCTCGGCGCGGGCGGTGAAGGTGCCGATGACGTCGTCCGCCTCGTACCCCGCGACCCCGACGCGGGCGATGCCGAGCGCGTCGAGGACGGCCTCGATGACCGGCACCTGCGGCGACAGGGTGTCGGGCACCTCCTCCTCGTCGGGCCCGCTCTCGTGTTCCTCGGCGACGCGGTGCGCCTTGTAGGAGGGGATCAGCTCGACCCGCCACTGCGGCCGCCAGTCGGCGTCCATGCAGGCCACCAGGTGCGCCGGCCGGTGGTCCTTGACCAGGCGGTCGATGAATTCGAGCAGTCCGCGCACGGCGTTCACCGGCGTGCCGTCCGGGGCCTTCACGGAGTCCGGGACCCCGAAGTAGGCGCGGAAGTACAGCGAGGCGGTGTCGAGGAGCATGAGTCGTCCGGTCACGCTCGCATCATGCCGTACGGCACCGACAGTGGCCGCCCGACGGCACCGGCGGCGGTCGTCCGACGCGCAGGGTGCAACGCGTTGCGTCACTTAGTGACGTGGCCCACTTGTGCGTTTGCCTGAGGGGAAAGAGGGGAGGCGCGCCTTCACAGCGATGCCGGTTGCGCGTTCAACCTTCGGGGTGCGGGCGTGACCTCCTCGCTCCTTTCCCTGCCGTCGAGAAGAGAAGGTCCGCGTGTCAGCCAGGCTTGAAGCCGAGCGCCTCTACAAGGTGTTCGGCAGACGACAAGATCAGGCGGTGGAACGGCTCCGTGCGGGAGCCGACCGTGAGGAGCTGCGCGCGGACGGCGCCACGGCCGCCGTCATCGACGCGTCCTTCACCGTGGACCCCGGCCAGATCTTCGTCGTCATGGGCCTGTCCGGCTCCGGCAAGTCCACCCTGCTGCGCATGCTCAACGGCCTGCTGGAACCCACCGCCGGGCGCGTCCTCTTCGACGGCCAGGACCTGACCTCGCTCGGCGGCAAGGAACTGCGCGAGGTCCGCGCGAAGAAGATCAGCATGGTCTTCCAGCACTTCGCGCTCTTCCCGCACCGCAGCGTCCGCGAGAACGCCGCCTACGGCCTCGCCGTCCAGGGAGTGCCCCGCGCCGAGCGCGACGAACGCGCCGCCGAGGCACTCGCCCTGTGCGGCCTGGCCGGCTGGGAGGACTCCTGGCCCGACGAGCTGTCCGGCGGCATGCAGCAGCGCGTCGGCCTCGCCCGCGCCCTCGCCACCGACGCCGATCTGCTGCTGATGGACGAGTCCTTCAGCGCCCTGGACCCGCTGATCCGCCGCGACATGCAGGACCAGCTCCTGGAGCTGCAGCGCACCCTGAAGAAGACCATCGTCTTCATCACCCACGACCTCAACGAGGCCATGCGCCTGGGCGACCGCATCGCCGTCATGCGCGACGGCCGCATCGTCCAGAACGGCACCGCCGAGGACATCCTGCTGCGCCCCGCGAACGACTACGTCGCCTCCTTCATCCAGGACGTCGACCGCTCCCGCGTGGTCACGGCCGGCGCCGTCATGGACACCGACGGGCTGCGCGGCGACGAGGCCGACTGCGGCTGCGCGACCGCGACGCCCGACACGCCGTTCACCGAGCTGTGCGCGCTCAGCGCCCGCTCGGAGCACCCCGTCGCCGTCCTCGACGCCGAGGGCGCGCTCGTCGGCGTCGTACCGCGGCAGCGCCTGGTCGGCTTCCTCGGCGACGAGGAGGGCGCCCCCGGCAGCTGCGACAACCGCCGGGACAAGGGCGGGGAGAAGGTGATGGCCCGTGCCTAGGATCCCGCTCGGCGACTGGGTCAACGACGCGGTCGACTGGCTGCTGAACCACGTCTCGTGGCTCTTCGACTTCTTCAAGACCGTTTTCACCGGCGCCTACGACGCCATCGACGCCGTTCTCCAGGCGCCCCAGCCCCTGCTGCTCGCCGGCATCTTCGCCGTGCTCGCCTTCTGGCTGCGCGGCACCCTCGCCGGTGTGCTCACCTTCGCGGGCTTCGCCTTCATCGACTCGCTCCAGCTGTGGGACGACGCGATGGTGACCCTGTCGCTCGTGCTCGTCGCCACGCTGATCGCGCTGGTGATCTCGGTGCCGGTGGGCATCTGGGCCGCCCGCTCGGACCGGGTCAGCAGCCTGGTCCGGCCGGTGCTGGACTTCATGCAGACGCTGCCCGCGATGATCTACCTCATCCCGGCGATCCTGTTCTTCGGCACCGGCGCCTCCGCCGGCATCGTCGCCACCCTGATCTTCGCCCTCGCCCCCGGGGTGCGCATGACCGAGCTGGGCATCCGCCAGGTCGACAAGGAGCTCGTGGAGGCCGCCGAGGCGTTCGGTACCACGCCCCGCAGCACCCTGCTGCGCGTCCAGCTGCCGCTGGCGCTGCCCACCGTCATGGCCGGCGTCAACCAGGTCATCATGCTCGGCCTGTCGATGGCCGCGATCGCCGGCATGGTCGGCACCGGCGGCCTCGGCGGTGACGTCAACGAGGCCATCGGCCAGCTCAACGTGGGCCTCGGCTCCGAGGCGGGCGTGGCGATCGTGATCCTCGCGATCTACCTCGACCGCATGACGGGCGCGCTCGGCACCCAGGTCTCCCCGCTGGGCCGTCGCGCCGCCGCACGCGCGCGTGCCGCGAAGGGCCTGAAGATCTGGTCCTACCGGCCCCGCCCGCAGATCGCCGTCATCGGCGTCGTGATCCTCGGCCTGGTCGCCGGCGGCATGGGCGTCTTCGGCGGCAAGGGCGGCGCCACGGCCGTCGCCGACGGCAAGGACGTCGGCCAGGGCAAGAAGGTCACCATCGGCTACATCCCCTGGGACGAGGGCATCGCCTCCACCTACCTGTGGAAGGAGATCCTGGAGCAGCGCGGCTACCGGGTCGAGGCCGAACAGCTCGACGCCGGCCCGCTCTACACCTCCCTCGCCTCGGGCACCGTCGACTTCCAGACCGACGCCTGGCTGCCGACCACCCACGCGCAGTACTGGAAGAAGTACGGCTCCCGGATCGACGACCTGGGCAGCTGGTACGGCCCGACGTCCCTGGAGCTGACCGTCCCGGCCTACATGAAGGACGTCGACACGCTCGCGGACCTCAAGGGCAAGGCCGGCGAGTTCGGCGGGAAGATCACCGGTATCGAGTCCAGCGCCGGTGAGATGGCCCTGCTCAAGAGCAAGGTCCTCAAGGAGTACGGCCTGGACAAGGAGTACAAGGTCGTCGACAGCTCCACCCCGGCCATGCTCGCCGAGCTGAAGCGGGCCTACAGCAAGAAGGAACCGATCGTCGTCCCGCTCTGGTCGCCGCACTGGGCGTACAACGACTACCGGCTGAAGAAGCTGAAGGACCCCAAGGGCGCCTGGGGCAAGGGCGACGGCCTGCACACGCTGGCCCGCAAGGGCTTCGCGGGCGACAACCCCGTCGTCGCGAAGTGGCTGAAGGGCTTCAAGCTGGACGAGAAGCAGCTCACCAGCCTCGAGGCGGGCATCACCAAGGCCGGCAAGGGAAAGCAGCAGGACGCCGTGCGCGCCTGGCTGCAGAAGAACCCGGGTCTCGTCGACAAGCTCGCCCCGGTCCAGAACACCCGGCCCGCCGAGGCCGAGCGGCCGGTCGACGTGGCCTGGTTCCCCTGGGACGAGGACATCGCTGTCACGCACCTGTGGAAGAACGTGCTCGAGCGGCGCGGCTACCAGCTGAACCTCAAGCAGATGGACGTCGGCCCGGTCTACACCGGCCTCGCCTCCGGGGACCTCGACCTCAACTTCGACGCCTGGCTGCCGTACGCGCAGGGCAACTACTGGGACAAGAGCAAGGACCGTCTCAAGGACCTCGGCACCTGGTACCGGCCGACCTCGCTGGAGATCGCCGTGCCGTCCTACGTCAAGGGCGTGACCTCGCTTCAGGACCTCAAGGGCAAGGCCGGCACGTTCGGCGGGAAGATCATCGGCATCGAGCCGGGCACCGGTGAGATGAACCTGCTCAAGTCCACGGTGCTCCCGGGCTACGGCCTGGACAAGGAGTACAAGGTCGTCGACGGCTCCACCCCGGCGATGCTCGCCGAGCTCAAGCGCGCCTACGCCAAGAAGCAGCCGGTCGCCGTCGTCCTGTGGTCGCCGCACTGGGCGTACACCCAGTACCACCTGACCAAGCTGAAGGACGACAAGAAGCTCTTCGGCGAGGGCAACACCATCCGGACGATCGCCAACGAGAAGTTCCCCGAGCAGTACCCGCAGCTCACCCGGTGGATCAAGAACTTCCGGATGAGCGAGGCGGAGCTCGGCGGCCTCGAGGCCGAGATCAACGAGCGCGGCCAGGGCCACGAGGACGACGCCGTCGCCGCCTGGCTGAAGCAGCACCCGGAGGTCGCCGACCGCATGACCCCGCAGTAGCCGGCCGCTGCGTCCGCACCCCCGAGGGGTGGGCCACCCACGCCACCTGACCGCGTGGGAGGGCCCACCCCTCGGGTCATGTCCGGACGGCCCGAAAAGATGACGGCCCGAAAAGGTGACGGCCCGAAAAGATGACGGCCCGAATGGATCCGGCCAACCACACAGCGCCACGCCACCGCCAGAACCCGGCTCCCGGATGCGGGAACACCCGGGACGGCCACCGCATTGAACATGACACGGGCCTCGCGGTACGCCGAACGCCCCATCAGCCGACCGCCCGGGCAGGTGATCAACTGGCGCGAACCATCAGGTCGGAGCCCACCCCGTGTGTCTTCGTTGTGACGGCCGCATG
Organism: Streptomyces sp. NPDC028635; assembly: GCF_040637635.1. NCBI lineage: Bacteria > Bacillati > Actinomycetota > Actinomycetes > Kitasatosporales > Streptomycetaceae > Streptomyces > Streptomyces sp. NPDC028635. The sequence continues at coordinate 85,900 of NZ_JBEZWX010000005.1, read as the reverse complement.
AAACGGTTTGCCGAACATGCGTAGGGTGCAGAGAACTCAAACAGAACCTGCACCCGCCGACCGGAACGCACCGAGCGGCGCGACGATCGGGACGACGAGCGAAGGAGGGAGCCGGAGCGATGGGCGACCACAAAGAGCAGCCCCTGCGGGTCGGCGCGGCCGTGCGGCGCCGTCGCCGTGCCCTGGACCTGACCCTCGCCGTCGTGGCCGAGCGCAGCGGCCTGTCGGTGCCCTTCCTCAGCCAGGTCGAGAACGACAGGGCGCGGCCCAGCCGCGGCTCCCTGGAGAAGGTGGCCGACGCCCTGCGCACCACCGCGGTCGAACTGCTCGCCGCCGCGGACCCGGCGTGCAGCGTCGACGTCGTACGCGCCGAGGACCTCGAACCCGGGCCGGTGCCGCAGGTGCGGTCCCTGGTGCGCGGGCACCACCAGATGCACGCCTCGGAGTTCCTCGGCGACCACGACGCCGGCCGCGAGTTCCAGTACCGCAACGACCAGTTGATGTACGTCGCCGACGGCGCCGTCGAGATCGAGGCCGAGGGCCGCGCCTACCGGCTCGGCCGCGGCGACACCCTGTACCTGACCGGCGGGGTGCGGCACCGCTGGCGGGCGACGGTGCCCGACACCCGCCTGATCGTCGTCGCCGTCGCCGAGCACATCGAGGCCGTACGGGACCGGCCACGCCGGTGAGGGTCGTCTCGCTGGTGCCCTCGCTGACGGAGGCCGTCGCCGCCTCCGCGCCCGGCGTCCTGGTCGGCGCCACCGACTGGTGCACCCACCCCGCGGGCCTGGACGTCGTACGCGTCGGCGGCACCAAGAACCCCACAACCGACCGCGTGCTCGACCTCGCCCCCGATCTGGTCGTCGCCAACGAGGAGGAGAACCGCGCCGCCGACCTCGACGCACTGCGCGCCGCGGGCGTCGAGGTGCTGGTCACCGAGGTGCGCTCGGTGCCGCAGGCCTTCCGGGAACTGGACCGGGTCGTCGGCGCCTGTGGAGTACGGAACCGGCCGCGCTGGCTGGACGAGGCCGAGGCGGCCTGGGCCACCCTCCCGGAGGCGGCCGGACGCCGGAGCGCCGTGGTGCCGATCTGGCGCAGGCCGTGGATGGTGCTGGGCCGCGACACCTTCGCCGGGGACGTCCTGGCCCGGCTCGGCGTCGACCAGCTGTACGCCGGGCACGCGGAGCGCTACCCGCGCGTGCCGCTGGAGGAACTGCGGGCGGCGGGCCCGGATGTCGTCGTCCTCCCGGACGAGCCGTACCGCTTCACCGCCGACGACGGGCCCGAGGCCTTCGCCGGTCTGCCCTGTGCGCTGGTCAGCGGGCGGCACCTGACGTGGTACGGGCCGTCACTGGCCGAGGCGCCGCGGGTGCTGGGCGCGGCCCTCGCAGCAGCTCACCGCTGAGCAGTCCCCGTACCGTGCCCGCGGCGGCGGCGAGCCAGCCGGCGATCAGCAGGGTGTACAGGCCGGCAGCGAGGGCGTCGAAGGCGACGAGCCCGGTGTGCCGGCCCAGCGCCTCGGCGCCCGTGACACACGTGCCGACGGGGAAGGTGAACGCCCACCAGCTCATCGTGAACCCCATGCCGCGCCGCCGGGCCCGCACCACATGGGCGCCCGCCAGACACAGCCACAGCAGCGCGAACCCCGTCACCGGCACGCCGTACAGCACGGCGAACACCTCGAAGCCCGTGCCGGCCGGCCCCGGCATCACCGCCGGTGCGGCGTCGGCGAACTTTCCCACCGCGGTGGTGGACTGGCCGAGCGGCCCCAGCACCAGGAACAGCGTCGGGGTGAGCGCGAGCGGCAGCGGCCCGCCGATCGTGCGGGCGAACAGCAGCGGCAGCACCAGCAGGACCGCCAGCAGGCTCAGGCCGAACAGGGCGACACAGGCGAGGAGCAGGGTCTCGCGCGGCTGCCCGGGCGGCAGGTGCGGAACCAGCGGCGGTCCGGCCGCGGCCGCCACCATCGGCCCCACCAGCGGCAGCAGCCACACCGGCGTGGCCTCCGGCACCGTCACCCGATGGCGTACGGCCATGAGGTACGGCACGGTGACGGCGGCCGCGAGCGCGACGGCCGTACCGGCGGTGAACAGCACGGTGTCCAGGGCGACCGCGGCCGTCGTCCCGATCCAGGGGCGTCCCACCGCCAGGGCGCCGGCGCCGACGGAGAGCAGGGCCATCGCGAGGCAGCCGTAGAAGGGGGCCATGGCCGCGTCCAGCAGATGGGCGCGGGCCTGGTCGCGGTGGTGACGCCAGTGCAGGGCGCGGGCACCGAGCAGGAACAACAGCAGCGCCAGGGCGAGGGCCCACAGCACCGTGCAGGCCGTGCGCAGGCCCGGGACGTGGACGGGGAGGGCGACGCCGGCCGTGGCGAGGACGGCGGTGCCCATGACGGTGGCGTACCAGTTGGGCCCGAGATGCCGGACTGCGGTGATCATGAGACCACCGTGCCGTGAGCGGGCGGCCCCCACCAGGGAGGATGTACCTATGAGGGCATAAGCTGGGTTTATGGCAGAGGTGAGCGGGAGGGAGAGCGGGGCCCAGGCGGCGGGCGGATCGCTGGCACACCGGGTACCGGATCTCGGCGCGCTGGAGCTGCTGCTGGCCGTGGCACGGCTGGGCAGCCTCGGCGCCGCCGCGCGGGAGCTGGGCATCACCCAGCCCGCCGCGAGCAGCCGTATCCGCTCCATGGAACGGCAGCTGGGCGTGGGGCTGGTGGACCGCTCGCCGCGCGGGTCGCGGCTGACGGACGCCGGGGCGCTGGTGACGGACTGGGCGCGGCGGGTCGTGGAGGCCGCGGAGGCTTTCGACGTGGGCGCGCAGGCGCTGCGGGACCGGCGGGACTCGCGGCTGCGGGTCGCGGCGAGCATGACCATCGCCGAGTATCTGCTGCCCGGCTGGCTGATCGCGCTGCGCACGCGGCGGCCGGACACGGCGGTGTCGCTGCTCGCCGGGAACTCCGCGGTGGTCGCGGAGCGGCTGCTGGCGGGGGAGGCCGACCTCGGGTTCGTGGAGGGGCTGACGCTGCCCGGCGGACTGGACTCCGCGGTCATCGCCCGCGACCGGCTGATCGTGGTCACCGCTCCCGGACACCCCTGGGCGCGGCGCCGGCGAGGAGCCGTCTCGGCCGAGGAACTGGCGGCGACCCCCCTGATCCTGCGCGAGACGGGCTCGGGGACGCGGCAGGTGCTGGACGCCGCGCTGGGCTCGCCCGCGGTGCCGCTGATCGAGTTGTCCTCGACGACCGCGGTGAAGGCGGCGGCGGTGAGCGGGGCGGGGCCGGCGGTGCTGAGCGAGCTGGTGGTGGGGGAGGAGCTGGCGTCGCGGCGCCTGGTGCGGGTGCCGGTGGAGGGCGTGGCGCTGGCGCGGGCCCTGCGGGCGGTCTGGCCGACGGGCCACCGGCCGGCGGGACCGGCACGCGACCTGCTCTCCCTGACCCGCGCACCGTCCCGACAGGAAGACGCGCACACCTGACACAGCCGGGCCAGGGTCACGGCCCCCTCGGCCACGGCGCCGGGGCCGCGCCCCTGGTCCCGTGGGCCGGGGGTGCCCCGCACCGCGCCCAGGGGACCCGCAATGGCCCGCGCCTGAACCTTTGCCTCCCGCCCCGGCTGAAGGCGCCCTCGCCGAAGGCGGCCTGCCCCTGCCGGAGGCGGCCTGCTCCCGGCGGCGGCGGCCTGCCCATGCCGGAGGCGATCCGGCCCCGTTGGCGGCGGCCTGCCCTCGCTGGCGGCGGCCTGCTCCCGCTGGAGGCGACCCGCCCTCACTGGAGGCCTGTCCCTGCCGGAGGCGGCCTGGTCCCGGCGGAGGCGGCCTGCCCCTGCCGGAGGCGGCCTGCTCCCGCTGGAGGCGACCCGGCTCCGTCGGAGACGACCCCGCCCCCCGCCGGCGGCGACCCGCCCCTGCCGGAAGCGGCCTGCCGCTGCTGGAGGCGACCCGGCCCCGCTGGAGGCGACCCCGCCGGAGGCGACCCGCCCCGCCGCAGGCACGCGCCCCCTGCCCGCCTCCGTCGCCTCCCTACGCCAAGAAGCCCCGCAGCAGCGCCGCCGTGCCCGCGCAGTGTTCGCGCATCATTTCGCGGGCGCCGTCCGCGTCGCCGTCCAGGACCGCTTCGACCAGGGCCGTGTGCTGGCGCTGGGAGTGTTCCAGGTTGCGCACCAGCAGCGGGATGCAGTCCAGCAGGTCGTTCACCGTGGCCCGTACCGCCGCGTACTGCGCCGTGAGCGTGGCCGAGCCGCTCAGCTCGGCCAGGGTGAGGTGGAGCAGGGTGTCGCGGCGGCGGTAGTCGGCCAGCGGCGCGTCCTGCGTGGCCGCCAGCGCCTCCCGCAGCCGCTCCGCCCGGTCCGGCGTCAGCCCGTGCTGGGCGCACAGGCCCGCCGCGCCCACCTCCAGCACCTCCCGGAACCGCAGCACGTCCTCGATGTCGACCTCGGCGATCCGGCGGCGCAGCTCGTCCTCGCCGCCGGCGTCCGCCATCTGCGGGCGCGGCAGCACAAACGTTCCGCCGTAGCGGCCGCGCCGGGCCTCCACGAGCCCCTGGTCCTGGAGGACCTTCAGCACCTCGCGCAGCGTCACCCGGCTGATCCCGAGCCGCTCCGCCAGCTCCCGCTCCGCGGGCAGCCGCCCGCCGGTCGGCACGAGCCCGAGCCGGACCACCTGGAGGATCTGCTCCAGCGCCTCCTCGAAGCCGTTGCCCGCCCGCACCGGCCGCAGCAGCGGCGTGAGCCGGTCCGCCGCCCCGGCCGGCCCGCTCTCCCCCTCCGTCCGCGCCATCCCGCCGCGTCCCCTTCCCAAGCAAAGGTCAACAGCAATACCTTATGGCTTCCGGTGCCGCACGAGAACGCCGCAGCAGCCCGAGGAGGCTCTCCCGTGGCAGACCGCACACCCCCGCTGAGCGTCGAGGAGCTGCACGCCCTCGTCGCGAGCGGTGAGATCGACACCGTCGTCCTGGCCTTCCCCGACATGCAGGGCCGGCTCCAGGGCAAGCGGTTCGCCGCCCGCTTCTTCCTCGACGAGGTCCTCCATCACGGCACCGAGGGCTGCGCCTACCTCCTCGCCGTCGACGCGGACATGAACACCGTCGAGGGATACGCCATGTCCTCCTGGGACCGGGGCTACGGCGACTTCGCCCTGCGTCCCGACCTGCGGACGCTGCGCCGTATCCCCTGGCACCCCGGGACCGCCCTGCTGATCGCCGACCTCGCCTGGGAGGACGGCTCGCCCGTCGCCGCCGCGCCCCGGCAGATCCTGCGCCGCCAGCTCGAGCGGCTCGCCGCGCTGGGCTACACCGCGCAGGTCGGCACCGAGCTGGAGTTCATCGTCTTCCGCGACACCTACGAGCAGGCCTGGGACTCCGGCTACCGGGGTCTGACCCCCGTCAACCAGTACAACGTCGACTACTCGATCCTCGGCACCGGACGCATCGAGCCCCTGCTGCGCCGTATCCGCAACGAGATGGCCGGCGCCGGGCTGACCGTCGAGTCCGCCAAGGGCGAGTGCAATCCCGGCCAGCACGAGATCGCCTTCCGCTACACCGAGGCCCTGACCACCTGCGACCAGCACGCGATCTACAAGACAGGCGCCAAGGAGATCGCCGCCCAGGAGGGTGTCTCGCTCACCTTCATGGCCAAGTACAACGAGCGCGAGGGCAACTCCTGCCACATCCACCTCTCCCTCGCCGACACCGGTGGCCGCAGCGTCATGGCCGCGGACGGCGGCGGGATGTCCGACGTCATGCGGCACTTCCTGGCCGGGCAGCTCGCGGCGCTGCGCGAGTTCTCGCTGCTGTACGCGCCGAACATCAACAGCTACAAGCGGTTCCAGCCGGGCTCCTTCGCCCCCACCGCCGTCGCCTGGGGGCACGACAACCGCACCTGCGCCCTGCGCGTCGTCGGCCATGGCAGCTCCCTGCGCTTCGAGAACCGTCTGCCCGGCGGGGACGTCAATCCGCACCTCGCGGTGGCCGGGATGATCGCGGCCGGCCTGCACGGCATCGAGCAGAAGCTCGAACTGCCCGAGCCCTGCCCCGGCAACGCCTACGCAGCCGACTTCGCGCACGTCCCGGCCACCCTCCGCGAAGCCGCCGGACTGTGGGAGAACAGCCCCTTGGCCAAGGCCGCCTTCGGCGACGAGGTGGTCGCGCACTACCGCACCATGGCCCGCGTCGAACTCGACGCCTTCGACGCCGCCGTCACCGACTGGGAGCTGCGCCGCTCCTTCGAACGCATGTGAGGCCCGGGTGACCTCGCGTATCAGCCGCACCGCCTTCAGGGGCGGCGGGCTCGCCATGTCCCGCGAACTCGGCGTGCCGTTCGCCCGCGAGGGCATCCGCGTCGACGCGCGGTGCCCCGGGCCGGTCGACACCCCGCTGCCGACGGAGCTGTTCGCCGAGGACTCCCGCGCGTACGCCGCGCCCCTGTAGGAGGGAAACGGTACGGTCCGGGCGTATGCGACAGCTCCTCGCGTGGACCCTGGCCGCGGCCGCCGTCCTGGCGGCCGCGCCCGCCGCCCGTCCCGCCGCCCCCGTGGACGGCCGCGCCGCCTGCCCCCGCCTCACCACCACCTGGTACGGCGACAACCGCGCCCACCTCCAGCAGGCGATCGACCAACGCGGCACCTGCGCCGGCCGGCCCGGCCGCCCCCGCCCGGTCGCCGTGTTCGACTGGGACAACACCGTCGTCAAGAACGACGTCACCGACGCCACCCTCTCCTGGGCGCTGCGCCACGACCGGCTGCTGCGCCCGGCCCGCTGGACGGACATCAGCGCCTGGCTCACGGACGCCGCCGACCGCGCCCTGACCCGCGCCTGCGGCCCCGGCGCGCCCGGCACACCGCTGCCGACCTCGGCCGACGCACCCTGCGCCGACGAGATCCTCCAGATCCGGGAGAACGCCACCACCATGAGCGGCGCGGCGGCCTTCGCCGGCAGCTGGAACCACCGGCGCACCGTGCCGCAGTACGCCTGGGTGCCACAGCTGTTCACCGGCCGCACCCCGGCCGACCTCGCCGCCTACGCCGACGCCGCCCGTCGCGAGGCCCTCGCCGCCCCCGTCGGCACCACCCGCCGCGTCGGCACCCACACCCTGCCCGCCTACGTCCGCTACTACGACCAGCAGCGCGACCTCGTCCGCACCCTGCGGCGGGCCGGCTTCGACGTCTACATCGTCTCCGCGGGCTCCGAACCGATCACCGAGGTCTGGTCCCGCGGCGTGGGCCTCGACGCCGCGCACACCATCGCCATCCGCTCCGTCCTCGACGCCCACGGACGCATCACCCCCCGGACCGAGGGATGCGGCGGCGTCCCGGCGACCCGCGGGGCGGTGATCCCGTACATCGACGGCAAACGCTGCTTCGTCAACCAGGAGATCTACGGCGTCCACGGCCCCGCCGCCTGGCAGCGCCTGCCCTGGCGGCAGCGCCCCGCGATCGCCGCCGGAGACGCCGACACGGACGTCGCCTTCGTGGCCGACGCGACCGCCGTGCACCTCGTGATCAACCGCAACAAGCCGGAACTGATGTGCAGGGCCTACGACGACGCCGACGGGCACTGGCTGGTCAACCCGATGTTCCTCGAGCCGCTGCCCCGCCGCGGCACCGCCTACCCGTGCGCGACGACCGCGTACACGGCGCCCGACGGCACGGCGGGACCGGTGCTGCGGGACGACGGGTCGGTGGTGCCCGACCAGCGGGACACCGTGTACTGACCGGCGGGCCGGGCCCTACAGTGCCCGGATGAGCATGACGCCCCCGCCCGGCTGGTACCCGGACCCGACGGCCGAGCACCTGGAGCGCTGGTGGGACGGCACGGCCTGGACCGAGCACCGGCGCACCCGCCCGGCCCCGGCGCCCCCGACCGTGCCCCTGCACCAGCCGGTCACGGCGCAGCCGCCGGCGTTCCCGGCGTCACCGGCGATGTTCCCGCAGCAGCCGGCGACGGTCCCGCAGCGAGCGGCCTCCCCGTCACGGGCCAAGGCCGTCGCGCTCACCGTCGCCGGGACCGTGCTGGTCGCCGCGATCGCCACCGGCGCGCTCCTGCTGGGCCAGGGCGACGACGGCGCCGACCCCACCGCCGGGACGACCCCGCGGCCCGCCCCGACCCCCGCCACGGCGACGGGCCGGCCGACCACCCCCGAGCCGTCCTCCGCCTCGCCCACCGGTGACCCGTCCGTCGTCGTCGACCAGCTCAACGGCATCACCCTGACCATGCCGGCCGGCTGGGTGCGGCCCGAGTTCGTCGCCGACGACTCCGTCGTCATGACCACGGACGGCACCTACGACTGCCCCGGCGACCCCGGGATGTGCCGCCACGGCCTGGTCACCACCCACACCGCGACCTCCACCGGCCAGACCTCACCGGAGGCGCTGGCGAAGGCGGACATCAGCGAGGCGGCCGGGCTGGCCTTCGACGAGGACACCCTGAACCGGCGTCCGTTCGGCGGGATGACCGGCCATCAGGTCGTGGGCCAGGGCACGGTGGCCGTGGCGGGCCGCGCCGGGTACTACGTGCGCTGGCACGTCACCGCCGCCAAGGGGCCCGGCGGCTACGTCCAGTCCCTCGTCTTCCCGTCCAGCACCGGCACCGAGGCACCCGTCGTCGTGCGCTACGTCTTCGACGCCGGCCAGGACGGGCCGCCGCTCACCGACATGGACCGCATCACCCGGGGCATCCGGCCCGTCGGCGACGCGGCCACCGGCGGCGGTGTGGGCAGCAGCATCGGCCCCACCCGGTGAGCAGCCGATCCGTCACAGGAACGTGTGACCCTCGCCCCGGTAGGTCGGCACGGTCGCGGTGACGCGGTCGCCCTCGACCAGATGCAGCGCGTCGAACCGCTCGCACATCTCGCCGGCCTTGGCGTGCCGGAACCACACCTTGTCGCCGATCAGCAGGTCGTCGGCCGGCGAGCCGAGCAGCGGCGTCTGCACCTCGCCGGGCCCCTCCTGCGGGTCGTACCGCAGACCCTCGGGCAGATACGGCACCGGCAGCCGGTCCGGTCCGGCCGCGCCGGAGGCCGGGTAGCCGCCGCCCAGCACGGTCACCACGCCCACGCCCGGCCGGCGCACCACCGGCTGCGCGAACAGCGCGGCCGGACGGCCGCTGAACGACGTGTAGTTGTCGAAGAGGCGCGGCACGTACAGCCCCGACCCGGCCGCGATCTCCGTGACGGCGTCCTCGGCGGCCGTGTGCTGCACGCTGCCGGTGCCACCGCCGTTGACGTACTCCAGGTCCGGCACCAGGGCGCGCAGCGCGCGCACCACCGCGGCGCGCCGCTCGGCCAGTTCACGGCGGGCGGCGGCCTGCATCAGCCGGATCGCCCGCGAGCGCAGCGGCCGCCCCGCGACCGCGTCGCCGACCCCGGCGACATGCCCCTCGTACGCCATGAGCCCGACGACCTTGAAGCCCGGCCGGCGGGTCACCGCGCGCGCCAGGTCGGCCACCTGGGCGGGGGAGTGCAACGGGGAGCGCAGGGCGCCGACCCGGACCCGGCCGCCGAGGAGCCGCAGCGAGGTGTCCAACTCCAGGCAGACACGCACCACTTCCCGCCCGTCACCGCGTGCGGCGTCGATCAGGTCGAGCTGCGCCACGTCGTCGACCATCACGGTCACCGCGGCCGCCAGCTTGGGATCGGCGGCGAGCTCGGCGAAACGGGCGCGGTCGGCGGACGGGTAGGCGAGCAGGACGTCGTCGAAGCCGGAGCGCGCGAGCCACAGGGACTCGGCGAGCGTGAACGACATGACGCCGCGGAAACCGTCCTTCGACAGGACGCGTTCCAGCAGCGCCCGGCAGCGCACGGACTTGCTCGCGACCCGGATCGGCTTGCCTCCCGCACGGCGGACCAGATCGTCCGCGTTGGCGTCGAAGGCGTCCAGGTCCACGATGGCCACGGGGGCGTCGAGATGGGCGGTGGCCCGGTCGTAACGGGCCCGGTCGGCGGCGCGCGCAGTCATGACGGCAGCCTGCCAGACCGGATTACCGCAGGGTAGGGGGACGTTCCGGGCAGATGCCCCGGGCTCCCCGGACAGGTTCCCGTCCGGCCGGTTCCAACCCGTAGAGTGACGCGCAGCGCAGGCGAAGCGATGGTCCGGGGCCGAGGAAACGGGGGGTGCATGAGCACGGAGGCACGCCACGGCGCCCGACCCCGGCCGGACCGCCCGACAGCCGGCGGAACGGGCCCCACGACCGGTTCCGCCTCCCCGTCCGCTTCGAGCCCCGACTCCGGTTCCGCTTCTGGTCCTGCCGGCCCTGGATCGGCCCGTCCCGCAGGGGCCTCGCCGCGCTTTCCGCTGCTGCGGCCCGGTAGGCCCGCCGACGCCGACCAGGACGCTCCGCCGCCACCGGCGTCGGCCCGTTTCCCGGACGACCCGCCGCCGCCCCCCGCGTCCGCCCGCTTCCCCGACGGCCCGCCGACCGTCGGCCGGGGCATAACCGGCCTGCGCCCGGGCGGGTCCGAGCCGGCGGAGACCCCGGCGGAGACGACCGCCCGGCTGCGTCCCATCCCCGCCGCCGACGACCTGGCGGGGGATTCCGTTTCGGCTTCGCGTGCCGCTTCCGTCACGGCCGGTCCGGCCGTCGGCTCCGCCGGGCTCCCGCCCCGGCCCGGTGCGCGCGCGGCACAGGCCCGCCTCGGTGACGGCGGCGCGTCGGCGGCGTACCGCGGGGACCGCCCCGGCCCCGACCGCCCCGGCCCGGACCGCCCCGGATCCGGCCCCGACTCCCGGCCGGCCGTGGGCCGCGCCCCACGCGTCCCCGGCCCGGCCGGCAGCCCCGACACCTCCGCCGCCTTCGGAGCGCGGGGTGGCGGTTCGCCGGACCCGGCCCCGCCCGGCGGCACACCCGGCCGTCCCCCGTCCGCCACCCCCGGCAGCCGCCCGGACCTCGCCGCCACCGGCACCCCCTCGCCCGACCCCGCCCTGTCCTGGACCACCGGCGGACCGGCGCGGCCGAGGGTGTCGTTCGGGCAGCCCGAGTTCTTCGACGACCGGTCCGCCCCCGGACCCGCGCGGATGCGGCGCCACACCGTCGCGGCCGCCGTGTGTCTGGTCCTCGGCCTCGGGCTCATCGGCGGGGCCGTCACCGGGGCGTGGCTGACCGGCGACTCGGACGACTCCGGGAAGGCCGGCACGTTCACCGCGACCGCCGGCCTGTGGCACAACGTCCCCGTCGACCAGCTCTTCCCGCCCACCGTGTCCGGCCCGGGCGCGGGCCCCGGCGGAGCCGACCGCACCTGGACCCGGATCGCCGTCGCCCCCGACGGCGGCTGCGCCGACGCCTTCGACCCGCTGCTGCAGGAGGCCCTCGCCCCCGTCGGCTGCGCCCGCCTGCTGCGCGCCACGTACACCGACGCCACCGAGAGCCACGTCACCACCGTCGGCCTGCTGTTCACCAAGGCCGACCCGGCCGGCATGCGGGCACTGAGCGCCCGCTTCCGCACCGAGGGCCTCGGCACCCGCCCCGATCTGATGCCCCGCCCCTACGCGACCGCCGGCACCCCGGCCGCCCGCTTCGGCGACCGGCAGCGCGCCGCGTGGACGATCACCGTGCTCACCGACGCCCCCCTCGTCGTCTACGCCGTCTCCGGCTGGGCCGACGGCCGCACCGTGGACGCCCCGCAGCCCGCCCCGGCCACCGCGTCCGGCGCCACCACCGCCCCCGTCCAGGCCGGCCTCGGCAACGAGGCGGAGGGCCTGGCCGACCGCATCGAGAAGAACCTGCGCCGCAGCGCGAACCCGCCCACGGAGACGTCGTCATGAACCGCCCCGCCACCGCCCGGCGCGCGGGCCGCACGGGGCTGCTGGCCTGTCTGCTCGCCGGTTCCCTCGCGCTGCTGCCCGCCGCCCCCGCACAGGCGGACGGCATACGGGGCCAGCAGTGGGCCCTGGACGCCCTGCACGCCCAGCAGATCTGGCGCACCACCCGCGGCGAGGGCGTCACCGTCGCCGTCCTGGACACCGGCGTCGAGGCCGACCACCCCGACCTCGCCGGCAACGTCCTGACCGGCGCCGACCTCGTCGGCTTCGGCGCGCGGGAGGGCCAGCGGCCCTGGGCCCGGCACGGCACCGCGATGGCCTCGATCATCGCCGGGCACGGCCACGGCCCCGGCGGCGCCGACGGCGTCATGGGCATCGCGCCGAAGGCACGGATCCTGCCCGTGCGCGTGATCCTGGAGGACAGCGACCCCGACCGCGACCGGGCCCGCCGCACCCGCGGCAACGCCCTCGCCGACGGCATCCGCTGGGCCGCCGACCACGGCGCCGACGTCATCAACCTCTCCCTCGGCGACGACTCCGCCTCCGCGCACCCCGAGGCCGGCGAGGACGAGGCCGTCCAGTACGCGCTGAAGAAGGGCGCCGTCGTCGTCGCCTCGGCCGGCAACGGCGGCGAGAAGGGCGACCACATCTCCTACCCGGCGGCCTACCCCGGCGTCATCGCCGCCACCGCCGTCGACCGCTTCGGCACCCGCGCCTCCTTCTCCACCCGCCGCTGGTACGCCACCGTCAGCGCCCCCGGCGTCGACATCGTGATCGCCGACCCCGACCACCGCTACTACCAGGGCTGGGGCACCTCCGCGGCCTCCGCGTTCGTCTCCGGCTGCGTCGCCCTGATCAAGGCCGCCCACCCGGGTCTCACCCCGGCGCAGATCAAGCAGCTGCTGGAGCAGACCGCCCGCAACGCTCCCGTCGGCGGCCACGACGACTCCCGCGGCTTCGGGTTCGTCGACCCGGCCGCCGCGATCAAGGCGGCCGCCCGCCTGGAGCCGCAGGGCCTTCGCTCGGCGGCCTACGGCGAGAAGTACTTCGGCGACGGCCCCGAGGCCGCCCGCGAGGACGACGACACCAGCGACTGGGCGGCCCCGCTCGCGGGCAGCGCCGGCGGCGTCCTGCTGGTCGCGGCCGTCGTCCTGTGGCGGGGGCGGCGCGAGCAGTACCACGGGCGGGGCCGGCGCGAGGAGTACGACGCCCTGTGAACGCCGCCCTGCCCCACCGCGTAGGGTCGAGGCCGTGGCGAACAAGAACATTCCCGACCCCGGCTTCTCCGACGACGACGGCTCCGCCGACCCCCGGCTGAGCGCCGCGCTCGCCGCCTGGGCCGAGGACCGCACGGCCGTCGCGCCCGTCCTTGCCGCACTCAAGGGCGCCCGGCTGCTCGTCCCGGTGGTGGCCGTGCTGGGCGAGGTCGAGGAGGACGAGAACGGTCTGCGCCGCGAGAAGACCTCCGACATGGCCGTGCCGACCCTGAAGGCCGGCGGCCGGACCGCGCTGCCCGCCTTCACCTCCACCGACTCCCTGGCCCGCTGGGACCCGGCGGCCCGGCCCGTCGCCGTGCCCCTGCACCAGGCGTTGCAGGCCGCCGCGCACGAGAAGGCCGACACGGTCGTGCTGGACCTGGCCGGCCCCGTGCCGTTCGAGCTGACCGGCCCCGCGCTGCTCGCGCTCGCCGAGGGCCGCACCAGCACCGACCCGCTCACCGACCCGGCGGTGCTCGACGCCGTGCGCACGGCGGTGGCGGCGGAGCCGGCCGTGCTGCGCGCCCACCTCGGCCCCGGCCAGGCCGACGGCACCCTCGCCCTCGTCCTCGACCCGGCCGCCGCGCCCGCCGAGACCGCCCGCGCCGTCGCCGGGCGGCTGGCCGCCGACGAAACGCTGAGGGCCCGCCTGGTGCGCGGCCTCGACCTGGCAGTCCTGCCGGCCGAGGTCACGCCTCCGGGCGAGCCCCTGTACGTACGCGGGTGAGCTGCTAGCCGTAGACCGGGCCGGTGTACTTCTCGCCCGGACCCTGGCCCGGCTCGTCCGGGACGATCGACGCCTCGCGGAAGGCCAGCTGCAGCGACTTCAGACCGTCGCGCAGCGGCGCCGCGTGGAAGGAGCTGATCTCGGTCGTGGACGCGTCGAGCAGACCGGCGAGGGCGTGCACCAGCTTGCGGGCCTCGTCCAGGTCCTTGTGCTTGTCACCCTCCTCCGTCAGGCCGAGCTTCACGGCGGCGGCGCTCATCAGGTTGACGGCGACCGTCACGATCACCTCGACGGCGGGGACCTCGGCGATGTCGCGGGTCATGGCGTCGAAGTCGGGAGCCTCGGACGGTTCGGTGGACTCAGGAGGGGTGTCACTCATGTCCCACACGATAGGCCCCGGACCACGGCGGTTCGCACCACCCCCGGGTAGCTGCTAACCTTGTGTGACGACCGGCCGGACACCCCATTCGAGCAGCACCGGAGTGTACGGCCCACAAGTGGAGGCTCCGAACTCCCACCCGACCGCCCTCCGGGACGGCGGGTCATCCGGTCAGGCGGCCACCATCGTTCCGTACGGACGATGGAGCCGCCCGATAGTGCGCCCCGCGGTCACCGCGGCGGTGCTCCGGTAGTGCGAGGAGCCCCGCCTGTGATCGTCCGGGGCATTTTTTCTGCTTCGGCGCGGTTAGGTCTCACACACAGACATACGCGGCTGTCCGCCAGACTGCCGTGTGGTGCTAACCGAGGAGGATCCATCAGCGCCGAGCCCCGCATCAACGACCGGATTCGCGTTCCCGAGGTGCGACTTGTCGGTCCCAGTGGCGAGCAGGTCGGCATCGTGCCGCTCGCGAAGGCACTGGAGCTTGCTCAGGAGTACGACCTCGACCTGGTTGAGGTAGCGGCGAACGCCCGTCCGCCCGTGTGCAAGCTCATGGACTACGGGAAGTTCAAGTACGAGTCGGCCATGAAGGCCCGTGAGGCGCGCAAGAACCAGGCGCACACGGTCATCAAGGAGATGAAGCTCCGGCCGAAGATCGACCCGCACGACTATGACACCAAGAAGGGTCACGTCGTCCGGTTCCTCAAGCAGGGCGACAAGGTCAAGATCACGATCATGTTCCGTGGTCGCGAGCAGTCCCGGCCCGAGCTGGGCTACCGGCTGCTGCAGCGCCTCGCGGAGGACGTCCAGGACCTCGGTTTCGTCGAGTCGAACCCGAAGCAGGACGGCCGCAACATGATCATGGTTCTCGGTCCGCACAAGAAGAAGACCGAGGCGATGGCCGAGGCCCGCCAGGCGCAGGAGGCCCGCAAGGCCGAGGCGAAGGCGAACCCGGGCAAGTCGCAGAACGCGGCCGACCCGGACGCCGTCAACGCCGAGACCCAGGCGGAGGCCCCCGACGAGGCCCCTGCCGAGGCTTCCGCCGAGGCGTGATCCCGGGGGACACACGTCCCCGAGGATGTAACCGAAACAAGAGCGACGCTCCACCGTGCCCGGTTTTCGCAACCGGGCACCGGAGCGCCACCGACGAGGAGATAACGGCGCTATGCCGAAGAACAAGTCGCACAGCGGTGCCAGCAAGCGCTTCAAGGTCACCGGCTCCGGCAAGGTGCTCCGTGAGCGCGCCGGCAAGCGCCACCTGCTCGAGCACAAGTCGTCCCGCGTGACGCGTCGCCTCACCGGCAACGCCGAGATGGCCCCGGGCGACGCCGCGAAGATCAAGAAGCTTCTCGGCAAGTGACGTACGGGCGCCACTGAGCGCCGTACGGCTCAACCGGGACCCAATCGATTCCGGGCCGTGTGAGGACACCCACGGCCCCGCTACAAGGAGTTAACAAGTGGCACGCGTCAAGCGGGCAGTCAACGCCCACAAGAAGCGCCGGGCGATCCTCGAGCAGGCCTCCGGCTACCGCGGTCAGCGTTCGCGCCTGTACCGCAAGGCCAAGGAGCAGGTCACCCACTCGCTGGTCTACAACTACAACGACCGCAAGAAGCGCAAGGGTGACTTCCGCCAGCTGTGGATCCAGCGCATCAACGCCGCTGCCCGCGCCAACGGCATCACCTACAACCGCTTCATCCAGGGTCTGAAGGCCGCGAACATCGAGGTCGACCGCAAGATCCTGGCCGAGCTGGCCGTGAACGACGCCAACGCGTTCGCCGCGCTGGTCGAGGTGGCGCAGAAGGCGCTGCCGTCGGACGTCAACGCGCCGAAGGCCGCGTGACGCCGCGCTGGCTTTAGCCGTTCGTTGCAGGACCCGCAGGCCGAGAAGCCTGCGGGTCCTGTCGTTGGGTCGGCTCTGTCGTCGTTCGGCTGCGGGTCCGTCGTGGCTGGTCGCGCAGTTCCCCGCGCCCCTGGGTCGGCCGGGGTGCCGCGGTCCGAGAACCACCGCACACTTCCTGAAGGTGAAGAAGCATGCCTCCCGTCAGCCCTGAGCTGATCTCTCCGCGGTCCCCCCGTGTCCTCGCCGCTCGGCGGCTGGCGAAGCGGAACTTCCGGGGGAAGGAGCGGCTGTTTCTCGCCGAGGGGCCGCAGGCCGTGCGGGAGGCGGCCGGGCACGCGGACACGCTGGTCGAGCTGTTCGCCACGGTCGAGGCCGCGGAACGCTACGCCGACATCATCGGCGAGGCCCGCACCGCCGGCGCCCGTATCCACCTCGCCGCCGAGCAGGTCATCGAGGACATCTCCACCACCGTGACCCCGCAGGGGCTCGTCGGCGTGTGCCGGTTCCTCGACACCCCCTTCGAGGAGATCCTCCGCGGCCGGCCCCGGCTCGTCGCCGTGCTGGCCCACGTACGCGACCCCGGCAACGCCGGGACCGTGCTGCGCTGCGCCGACGCCGCCGGCGCCGAGGCGGTCGTCCTCACCGACGCCTCCGTCGACCTGTACAACCCCAAGGCCGTGCGCGCCTCCGTCGGCTCCCTCTTCCACCTGCCGGTCGCCGTCGGTGTCCCCGTCGAGCAGGCCATCGACGGGCTCAAGGCGGCCGGCGTGCGGATCCTCGCCGCCGACGGTGCCGGGGACCGCGACCTCGACGAGGAGCTCGACAAGGGCAGCATGGGCGGGCCGACCGCCTGGGTCTTCGGCAACGAGGCCTGGGGCCTGCCGGAGGAGACCCGGGCCCTCGCCGACGCCGTCGTGCGCGTCCCCATCCACGGCAAGGCCGAGAGCCTGAACCTCGCGACCGCCGCCGCCGTATGTCTGTATGCGTCGGCCCGTGCACAGCGCGCCTCCGGAGGGTGCCGCTCCGTCACCGCGAGCTAGTAGGGTGACAGGCCCTAGGGCCTGCTGCCCAGCTGCCTGAGAGGTGGGATACGGGGATGAGCGTCGGCACCAGCAGCGCACCGGGAGCACGGGATGTGCGGCGAGCGCCCGCACCCCGGCCGCCCGGTGATCCCGCCGCGCCCGGCATCGACCCCGACGACCTGCCCGACGGCCTCGTCGTCGCCGACGAGCACGGCCGTGTCGTCTGCTTCAACGCGGCCGCCGAGCGGATCACGGCCACGCCCGCCGCGCAGGCGCTCGGGCAGACCCTGGAGAAGGCTCTGCCGTTAGAAGACCTGGAGGGGCGGCGCTGGTGGCAGCTGACCGACCCCTACGGCGGTCTCGCCATCCGCACCCGGCAGCCCGAGCGCAACCTCCTCCTGCCCGGCGGCCACGAGGTGCTCGTCACCGTGCGCTATGTGCGCACCGAGCCCACCGGGCCCGTGCAGCGCGTCGTCGTCCAGCTGCGCGACACCGAGGCCCGGCGCCGTACCGAGCGCAGTCACGCCGAGCTGATCGCCACCGTCGCCCACGAACTGCGCTCCCCGCTCACCTCGGTCAAGGGCTTCACCGCCACCCTGCTGGCCAAGTGGGAACGCTTCACCGACGACCAGAAGCGGCTGATGCTGGAGACCGTCGACGCCGACGCCGACCGGGTCACCCGCCTGATCGCCGAGCTGCTGGACATCTCCCGGATCGACTCCGGCCGGCTGGAGGTGCGGCGTCAGCCCGTCGACATCGGCGCCGCCGTGGGGCGCCACATCCAGGCGTACGTCGCCGCCGGCCAGCCCGCCGACCGCTTCCTGCTGCGCCTGGAGCAGCCACTGCCCGATCTGTGGGCCGACCCCGACAAGATCGACCAGGTGCTGAGCAACCTCATCGAAAATGCCGTGCGGCACGGCGAGGGAACCGTCACCATCGACATCACGGCCACGGCCTCCCCCCGGGAAGGGGAGGAGACCGGCACGTCGGTCACGGTGAGCGACGAGGGGCCCGGCATCCCGGAGGAGTCCATGAACCGCGTCTTCACCCGCTTCTGGCGGGGCAGCAAGCGCGGCGGCACGGGCCTCGGGCTGTACATCGTCAAGGGCATCGTCGAGGCCCACGGCGGCACGATCACGGTCGGCCGGGCCCAGCAGGGCGGCGCCGAATTCCGATTTACGCTGCCCGTGGCGGCGCCGGCGTATCTCGCCTAGCGACCCACGGGCGCATTCGTACACCTCCACCCCGTTAGACTCGGCCTTTGGCACCTTTGCGTCCTCACGTGGCCCACACGAGTCGGTGACGGGGACCTTCAGCCAGCCAACCGGAAGCACGGGAAGAGATGTCGGCACCGAATAAGTCGTACGACCCTGTCGAGGTCGAGGCGTTGAAACCGGAAGAGATCGAGCGCATGCGGGACGAGGCGCTCGCCGCCTTCGCCGCCGCGGACTCCCTCGACGCGCTCCAGGAGGCCAAGGTCGCGCACACCGGCGGCACCTCCCCGCTCGCGCTCGCCAACCGGGAGATCGGCGCGCTGCCCCCGCACGCCAAGGCGGCCGCCGGCAAGCTGGTCGGCCAGGCCCGGGGCGCCGTGAACAAGGCCCTCGCCGCCCGCCAGGCCGAGCTGGAGGCCGAGCGGGACGCGCGCGTACTGGTCGAGGAGGACGTGGACGTCACGCTGCCCTTCGACCGCGTGCCGGCCGGTGCCCGCCACCCGCTCACCACGCTCTCGGAGCGCATCGAGGACATCTTCGTGGCCATGGGCTACGAGGTCGCCGAGGGCCCGCAGGCCGAGGCCGAGTGGTTCAACTTCGACGCGCTCAACATCGGCCCGGACCACCCGGCCCGCGGCGAGCACGACACCTTCTTCGTGGCCGGCCCCGAGGGCGGCACCGAGTCCGGCGTGGTGCTGCGCACCCACACCTCGCCCGTGCAGATCCGCTCCCTGCTCGAGCGTGACCTGCCGGTCTACGTGATCTGCCCCGGTGTGGTCTACCGCACCGACGAGCTGGACGCCACGCACACCCCGGTGTTCCGCCAGGTCGAGCTGCTCGCCGTGGACGAGGGCCTGACCATGGCCGACCTCAAGGGCACCCTGGACCACATGGTCCAGTCGCTCTTCGGCGAGGGCATGAAGACGCGGCTGCGCCCGAACTTCTTCCCGTTCACCGAGCCGTCCGCCGAGATGGACATGGTCTGCTACGTCTGCCGCGGCGAGTCCGTCGGCAACCCGGACCGGCCCTGCCGCACCTGCTCCTCCGAGGGCTGGATCGAGCTGGGCGGCTGCGGCATGGTCAACCCGCGGGTGCTGACCGCTTGCGGCGTCGACCCGGAGAAGTACAGCGGCTTCGCCTTCGGGTTCGGCATCGAACGGATGCTGATGTTCCGCCACAACGTCGAAGACATGCGAGACATGGTCGAGGGTGACGTCCGGTTCACCCGGCCCTTCGGGATGGAGATCTGATGCGGGTCCCGCTTTCTTGGCTGCGGGAGTACGTCGACCTGCCGGCGACGGAAACCGGCCGTGACGTCCAGGAGAAGCTCGTCTCCGCCGGTCTCGAGGTCGAGACCGTCGAGCGGCTCGGCGCCGACCTCAAGGGCCCCCTGGTCGTCGGCCAGGTGTCGACCATCGAGGAGCTGACGGAGTTCAAGAAGCCCATCCGCTTCTGCACCGTCGACGTCGGCCAGGCCAACGGCACCGGCGAGCCCCAGGAGATCATCTGCGGCGCCCGCAACTTCCAGGTCGGCGACAAGGTCGTCGTGGCCCTGCCCGGAGCGGTCCTGCCCGGTGACTTCCAGATCGCCGAGCGCAAGACCTACGGCCGGATCTCGCGCGGCATGATCTGCTCCAGCGACGAGCTGAACATGGGCGACGACGGCACCAAGGGCATCATCGTGCTGCCGCCGGAGACCGAGATCGGCAAGGACGCCGTCGAGCTGCTGGAGCTGGTCGACGAGGTCCTCGACATCGCCGTCACCGCCAACCGCGGCGACTGCCTGTCCATCCGCGGCGTCGCCCGCGAGACCGCCATCGCCTACGGCCTGCCGTTGCGCGACCCGGCCCTGCTCGACGTGCCCGCCCCGAACGCCTTCGGCTACCCGGTGCAGGTCGCCGACCCCATCGGCTGCGACCGCTTCACCGCGCGCACCGTCACCGGTCTGACCCCCGAGGCCCGCTCCCCGATCTGGCTGCAGCGCCGTCTGCAGAAGGTCGGCATGCGCCCGATCTCGCTCGCCGTCGACGTCACGAACTACGTGATGATGGAGCTGGGCCAGCCGCTGCACGCCTACGACCGCAACCTGGTCCAGGGCGCCATCGGGGTGCGCCGCGCGGAGGCGGGCGAGAAGCTCGTCACCCTCGACGGTGTGACCCGCACCCTCGACGCCGAGGACCTCGTCATCGTCGACGAGCGCGGCCCCATCGGCCTCGCCGGTGTCATGGGCGGCGCCAACACCGAGATCGCCGACCACGACGACCTCGACAACGCGACCACCGACGTGGTCATCGAGGCCGCCCACTTCGACGCGGTCTCCATCGCCCGCACCGCCCGCCGCCACAAGCTGTCCTCCGAGGCCTCCCGCCGCTTCGAGCGCGGCGTCGACCCGGCGGCCGCCGCCGCTGCCGCGCAGCGCACGGTCGACCTGCTGGTGATCCTCGCGGGCGGCACCGCCGAGGCCGGCGTCACCGAGGTCGTCGCCCCGTCCGCGCCGCGCACGATCGCCGTCCCGGCCGACCACCCGGACAAGGTCGCCGGCGTCACCTACGGCCGCGAGACCGTCGTGCGCCGCCTGCAGGAGATCGGCTGCGACGTCTACGGGCAGGACGAGCTGATCGTCACCGTCCCGTCCTGGCGGCCCGACCTCACCGACCCGAACGACCTGGCCGAAGAGGTCATCCGCCTGGAGGGCTACGAGAACCTGCCCTCCACGCTGCCCAAGCCGCCGTCCGGGCGTGGCCTCACCCACCGCCAGCGTCTGCACCGGCGGGTCGGCCGCGCGCTGGCCGGGGCCGGTTACGTCGAGGCGCCGAACTACCCGTTCGTCTCGGAGCAGGTCTTCGACCAGCTCGGCCTGGACGCCGACGACCCGGCCCGCCGTGTCGTCAAGCTCACCAACCCGCTCAACGACGAGGAGCCCGCCCTCCGCACGTCGCTGCTGCCGGGCCTGCTGAGCGCCCTGCGCCGCAACGACGGCCGGGGCTCGCACGACCTCGCCCTCTTCGAGACCGGCCTGGTCTTCCACCCGCGCGCGGAGCAGAGGACCGCCACCGCGCTGCCGGTGGACCGGCGCCCCACCGAAGAGGAGATCGCCGAACTGGACGCCGCGCTGCCCGAGCAGCCCCGCCACGTCGCCGCCGTCCTCGCGGGCGCCCGCGAGCAGGCCGGCTGGTGGGGCGCGGGCCGCCCGGCCGGCTGGGCCGACGCGGTCGAGGCCGCACGGGCCGTCGCGCGTGAGGCCGGTGCCGAGCTGATCGTCCGCAAGGGCGCGTACGGCCCCTGGCACCCCGGGCGCTGCGCGGAGCTCGCCGTCGTGGCCGACGGTGAGGAGCAGGTCGTCGGACACGCGGGTGAGCTGCACCCGCGTGTGGTGAAGGCCCTCGGCCTGCCCGAGCGCACCTGCGCGATGGAGCTGAACCTCGACGCGCTGGAGCAGGTCGGCGACGACACCCCGCAGGCGCCGCGGATCTCCACCTTCCCGGTCGCCACGCAGGACGTCGCCCTCGTCGTCGACAAGCCGGTCCCGGCCGCCGAGGTCGAGGCCGCGCTGCGCGAGGGCGCGGGTGAACTCCTCGAGTACATCCGGCTGTTCGACGTGTACGAGAACGCGGAGCAGCTGGGCGACGGCAAGAAGTCGCTGGCGTACGCGCTCCGCTTCCGCGCGGCCGACCGGACGCTGACGGTCGACGAGGCGTCGGCTGCCCGGGATGCGGCCGTCGCGCTGGCCGCTGAGCGCACGGGAGCCGTGCTGCGGGGCTAGCCGCCGTCGGGGGGCTGTGAGGTCCGTCGGGCGCCGATCGTGCCCGGTGGATCGCGCAGCTCCCCGCGCCCCCTGCGCGGCGCTTCAGCTCCGTCACTCATCCGGGTGACGTACTCGGCGGATCTAGCCCTTCCGGGTCATACGGCGACAGAATCGGACCGGCCTTTCGGGGCCGGTCCGTCTGCGCTGTCAGGGCCTGATTGGGGGGCCGACGACATGTTCCGCATCAGGGTGCCGCTGCGCCGGGCCGCCGCGCTCGGGCTGCCCACGGCCTGGGGCGCCGTGGCGGTCACCTACAAGCTGGCCTGCCCGCTGGCCCAGCAGGACGGGCTCGGTGCGCGGATCGCCACCAGCGCCGTCTTCTTCGCCGTCGGCACGGGGATCGTCGCCCATGTCCGCGGCACCCTGCTCAGGGAACTGCGGCAGATACGCCGTGTCGCCGGTGCCGCCCAGCGGGTGCTGGTCCGGCCGCTGCCGCCCCGCATCGACGGCCTGCACGTCGCCGCGGCGCAGCTCGCGGCCGAGCGCGGCGCCAGTGTCGGCGGAGACCTGTACGAGGTCGTCGCCACCGAGCACGGTGTCCGTGCCGTCATCGGCGATGTGCGCGGTCACGGGCTCGCGGCGCTCGGCACGGTCGCCGCGGTCCTCGGTAGTTTCCGCGAGGCCGCGCACGACGAGCCCGACCTGGGCGGTGTCCTGCGCCGCCTGGACCGGGCGCTGGACCGGCACCTGCGCGAGCGCGCCCGCGCCGAGCATCCCTCGGCGGGCCGCTCGGTCCCGGACACCCCGGTCGCCGAGGAGTTCGTCACGGTCCTGCTCCTGGAGATCGCCCGCGACGGCCAGGTCCACGCCCTGAACTGCGGCCACCCCTGGCCGTACCGCCTCAGCGGCCCCTGCGTCGAGCCGCTGGCCCGGTCCGATCCGCTGCCACCGCTGGGCCCGTTCGAGCTCCCGCCCGACCTGTCCGCACTGTCCTGCGGCCCGCTGCGGCCCCGCGAGATGCTCGTCCTCTTCACGGACGGCGCGGAGGACGCCCGCGACCGGCGGGGCCGCTTCTTCCCGTTACGGGCGGCGCTGGCCGGCGCGGCCCGGGTGTCGCCGATCACGCCGGAGAGGATCCTCCGGACGACCCTCGCGGCATTGCTGCGCCACACGGCGGGCCCGCCCACCGACGACACAGCGCTCCTGATCCTCCAGAACGAGCGGCTGCACCCACACCCTCAAGGGGTGTGCGGAACCGGGCGACCGGCCACCGCGCACCCGCAGCCGACGACGCACCGATAGTCCCAGGGCGGTGCATCGCACCGCTCCCGGCCGGGCCGCCGCTGATGGAGGGGGAGCCGGCGGCCCGGCCGGCCTCTTGCGAGGGGGTCAATTCAAGCCGCTGAACACGCTGAGCGACACCGCGTGCACACCGCGGATGCGCGCACTCGGTTCACACCCCGTGCGAAGCGGGACGCACTACTCTGTCGGGCACCGAGCCACCGGGGGGCCACCCATGCAGCCCAACACACTGCTCGACGCGATCCTGGACGAGGCGGGCATCTCGCACGCCGGTCTGGCCGCGCACGTCAACCAGGCCGGCCGGGCCCGAGGGCTCGCCCTGCGCTACGAACACACCGCCGTGGCCCGCTGGTTGAAGGGTCAGCGGCCGCGCGGCCAGGTGCCCGACCTGATCTGCGAGGTGCTCGCGGGCCGTCTGCGGCGTCCCGTCACCCTCGACGACATCGGGCTCGGCGTCCCGGGCGAGCCCCACACCCCGCACGGCACCTCCCTGTCCGGGTTCGTGGAGCGGGCCACCGCCCTGTGGCGGTCCGACGAGCAGCAGCGCCCGCACCTGCTGGGCGCTCCCGCGGTCACCGGCACGCCCGCGGTGATGCCCGTGTGGGAGTGGGAGAACCCGCCGGAGGACGTCGACGTCTCGCGCGGAGGCCGGCACCGGGTGACCCCGGCCGACATCGAGATGCTGCGCGCCGCCCGCGCGCACTACGAGCAGATGTACCGCAAGACCGGTGGCGTCGCGACCCGTTCACGGATCGTCGGGTTCCTCAACGCCGAGGCCGCGCCGCTGCTGCGCGGCGGGTACACCGACGCCACGGGCCGCCAACTGCACCGCGCCACCGGCGGGCTGGTGGCCGTCGCGGGCATCTGCGCCTACGACTCCGACGCGCACGGCCTGGCCCAGCGCTACTTCCACCAGGCGTTGCGGCTCGCCAAGGCCAGCGGCGACCGGGGGCTCGGCGCGTACGTGATAGCGCTGCTGGTCAACCAGTCGCTGTTCATGCGGGAGTACCGGCAGGCCGTCGCCTTCGCCGAGGCCGCGCTGCGGGCCGCCGACCGGCACATCACCCCGGCGCTCACCTCCGACCTGTACGCGATGCAGGCGAAGGCGTACGCGCACCTAGGCGACGGCAGCGGCGCGCTGTCCTGCATCCGGCGGGCCGAGCAGGCCGCCGAACGCATCCGGCGTGGTCACGAACCCGACGAGACCGGCTATGTCCAGCCGGGCCTGGTCAATGTGCAGGTGGCGGAGGCGCTGCTGAGCCTCGGCGAGCTGCGGGCGGCGGCGGAGCACGCGGCGGCGGCCGTGGACACCCCCGCCCACGACCGCGGCCGGGTGCACCGGCTGGCCATGCTCAGCACGATCGAGCTGCGTCAGGGCAACGCCGACAAGGCGGTGGTGACGGCCGTGCAGATGGCCGAACAGGCCCGCGGGATGGAGTCCCAGCGGCTGCGCGACCGGCTCAGAGCGGTGCGTGAGCACCTGGTGAGCAGCGGCGGTGCGGGCACGGCCGAGGCGGCCGAACTGATCGACGGGGCCCTGCGCGTGCCGCTGTGAACCGCGGCACGCGGTAGGCGGGACCCATCGCTGCTGCGATATTGCCACTTACCCGTCGGAAGGTGGCAGAACCGTGCAGTGGACGAAACAGACCGAACAGAGGGTGTACGCGAATCGCTGGTTCAGCGTCAATCTTGCGGATGTCGTGCTGCCGGACGGCCGGCACCTCGACCACTTCCTGATACGGCTGCGGCCAGTCGCCGTCGCGACGGTCGTGAACGAGGCCAACGAGGTGCTGCTGCTCTGGCGCCACCGCTTCATCACCGACAGCTGGGGCTGGGAGCTGGCCGCCGGTGTCGTCGAGGACGGCGAGGACATCGCCGCCGCGGCCGCCCGCGAACTGGAGGAGGAGACCGGCTGGCGGCCGGGGCCCCTGCACCACCTGATGAGCGTGGAGCCGTCCAACGGCCTCACCGACGCCCGGCACCACATCTACTGGTCCGAGACGGGCGAGTACGTCGGGCATCCCGTGGACGACTTCGAGTCGGACCGCCGGGAATGGGTCCCGCTCAAACTCGTCCCCGACCTGATCGCCCGTGGGGAGGTCCCGGCCGCCAACATGGCGGCCGCGTTACTCCTGCTGCACCACCTCAGGCTCGCCGAGGGCTAGCGGCCCGGCGGATCAGCGGGCCAGCACCTGCCAGACGGCCACGATCAACGCGCCCAGGGCGGTGACCGCGGCCACCGAGGGCAACGGCCAGCGGGCGTGTTCCAGGCTGGCGAGCCGGCCGTTCAGCTCGTCCAGCTCCTTGGCGGTCTCCTCGGTGCGATGACTGAGCAGGGCCAGCCCGCCCTCGACGCGGGCGTACGCCACGTCGAGCCGGCGTCGTAACTCTGCGAGTTCTCCTGGGGCGACGGGATGGCCGGAGTCGGCGCTCACGTGTCCACTCCTTTCCGTGGTCGAAGGGAAGCGTCGTGCGTCCCTTGCATGCGCATGAAGAGTGAACTCGCCTGGTCGACGCCTGGGGAGAGTGTGCGACGGGCATATGCGTGCCCGCCGCGCACACGGAGTGTGAAACAGGCGGGCCCGGCACCTTGTGGGTGCCGGGCCCGCCCGGATGTCGCGCTGTGTAATCAGCCGTAGGTGTAGAACCCCGAGCCGGTCTTGCGGCCGAGACGGCCCGCCTCGACCATGCGCTGGAGCAGCGGGGGAGCGGCGTACAGCGGCTCCTTGTACTCGGCGTACATCGAGTTCGCGATGGACACGACGGTGTCCAGGCCGATGAGGTCCGCGAGCTTCAGCGGGCCCATCGGGTGGGCGCAGCCCATCTCCATGCCGTTGTCGATGTCCTCGCGACCGGCGATGCCCGACTCGAACATGCGGATCGCGGAGAGCAGATAGGGCACCAGCAGCGCGTTGACGATGAAGCCGGAGCGGTCCTGGGCGCGGATGGTGTGCTTGCCGAGCACCTTCTCGGCGAAGATCTGCGCGCGGCTCAGCGTCCCCTCGGACGTGGTCAGCGCCGGGACCAGCTCGACCAGGTTCTGCACCGGGGCCGGATTGAAGAAGTGGATGCCGACGACGTGGTCGGGGCGCGCGGTGGCGACGGCGAGCTTCACCAGCGGGATCGAGGAGGTGTTCGACGCCAGGATCGCGTCCGGGCGGGTCACCACCTGGTCGAGCACCTGGAAGATCTCGGTCTTCACCTGCTCGTTCTCCACGACCGCCTCGATCGTGAGGTCACGGTCGGCGAACTCGCCGAGGTCGGTGGTGAAGCTCAGCCGCGCCTGGGTCGCGTCCCGCTCCTCCTCGGTGATCTTGCCACGCTCGGCGGCCTTGGCCAGGGAGTTGAACAGCCGGGTACGGCCGATCTCCAGGGCCTCGCCGTTGGTCTCGGCGACCTTCACGTCCAGACCGGCGCGGGCACACACCTCGGCGATGCCGGCGCCCATCTGGCCGCAGCCCACGATTCCGACGCGCTCGATGTCGGTCACATCGTCCCTTTCGCTGATCCACGGCACTAGGCAGGACCCCCGGGTCGGACGGCCTGCTCCGATCGTGCACGTTACCGCGAAGTATCGATGATCGATCGACGGGGTGCGGCATCCTGAACGTCCGGTGACGATCCGTGACCGGACGGATCCAGAACGCAAGGGGTTCCGCGATGGGACGACTGACGAGGCGGGCGTTCGCGGCGGCCGCGCTGTCGACGCTGGCGCTCGGCGCCGCACCGGCGCGGGGCCACGCCCGGGCCGCCGCCGAGATGCGGGGCATGTGGCTGGCCACCGTGGAGAACCGCGACTGGCCCTCGCAGCCCGGGCTGAGCGCGGCACGGCAGCGCTCGGAGCTGCTCGCCCACCTGGACACCGCGGTCGAACGGCGGCTGAACACGGTCATCTTCCAGGTCCGGCCGACGGCCGACGCGCTGTGGCCCTCACCGTACGAGCCGTGGTCGCAGTACCTCACCGGGATCCAGGGCAAGGACCCCGGCTGGGACCCGCTCGGCACGGCCGTCACGGAGGCCCACGCCCGGGGCCTGCAGCTGCACGCCTGGTTCAACCCGTTCCGGATCGCCAACCACACCGATCCGAGCCGGCTCGTCGCCGGGCATCCGGCCCGCAGGCACCCCGACTGGGTCGTGGTCTACGGCGGCCGGCTCTACTACAACCCCGGCCTGCCCGAGGTGCGGACCTTCGTGGAGGACGCGATGCTCGACGCGGTCCGCCGCTACCCGCTCGACGCGGTCCACTTCGACGACTACTTCTACCCGTACCCGGTGGCCGGGGAGACCTTCGACGACGACGAGGCCTACGACGTGTACGGCGGCGGCTTCCCGAGCCGCGCCGCCTGGCGCCGGCACAACATCGACACGCTGATCCGCGAGACGGGCGCCCGCACCCGGCAGCTCCGCCCCTCCGCCCAGTTCGGGGTCAGCCCGTTCGGGGTGTGGCGCAACGCGTCCACCGACCCGGCGGGCTCGGACACCCAGGGCGGAGTGCAGTCGTACGACGATCTGTACGCGGACACCCGCAGGTGGGTGCGGGAGAACTGGATCGACTACATCGTGCCGCAGCTGTACTGGAACATCGGCCTGGCCGCCGCCGACTACGCCACGCTCGTGCCGTGGTGGGCCGGGGTGGCCAAGGGCACGGCGACGAAGCTGTACGTGGGGGAGGCGCTGTACAAGGTGGGGGACCCCGCCCAGCCGGACGCCTGGCAGGACCCCGCGGAGCTGTCCCGCCATCTCACGCTCGCGAAGAAGTATCCGCAGGTGCGCGGGCACGTCTTCTTCGCCGCGAAGGAGGTCGCCGCGGACCCGCTGGGGGCGATGACGCGGGTGGTCGCCGACCACTACGCGCAGCCGGCG
Source organism: Streptomyces sp. NPDC028635 (assembly GCF_040637635.1). NCBI lineage: Bacteria > Bacillati > Actinomycetota > Actinomycetes > Kitasatosporales > Streptomycetaceae > Streptomyces > Streptomyces sp. NPDC028635. The sequence continues at coordinate 57,806 of NZ_JBEZWX010000005.1, read as the reverse complement.
AATCCCCCGCGCTGACCTGCGGCATCCGCGTCGCTACGGCATCTTGGGCATCTCGGGCACGCCGGTCGCCCGGTGGCGGATCTCGGTGTCCGGGCCGGGCGAGCACACGCCCTCGTGGCCGTCGTCGAAGCGGACGCGGTAGGGCGGGTTGCCCTCCGGGCCCAGGACCTCGACGATCTCGCCGACCTTGTCGTGTTGACCGACCACCCTGCCGTGCTGGACAAGCTGGTCGCCCACGGTTGCTTGCATCGTGTGGGGCCTCCTCACCATGGTGCGGGCGCGGCAGCACCGACCACACCAGTGTGGGCAGCCCCCGGGGCCGACTGCAACCGGCCCGCGCGGCCCGCCGGGACTCCCGGGCGACCGGCCCGCGCGGCCCGCCGAAACCCCGTGGTGGGGGCCCCGGCCGCTCTGCCAGGATCCCGCCATGACCGACACCGCGCCGCTCGCCGACGGCTACGAGATCTCCACCGACCCCGCCCGCCTCGACGTCGACCGCGTCCACCACTGGCTGTCCACCGACGCCTACTGGGCGCTCGGCCGCGGGCGCGAGAAGCAGGAGCGCGCCATCGCCGGCTCGCTCAACTTCGGCGTCTACGGCGCCGCGTCGGGCGAACAGGTCGCGTACGCGCGCGTGATCACCGACCGGGCCACCTTCGCCTGGCTGTGCGACGTGTACGTCGACCGCTCCGTGCGCGGCAAGGGCGTCGGGACGGCGCTGGTGGCAGCGGTACGCGAGCACCTGCGGCCGTACGGGCTGAGGCGGGTCCTGCTCGCCACGCACGATGCCCACGGCGTCTACCAGAAGATCGGTTTCCGGCCACTGGACCGGCCGGACCAGTGGATGGCGCTCGGCTTCGAGTGACCCCCGGTATGTCCCCGCGGGGAGTTCGGTGCGTCCCGGCGGGGAGCTCTGTGCCCCTGGGCGGGGTGAGCCCGGTCAGTGCGCGCGGGTGTAGTCCGTCGTCAGCACCAGATCCTTGGCGGGGCCCCGCACCCGCCACACCGTCCGCCAGTGATCGGCGTCGCGGACGGTGAACTCGCCGCGGTAGAGGTCGGCCGCGCACGGATGGTCGGCGATGTGCCGGCCGCTGCTGAGGTCCAGGCCGTGGAAGGGGCGGCCGTCGGCGAAGGACACGTCGGCCGTACCGGGCGCCTGGCCCGGCAGGAAACGCAGGGTGCGCTCGGCGGGGCGGGCGACGCCCCGCCAGACGAACGTGCCGGTCTCGGTGTGCAGCAGGCCGCCGCCGTCCAGCGATGCGAAGGCCGTCGTGCCGGTGAACCGGCCCTCGTCGCCGCTCGCCAGGTCACGCACCGACCGTTCGGCCCGCCATGTCCCGGCCAGGTAGGCCAGGACGTCCGGAACCGGCCAGAACTCACCCATCACGCCGTTCTCCGTGGTTGCTGCACGACCCATTGACGCGTACGCGCCCCCTCCCTATCTTGCCGTTCGAAGTGCTGACCATCGTCTGATATTTCGAACAGCTCCTCCGGAGCAAGAGCCGCGGAGTATCCATGCCACGCACCCGCTTCAGACTCGGCCTCGGCGTCACCGCACTGCTGGCGGCCTCGGCGCTGCTGCCGGTCCCGGCGCAGGCCGCCCCCGTCGCCGACTACACGATCACCGTCGACCCCACCGCGCGGGGCGCGACGATCGACGACACGATGTACGGCGTCTTCTTCGAGGACATCAACCGCGCCGCCGACGGCGGGCTGTACGCCGAACTCGTGCAGAACCGGTCCTTCGAGTACTCCACCGCCGACAACCGCTCCTACACCCCGCTCACCGCCTGGACGGTCGACGGCAGCGCACAGACGCGGGACGACGACGGCCGGCTGAACGACCGCAACCGCACCTACCTCTCCCTGGCCGCCGGCTCCTCGGTGACCAACGCCGGCTACAACACCGGCATCCGGGTCGAGGCCGGCAAGACGTACGACTTCTCGGTGTGGGCCCGCGCCGCGAGCGGCACCACCCTCACCGTCGGCCTCCAGGACGCCGCCGGCCCGCTGGCGAGCGCCCGCCGGGTCGCGGTCCGGGGCGGCTGGGCCAAGTACACCGCCGCCTTCACCGCGAGCCGCACCAGCAGCTACGGCCGGCTCACCGTCACCACCTCGGCCGCCGCCGCGCTCGACATGGTCTCGCTCTTCCCCCGCGACACCTACCGGCACGAGCCCAACGGGCTGCGCAAGGACCTCGCCGAGAAGGTCGCGGCCCTGCACCCGGGCTTCGTCCGCTTCCCCGGCGGCTGCCTGGTCAACACCGGCTCCATGCAGGACTACAGCGAGGCCTCCGGCTGGCAGCGCAACCGCGCCTACCAGTGGAAGGACACCGTCGGGCCGGTGGAGCAACGGGCCACCAACACCAACTTCTGGGGCTACAACCAGAGTTACGGCCTCGGCTACTACGAGTACTTCCGCTTCGCCGAGGACATCGGCGCGATGCCGCTGCCCGTCGTGCCCGCGCTGGTCACCGGCTGCGGCCAGAACCAGGCCGTCGTGGACGACGCGCTGCTCAAGCGGCACATCCAGGACACCCTCGACCTGATCGAGTTCGCCAACGGCCCGGCGACCTCGACCTGGGGCAAGGTCCGGGCCGGGATGGGCCACCCCGAGCCCTTCCACCTCACCCACATCGAGGTCGGCAACGAGGAGAACCTGCCGAACGAGTTCTTCGCCCGCTTCCAGCAGTTCCGCGCCGCCGTCCAGGCGGCGTACCCGGATGTGAAGGTCATCTCCAACTCCGGCCCGGACGACAGCGGCGCCACCTTCGACACCGCCTGGAAGCTGAACCGCGAGGGACACGTCGACCTGGTCGACGAGCACTACTACAACAGCCCGCAGTGGTTCCTGCAGAACAACGACCGCTACGACTCCTACGACCGCAGCGGGCCGAAGGTCTTCCTCGGCGAGTACGCCTCCCAGGGCAACGCCTGGAAGAACGCCCTGTCCGAGGCCGCGTACATGACCGGCCTGGAGCGCAACGCGGACGTCGTCAAGCTCGCGTCCTACGCGCCGCTGTTCGCCAACGAGGACGCCGTGCAGTGGCGGCCCGACCTGGTGTGGTTCAACAACCACGCCTCCTGGGGCTCGGCCAACTACGAGGTCCAGAAGCTGTTCATGAACAACACCGGCGACCGGGTGGTCCCCTCGAAGGCGTCCGGCACGCCGGGTGTCAGCGGCCCGATCAGCGGTGCGATCGGCCTGTCGACCTGGGCGACCAGCGCGGCGTACGACGAGGTGAGGGTCACCGCGGCCGACGGCGGCGCCCTGTTCGGCGACGACTTCTCCGGTGACGCGTCGAAGTGGACCCACACCGGCGGCGGCAGCTGGACCGTCCGCGACGGCGAGTACGTGCAGACGGACGCGACGGCCGAGAACACGATGGTCCAGGCCGGTGATCCCGCCTGGCACGACTACGACCTCCATGTGAAGGCCACCAAGCAGTCGGGCAAGGAGGGCTTCCTCGTCGCCTTCGGCGTCAAGGACACCGGGAACTACTACTGGTGGAACCTCGGCGGCTGGAACAACACCCAGTCCGCCGTCGAGCAGGCCTCCGACGGCGGCAAGAGCACGCTGCTGACCAAGCCCGGGTCGATCGAGACCGGCCGCGCCTACGACATCGACATCAAGGTGCGCGGCCGTCAGGTCACCCTGTTCCTGGACGGGCAGCAGTGGGGCGGTTTCACCGACGACAAGCCGGCCGAACCGTTCCGGCAGGTCGTGACGCGGGACGCGGCCACCGGTGACCTGCTCGTCAAGGTGGTCAACGCCCAGGACACGGCCGCCCGCACCGCGCTCGACCTGGGCGGAGCGAAGGTCGCGTCCCGGGCGACGGCCGTGACGCTGGCGGCCGCGCCGGACGCGGTGAACAGCGAGACGAACACGCCGGTCACCCCGGTGACGTCGACGGTGACCGGGGTCGCCGCGCGGTTCACGTACACCTTCCCGGCCAACTCGGTCACCTTCCTGAGGATCAGGCAGAGGTAGCCGGCAGGGTCAGGCAGAGGTAGTCGACAGGGTCAGGCAGAGGTAGTCGGCAGGATCAGGCGGAGGCGGCCGGGAGGATCAGGCGGAGGCAGCCGGGGTCCCCGGCCGTCACGCCGGGGTGGCCGGGGCCTCCTGCGGGGGCTGCTGTCCGACGGGCAGCAGCCCCCGCTCCGCGAACACCTTCTTCGCGACGAAGGTGGCGTTCAGGGCCCGGGGGAAGCCGCAGTACCCGGCGGAGTGCAGCATCGCCTCCACGATCTGCTCGGGCGTGAGGCCCACGTTCAGGGCCGCGTTGACGTGCACCTCCAGCTGGGGCTCGCAGCCGCCGAGCGCGGTCAGCATGCCGAGGGTCACCAGCTGGCGGTCACGGGGGGCGAGCTGGGGCCGGGCGTAGATCTCCCCGAACCCCCAGGAGACGATCTGGTGCCCCAGCTCGGGGCTGATGTCGCCGAGCGAGTCGATGACCCGCTGCCCGGCCTCGCCGTCGACTTTCCTGAGGACCTCGAGGCCCTGGGCGAAGCGCTCGTCACGGGTGGTGCTGTGCTGATCGGTCATGACGAGAACCGTAGGAGTTCGAGCACACTCCAACGCAAGCCCCGCCGCGTCACGACCCGCCCCGCCCTCAGCGCGCGCCGTACCAGTCCAGGACGATCAGGACCAGGACGAGGGCGGCCACCGCCGCCACGACCAGGGCGGCGGTGACGAGGCCGACGAGAGCGAACACGCCTCCCACGGGGAGCAGGCCCACCCCGAGGAAGAAGACCCAACCCAGCCGGGCCGACTCCGTGCGGCCTATGCGGCGGCACAGGAGTCCCGCGGCGACGACCCACAGGGGCACGAGGATCGGCGACAGCCACAACACGGCCAGAATCATGGAAGTTCCTGCTCGTCGGCGGTCGGGGCGGTCCTGCGGGGGAGAGTAGCGGTCCCCCTCGGGCCTCCCCTCGGGCCCCCCACCCGTCACTGCGCCCCGCCGTCCGCATAGTGATTCATGGCGTTGCATAAACGTGCAGGTCTGCGTATAGTCATGCCATCCACGAGGAGGATTCCATGGCAGTACGCGCGGCGGTCGCCGGAGCGAGCGGATATGCAGGCGGGGAGCTGCTGCGCCTGCTCCTGGCCCATCCCGAGGTCGAGATCGGTGCCCTCACCGGCAACTCCAACGCGGGCCAGAAGCTGGGCGCCCTGCAGCCGCACCTGCTGCCGCTGGCCGACCGCACCCTCGCCGCGACCAGCGCCGACACCCTCGCCGGTCACGACGTCGTCTTCCTCGCCCTGCCGCACGGCCAGTCCGCCGCCGTCGCCGAGCAGCTCGGTCCGGACGTCCTCGTCATCGACATGGGCGCCGACTTCCGGCTGAAGGACGCCGCCGACTGGGAGACGTTCTACGGCTCCCCGCACGCCGGCACCTGGCCCTATGGCCTTCCCGAACTTCCGGGTGCCCGCGCCGCGCTGGAGGGGTCCAAGCGCATCGCGGTCCCCGGTTGCTACCCCACCGCCGTCTCCCTCGCCCTCTTCCCGGCCTACGCCGCCCAGCTGGCCGAGCCCGAGGCCGTGATCGTCGCCGCCTCCGGCACCTCCGGCGCGGGCAAGGCGCCCAAGCCGCACCTGCTGGGCAGCGAGGTCATGGGCTCCATGACGCCGTACGGCGTCGGCGGCGGCCACCGGCACACGCCCGAGATGATCCAGAACCTCAGCGGCGTGGCGGGCGAGAGGGTCGGCGTCTCCTTCACACCGACCCTCGCGCCGATGCCCCGCGGCATCCTCGCCACCTGCAGCGCGAAGGCCGTCCCGGGCGTCACCGCGGAGTCCGTGCGCGCCGCCTACGCCAAGGCCTGCGCCGACGAGCCCTTCGTGCACCTGCTGCCCGAGGGGCAGTGGCCGGCGACCGCGTCCGTCCACGGTTCCAACGCCGTTCAGATCCAGGTCGCGTACGACCAGGCCGCGGGGCGGATCATCGCGATCAGCGCCATCGACAACCTGACCAAGGGCACCGCCGGCGGTGCCGTCCAGAGCATGAACATCGCCCTCGGTCTCGACGAGACCACGGGATTGACGACGATCGGAGTTGCGCCGTGAGTGTGACGGCAGCGAAGGGATTCACGGCGGCGGGCATCGCCGCCGGGATCAAGGAGAACGGCAACCCCGACCTGGCCCTCGTGGTCAACACCGGCCCCCGCCGCGCCGCCGCCGGCGTCTTCACCTCCAACCGCGTCAAGGCCGCCCCCGTCCTGTGGTCGGAGCAGGTCCTCAGAGGCGGGCAGCTGACCGCCGTCGTCCTCAACTCCGGCGGCGCCAACGCCTGCACCGGCCCCAAGGGCTTCCAGGACACCCACGCCACCGCCGAGAAGGCCGCCGAGGTCCTCGGCTGCGGCGCCGGCGAGGTGGCGGTCTGCTCCACCGGCCTCATCGGCCTGCTGCTCCCCATGGACAAGGTCCTGCCGGGCGTCGAGTCGGCCGCCGCGCAGCTCTCCGAGCACGGCGGCGAGAAGGCCGCCATCGCCATCAAGACCACCGACACCGTCCACAAGACGTCCGTCGTGGCGAAGGAGGGCTGGACCGTCGGCGGCATGGCCAAGGGCGCCGGCATGCTCGCCCCCGGCCTCGCCACCATGCTCGTCGTGATCACGACCGACGCCGACCTCGACAGCGCGGCCCTGGACAAGGCCCTGCGCGCCGCCACCAAGGTCACCTTCGACCGGGTCGACTCCGACGGCTGCATGTCCACCAACGACACCGTCCTGCTGCTCGCCTCCGGCGCCTCCGGCGTCACCCCCGAGTACGCCGAGTTCGCCGAGGCCGTCCGCACCGTCTGCGACGACCTCGGGCGGCAGCTCATCGGCGACGCCGAGGGCGCCAGCAAGGACATCAAGGTCGAGGTGGTCAACGCCGCGACCGAGGACGACGCCGTCGAGGTGGGCCGCTCCATCGCCCGCAACACCCTCCTCAAGTGCGCCATCCACGGCGAGGACCCGAACTGGGGCCGCGTGCTGTCCGCGATCGGCACCACGAAGGCCGCCTTCGAGCCGGACCGGCTCAATGTGGCGATCAACGGCGTCTGGGTGTGCAAGAACGGCTCCGTCGGCGAGGACCGCGACAAGGTCGACATGCGCTACCGCGAGGTACACATCGTCGCCGACCTCGCCGCCGGCTCCGAGACCGCGACGATCTGGACCAACGACCTCACCGCCGACTACGTCCACGAGAACAGCGCCTACTCGTCATGAGCACTCGCAAGCACACGGCCCTGCCGAAAGCCCAGATCCTCATCGAGGCTCTGCCCTGGCTGACCCGGCACAACGGCAAGACCGTCGTCATCAAGTTCGGCGGCAACGCCATGGTCGACGAGGAGCTGAAGGCCGCCTTCGCCCAGGACGTGGTCTTCCTCCACCACGCCGGCCTCAAGCCGGTCGTCGTGCACGGCGGCGGCCCGCAGATCAGCGCGGCCCTGGACCGGCACGGCATCGTCAGCGAGTTCAAGGCGGGCCTGCGCGTCACCACCGAGGACGCCATGGACGTCGTACGGATGGTGCTGGCCGGACAGGTGCAGCGCGAGCTGGTCGGGCTGCTCAACCAGCACGGCCCGCTCGCCGTGGGCCTCACCGGCGAGGACGCGCACACCATCACCGCCACCAAGCACACCCCGGAGATCGACGGCGAGCTGGTCGACATCGGCCGCGTCGGCGAGATCACGGGCATCGACACCGGCGCGATCGAGGCGCTGCTCGCCGACGGCCGCATCCCGGTCGTCTCCTCGATCGCCCGCTCCCAGGACGACGGTCATGTCTACAACGTCAATGCTGATACGGCGGCTGCGGCACTCGCTGCGGCACTGGGCGCCGAAACCCTCATGGTCCTCACCGACGTCGAGGGCCTCTACGAGGACTGGCCGCACTCCGACGAGGTGATCAGCCGCCTCACCGCTTCCCAACTGGAGAAGCTGCTGCCGGAGTTGAGCTCCGGCATGGTCCCGAAGATGGAGGGCTGCCTGCACGCCGTGCGCAACGGCGTGACCACGGCCCGCGTCATCGACGGCCGCGTCCAGCACTCGATCCTGCTGGAGATCTTCACGGACGAGGGCATCGGCACCATGGTCGTGCCCGACCAGGACACCGAGGGGGAGTCATGAGCAACCAGGAGATGACCGCGCGGTGGCAGGGCGCGCTCATGAACAACTACGGCACCCCCCGGCTGCCCCTCGTCCGCGGCGAGGGCACGCAGGTCTGGGACGCCGACGGGACCCGCTACCTCGACTTCGTCGGCGGCATCGCCACCAACGCCCTCGGCCACGCGCACCCCGCGATCGTCGAGGCCGTCAGCCGGCAGATCGGCTCCCTCGGGCACATCTCCAACTTCTTCATGGCCGAGCCCACGCTCGCGCTCGCCGAACGGCTCCTGCAGCTCTTCGGCCGCGAGGGCCGGGTCTTCTTCTGCAACTCCGGCGCCGAGGCCAACGAGGCCGCCTTCAAGATCGGCCGGCTCACCGGACGCACCCACGTCGTCGCCACCGACGGCGGCTTCCACGGCCGCACCATGGGCGCGCTGGCCCTCACCGGCCAGCCCGCCAAGCAGGACCCGTTCCGGCCGCTGCCCGGCGACGTCACCCACGTGCCGTACGGCGACGCGCAGGCGCTCGCGGCGGCGGTCACCGAGGAGACGGCCCTCGTCGTCATCGAGCCCATCCAGGGCGAGAACGGCGTCGTCGTGCCGCCCGCCGGCTATCTGAAGGCGGCCCGTGCGATCACGGCGGCCACCGGGGCGCTGCTCGTCCTCGACGAGGTGCAGACCGGCGTCGGCCGCACCGGCCACTGGTTCGCCTACCAGGCCCACGAGGGCGTCCTGCCCGACGTCGTCACTCTCGCCAAGCAGCTCGGCGGCGGCCTGCCGCTGGGCGCGACCGTCGCCTTCGGGCGGGCCGCGGAGCTGCTCCAGCCGGGTCAGCACGGCACGACCTTCGGCGGCAACCCCGTCGCCTGCGCCGCAGGCCTCGCCGTTCTGGACACCATCGCGAACGACGGCCTGCTGGAGAACGTCAAGCGGCAGAGCGAGAAGCTGCGCACCGGAATCGAGGGCCTCGGCCACCCCTTGATCGGCCATGTCCGGGGAGCGGGACTTCTCCTGGGTATCGTGCTCACCGGGCCGCACGCGCAGCAGGTGCAGCAGGCGGCCCAGGAGGCCGGGTTCCTGGTGAACGCGCCCGCCGCCGACGTCGTACGGCTGATGCCCGCGCTGAACCTGGGCGACGACGAGGCGGAGGCGTTCCTCGGGGCGCTGCCCGGCATCCTGGCGCAGGTCAACGGGGACGGACGAGCCGGAGAATGAGACGACGATGAGCCAGGCGCAGGAGCACGAGAACGGCACCGCGGGGCCTGCCGTGCCGCAGACCCGTACCGCCCGCCACCGCCGGATCGTGGACATCCTCAACCGGCAACCGGTGCGGTCGCAGAGCCAGTTGGCGAAGCTCCTCGCCGACGACGGGCTGAGCGTCACCCAGGCGACGCTCTCCCGGGACCTCGACGAGCTGAACGCGGTCAAGATCCGCAACAACGACGGCGACCTCATCTACGCGGTGCCCAGCGAGGGAGGGTTCCGCACCCCCCGGGCGCCCCTGGGGGAGTCCGCCAAGGAGGAGCGGATGCGGCGGCTGTCACAGGAGCTGCTGATCTCCGCCGAGGCCTCCGCGAACCTCGTGGTCCTGCGCACCCCTCCGGGGGCCGCGCAGTTCCTGGCCTCGGCCATCGACCAGGCCGAGCTGCACGACATCCTCGGGACGATCGCGGGGGACGACACGCTGCTGCTGATCAGCCGGCAACCCACCGGCGGCCAGGCGCTGGCCGACCACCTGCTGCGGCTGGCGCAGAACGGGCACTGATCCTCTGCACCGCCCGGCCCGGCGGCGGAGAATGGGTGTGTGATCTTCCCGGCCGGGCGGGCAATCCCCAGGCGGCCGGCGACCGTATACACAGATGTGTCGGGTTTCCGGTTCCCCGTGGGCCGTCTCCCGGACGAGGCTCTGCTGTCCGGGCTGGCCACCGGTGACCCGGAACTCGCCGTCACCTTCGTGCGGAGGTTCCAGCACCGGGTCTTCGGGGTGGCCATGGCCGTCACCGGGGACCCCCAGCTCGCGGAGGACATCGCCCAGCAGACGTTCGAGCGTGCCTGGCGGCACGCGCAGATCTACGACTCGCGTCGCGGCTCGGTCACGACCTGGCTGACGACCATCGCCCACAACCTCGCCATCGACGCCGTCCGGGCGCGCCGGACGGAACCGGTGCCACCGGAGGATCTCGACGCCCTGCTCGGTGTCGTCACCGAGACCCCCGAGCGCTGGGCGCTGGTCGACGAGGCATCGTCCCAGCTCCGGGCCGCCGTGGCGCGGCTGCCGCGGGCACAGGCCCGGGCCCTGGTGATGGCGGGCATCTACGGGATGACGGCCCAGCAGATCGCCGAGGCCGAGGCCATCCCGCTCGGCACGGCCAAGACGCGGATCAGAGCAGCGATGGCGAAGCTGCGCACCACACTTGCGTCTCCGGAGCGAGGCGGCCATGGCCAGTGATGTGACCTGCGAGAAGATGCGGGAGTACGGCGCCGAGCTGGCGCTCGGGGTGCTGCCCGGCCGGGAGCGGGCCGAGGCGGTCGGCCATCTCGAGCGGTGCGCGGACTGCCGGGAGCACGTCCGGCGACTCACGCTCGTCGGCGACCGGCTGGTCGGCCTGCTCCCCGACTGCGAGCCGCCGCTCGGTTTCGAGACGCGGGTGGCGCGCAGGCTGCCCCAGGGCGCGGCGGCGTACGAGGGGCGACCGAACGCCCGCGGAACCTCGCGCGCGCATCACGGACTGCACGGCCGCGCCCGCCGGACCCGGCTGCGGCTCGTGGCGGTGGCGGCGGGGCTGGCCGTCTCCTTCGGGTTCGCCGGCTGGGCGGTCGGCACGACCGTGGACGGCAGCACGGCCTCGGCCCGCCCCGCCGTGGAGTCCGAACCCATGCTGATCGGGGACATGGTCTCGCCCGCCGCGGGCGGTGGGCAGCCCGTCGGGGAGATCTACGCCCATCCCGGCGCCCCCGGCTGGGTCTTCGTCTCCGTCGATCTCCCGGGGCACGGCAGCGGGTACAGCGGCAGGGCGAACTGCCTCCTCGAGCGCACGGACGGCACGACCGTCGGCGTGGGTGCCTTCACCCTGCGGGACGGACACGGGCACTGGGGCGTGGCCGCCCGCGTCGACCCCGTCGCCGTCTCGGGCGCCCGCCTGACCTCCCCGGACGGCACCGTCCTCGCCACGGCCCGGCTGCAGACCAGCCGTGTGGTGACCACGGCGGACTGATCACGCCGCTCCGCGATCGGTCCAGAGCCGTCCGATCCGAGCCGCCTCCCGGCGCCGGAGTCAGTCCAGTGCGGCCTCCAGCGCGGAAGCCAGCTCGGTGACCGTCGGCCGGGCGGCCGCCTCGGGCCGCAGGCAGGCGTCGACGGCGGCGGCGAGCGCGGCGGGCAGCCGCCGCAGGGACCGGACCGGCGGGGCACTCTGCTCCGCTTGCGGGAACCACTCCTGCGGGGAGCCGGCCGCCCGGTCGTCCGGTGTCTGCGGGGGCCTGCCGCAGTCGAACGGCAGCTCATCGCAGGCGAACTCGAACAGGGTGATGCCGATGCCCCACACGTCGGCCGCGGCCGTGAGCGGCCCGCCCCGGGCCTGTTCCGGAGACAGATAGCAGCAGGTGCCGAGCCCGGCGGGGGCCGGCCCGGGCGGCCGGGCCACGCTCAGGTCCAGCACCTTGGCGTGACCGCGTTCCACCACCACGTTGGACGGCTTGAGGTCCAGGTGCAGCAGATCCCTGCCGTGCAGATAGTGGATCGCCGAGCACAGCTGCATGCCGAGAAGGGCCACGTCGGCGGCGGCCGGCCGGCGCCGCAACCGGCCGAGCAGGTGGGCCAGCGTCTCACCGGTCAGCGTCTCCAGGACGACCGTCGGCTCGGGCGACTCGAAGGTGTCGTAGGCGCGGGTCAGGTGCGGATGGGTGAACTCCCTGAGCCACCGGCCCTCCCGCAGCAGCCGGGCGCGCAGCCGTTCCTCGCCCCGGCGGTCCGGACGCACCACCTTGAGCACGCACCGGCAGGCCCGTTCCTCGCTCCAGGTGTCGTAGACGTCGAGCCAGCCCGTGCGCGTCAGGTGCGCCAGGATCCGGTAGCCCGGCACCGGTCGGGCGCCCGGCGCCAGGGGAGGGGCCGCCGGGGCCGCGGTGACGCTCATGACAGCACCGTCCCCGCCGCCGCGGTGCCGGTCACGGTACCGAGCCGGTGCAGCCGTGCGTAGGTCCCGCCGCGGCCGAGGAGGTCGTCGTGGGTGCCGTCTTCGACCACCCGGCCGTGATCGAGCACCACGATGCGGGTGGCGTCGCGGACGGTCAGCAGGTTGTGGGAGATGACGACGGTGGTACGCCCCGCCATGAGCCGGCGCAGCGGGTCCATGATCCGCCGGCCCGAGCCGGCGTCGAGCCCGGTGGTCGGTTCGTCCAGCAGGAGCACGGGGGCGTCCCTGATCATCGCGCGGGCGATCGCCAGACGCTGGCACTGCCCGCCGGAGAGGGTACGGCCGCGCTGGCCCACCAGCGTGTCGTAGCCCTCCGGGAGCCGCTCGACGAACTCGTGCGCGTCCGCGGCCCGTGCCGCCTCGACGATGTCCGCCTCCGTGGCCCCGGGCCGGCCGTAGGCGATGTTCTCCCGCACGGTGCCGTGGAAGACCAGCGTCTCCTGCAGCACCACCGCGACACTCTCCCGCACGTCGGACAGGCGCAGTTCGCGCAGATCCGCGCCGTCGAGGCGGACCGCGCCCCGGTCCGGGTCGTAGAAGCGCAGCTGGAGCTTGGCGATGGTCGACTTCCCGGCTCCGCTGGCCCCGACCAGTGCCAGCGTCTCCCCGGGCGCCACATGGAAGGACACCTCCGACAGGGCCGGACGGGAGGTGCCGGGGTAGCGGAAGCAGACGCCGTCGAACTCCACCTCGCCCCGCGCCCGCCGGATGCGCCGGGCCCCGGCCGCGTCGACGACCTGAGGCTTCTGGTCCAGCAACTCGATGATCCGCTCGGCCGAGGCGGACGCCGTGTAGAAGGTCGTGCCCAGGCGGGACAGGCCGCGCACCGGGCTGTACATCTTGCCGATCAGCGCGAGGAAGACCAGCAGTTCGCCGAGCGTCAGCTGCCCCTGGGCGAGCTTCCAGGTGCCGAGGCCCATGACCGCGAGGCCGCCGGACACCTCGATGATCTCGACGACGGGGCCGTAGACGGCGCGGATGCGCGCCGAGGCCATCGCCGCCCGGAACCTGCCGAGGCTCTCCCGCTCGAACCGGCGCTGCTCCCAGCCCTGCCGGTTGTACGCCTGCACGAGGGCCACGTTGCCCAGCGACTCCTCGGCGATCGCGCTGATCGAGCCGGTGCGGCGCCTGCGCTCGCGCGACGCCTTCTTGATCAGCCGCGAGAAGTGCCGGGCGGCGCCCCAGAACAGCGGCACGATGACCAGGGCCAGCAGGGTGAGGTCCCACTGCAGGTAGAACAGCAGGCCGAGGAAGACGCCCAGGCGGATCACGTAGTACAGGGCGTCGGCGACGCCCGAGAGCAGGAAGGTCTCCACCGCGTCGACATCACCGGTGACCCGGGACAGCACGTCGCCGAGGCGCCGCCGTTCGAAGAAGCCCAGGGACAGCCCCTGGACATGGCGGAAGACGTCGGTGCGCAGTGCGAGCAGGAACCGTTCGCTGACCCAGGTGGAGGTCACGTCGTCGGCGAATCCCAGGATGCCGGAGCAGACGATCAGCCCCAGGTAGGCCGGGGCGATCCACAGGAAGGGGCTCAGATCCCGGGGGACCAGCACGTCGTCCACGACGATCTTGAACAGCCAGATCTCCGCGGCGTCGACGAGGGGACCGGCCAGGCTGAACAGGACGACGGGCACGAGCCAGCGCCGGCCACCGCGGGTGTAGGGCCAGAACCGCCGGAACACCTCGAGCGGAGGCAGGGGCGGCGCGGCCGCGACCACGGCGTCGGAGGACTCGCCCACCGACAGCAGACGCCGCAGAAGACGCACCATGGCAGGGGTACTCGTGCGCTCGAAGGCGGAGCGGAGGGGCCCGTCGGGCCTCCGGTCCGCTCAGCCTTCGTGCGGGACCGCTACTTGTTGCGGCTGTGGCCGTGCCGACTGGTGTGGCCGTTGCGGCTGGAGCGGCTGTGACGGTGCCCGTGCCGCGTGGAGTCGTCGCTGGATGTGTCCTTCCCGTGCTTGTGGTGCTTCGCCGGCATGAGAGCGGTGAAGATAGCCATACCGTGCCTCCTGAAATGTGCTCAGAGGGGATACGTGGAAGGGCCGCGCACGGATGGCGTTCCAGGGTAAAAACGGCGCTCCGCGGCAAAAGACGCCGGAGACGGCCGGGGCCGGGGCGGGAGCCGGGGAAGGGCGAAGGGGAGGGAGCCGGGGCGGGCGCCTCAGCCCAGCCGCGCCGCGAGCCCCCCGGTGCACCTGACTTCGTCGCCCGAGGTGATCAGCAGCGCCTCCACCCCCGGCAGGGACTCCAGCCAGGGCAGGGCCGTGCGCGACCCCATCGCGAAGGCCGCCGTCGCCCAGCAGTCCGCCCACGTCAGGGAGGGGGCCGTCACCGTCACCGCCACCAGGTCGGTGACCGCGGGACGGCCCGTGCGGGGGTCGATGATGTGGGCGCCGCGTTCCGCCGTGCCGGACGTGGCGACCGCCAGTTCACCGGTGCCGGCCGCGGAGATCACCGCGGCCAGGCCGCCGGGGCGCAACGGGTCCGCGACGCCGACCCGCCAGGGGCGCTCGGGGCCGGGCGAGCCGTACATCTGCACGTCCCCGCCGCCGTTGACGCTCACCCCGCTCACCCCGGCCCGCGCCAGCAGGCGTGCCGCGCGTTCCGCGGCCCAGCCCTTGACGATGCCGGTCGGGTCGAGGCGGCCCCCGTAACGCGGGCTGAACCAGCCGTCGCTGACCAGTTCGGCCTGCGCCGCCAGCTCCAGCACCTCGGCCACCTCGGGGTCACAGGCGTCCACGGTCAGCTCGTCGCGGGCCAGCCGGGAGAGCTGGCTGTCCTCGCGGTAGGTGCTGAACACCTCGTCCGCCCGGTGCAGTCCGGCGACGGCCTCGGCGAGCGCGGCCCGGACCGCCCGGGGGTCCCCGCCGCGGACGTCGAAGGAGAAGACCGTCCCCATGACCTCCTCCGTCCGGCGCACCGCGGCGGGAGTCGTCGCGTCCATATGGTCAGCCACCTGCCTTGTCCAGAGCCGACTGGAGTGACTGCCGGTACCCGGTGCTCGTGTAGGTCGCACCGGAGACCGCGTCGATCCGCGCGCTGCCGGCCGCGACCGCCTCCTGGTCGAGCCGGGGCACGGCCATCGCCGTCTTCTGGTCGCTGAGACCGCCCTTGGGCGCCTGCACGGCCTCCGCCTTGGTGATGCGGCCACCGCTCACCGTGATCCGCACCTGCACCGGGCCGTACTGCGTCCTCGCCACCTCGCCGGTGACGGTCCGCGCCCCGGCCGCGGGGCCGCCTTTGCCGAGCTTGTCCAGGGCCGACTGGAGCGACTGCTTGTACCCCGCGCTCGTGTACGTCGCACCGGACACCGCGTCGATGTCCGCGCTGCCCGCCGCCACCGCCGCCCGGTTCAGCCGCGGCACCGCCATCGCCGTGACCTGGTCGCTGTGCCCGCCCTTGGGCGCCTGCACCGCCTCGGCCTCGGTGATCCGGCCGCCGGCCACGGTGAGGCGCACCTGCACCGCCCCGTACTGGGTGCGGGCCACGTCCCCGGTGACCGTGCCCGCGGCGGCGCCGCCCTGCGCGGACGGCTGCGCGGCGGCCGGCGGCGGGGCGACGGCACCGGCCTGCGCCGACGCCGGGTCGGAGGCCGGTTTGAGGGTCAGCAGCAGGACGACACCGGACACGGTGGCGGCGGTCGCCAGCACGGCCCGCCGGACGGGGTGGTTCTTCCTCATCTGTGTGCAGCTCCCGCTCACATCTCGAACGACTCGTGGTGGATACGACGGGCGGGCACCCCGGCGCCCCGCAGCGCCTCGTACACCGACTGCGCGAACCCGGGCGGCCCGCACAGGAAGACGTCATGGCGGTCGACGTCCGGGATCTTGCGGCGCAGCGACTCGGGCGAGATGTCGGGGCGCTCCCCGTCGGGGCTGTTCACGGCGTACATCAGCCGCGCCCCGCGCTCGTCGGCGATCGTCGCCAGCTCGTCCCACAGGGCCAGGTCCTGTGTGCTGTTGGCCCGGTACAGCAGGGTGAGGTCGCCGGCCGCGCCCGGCAGGGTCTCGAACAGGGCCCGCATCGGCGTGATGCCCACCCCGCCCGCCACCAGCAGGACCTTGCCCCGGCTGCGCCGCTGCGCGGTCAGCGCGCCGTAGGGGCCCTCCGCCCACACCCGGGTGCCCGGCGTCAGCTCCCGCAGCCGGGAGCTGTGGTCGCCGATCGCCTTCACGGTGATCCGCAGCATGCCGGGGCGCGGCGCCGCCGACAGCGAGTACGGGTGGGAGCTGAACCGCATCCCCGGTGCCAGGAACCGCCAGCGGAAGAACTGGCCCGCCTCCGCGCCGATGCGATGCAGTTTGGTCCCGCTGATCAGGACCGACACGATGCCCGGCGTCTCCTCGATCACCGCCTCGACCCGCATGCGGTGGCGCAGGTTGAGCCGGAGCGGGGTGAGGACGCGGTACCAGAGCACCAGCGCGGTGACCGTGCCGTACAGCCCGTACCAGAAGCTCCTGGCGAGCGGTTCGACGGCGAAGTCGTTGCCGTCGCTGATCTGGTGCCAGAACGTCAGGAACACCGCCGCGTACGTCAGCAGATGGACGTGGTACCAGGTGTCGTAGCCCAGCCGGCGGCGCACGCCGCCGACCGAGAGCAGTCCGATGAGCAGCAGCAGACCGGTGCCGATCGCGGCCTTGCCCAGGTCGGGCAGCCGGGTGACCGAGTCGGCCGTCTGCGCGACGAGGTCGGTGACCGGTCTGCCCGCCTGGAGGGCGTAGCCCCACATGGTCAGGACGATGTGCGCGAGCACCAGGCTGAGCGTGTAACGGCCGCTCATGGCGTGCCAGCGGGCGACCCGGTCGGAGCCCACCCGCCGCTCCAGCGCAGGGACCCGCGCCATCTGCAGCACGACCAGCGCCATCAGATAGCCGGCGAGCAGCCCGGTGATCCGGCCCGCGCCCAGGACCCGTCCGGTGTCGTCCGCGATGGACGGCGTGTTGCGCCACCACAGCCACAACACGCCCGCCGCGCCCGCGCCCACGGCGAGCAGCAGCGCGGCGGCGGGGGAGCGGCGCGGGCGGATGCGGCGCATCGTCTGGCGACGGGCGGCACGGCCGCCGGCGAGCGTGGTGCTCACGAATCCTCCGGGGGGACGGGACCCTTGGCCCACACATACGCGCCGTCCCACGGGAGCGTTCAGAGTCCCGCCGAGTCCAGCGCGGACTGCAGCGACTGCTTGTAGCCGTCGCTGGTGTAGGTGGCGCCGGAGACGGAGTCGATGTCCGCGCTCTGCGCGTCCAGTGCCTCACGCCGGAGTTGGGGGATGGCGTAGGCGTTGATCTCCTGGTCGCGGGGGTTCTCCGTCGGGTAGACGACCGCGGTGACGTCGGTCAGCCTGCCGCCGGTGACGGTGACACGCACCTGGACGGGGCCCCAGCGGGTGTCGACGGAATCGCCGGTGGCGGTCCTGGTGCCGGTGGTACCGGGCGCCGCGCTCGAAGCAGCCGCGGGCTTGCGCGAGTCGGCGGTCGCGAGGGCCGGAGTGGTGTGCGGCTTCAGCGACAGCAACAGCACCATCCCGGAGACGGTGGCGGCGCTCGCCAGCACGATCCGGCGCAGCGGACGGTTCTTCCTCAGTGCGTGCACTTTCGCAGGCCTCACAGCTCGAACGACTCGTGGTGGATTCGCCGGTCCGGCACCCCGGCGGCGCGCAACTGCTCGTACACATAGGTGGCGAAGCCGTGCGGGCCGCACAGGTACACGTCGTACGCGGCCAGGTCCCCGAACGCCCTCCGCAGGGCGGCGGCCGACAGGTCGGGGCGTTCGCCGTGCGGCCCGTTGAGGGCGTACCGCACCCGGGCGCCGCGCCGGCGTGCCAGCGCCTCCAACTCCCCGCCGAGCGCCAGGTCCTCCACCCGGCGCGCCCGGTACAGCAGGGTCACCTCGCCCGGCAGCGTCTCGAACAGGGCGCGCAGCGGGGTGATGCCCACACCGCCCGCGATCAGCAGCGACTTCGCCGCCGTGCGCCGGTCGGCGGTGAGCGAGCCGTACGGCCCCTCCGCCCACACCCGGGTGCCCGGCCGCAGGACCGCCACGGCGGCGCTGTGCCCGCCGAGCGCCTTCACCGTGATCCGCATCCGGTCTTCGCGCGGCGGCGCCGACAGCGAGTACGGCGTCGACGTCCACGCCAGCCCCGGGGCGAGGAACCGCCAGCGGAAGAACTGCCCCGGCCGCGCCCCGAGTCGGTCCAGGTGCCGCCCGCGCACGACGACCGAGTACACACCCGGTGCCTCGGGGTGCACGGACTCCACGCGCAGCCGGTGCCGGGAGTTGAGCCGCCACGGTGTCAGCAGCCGGAACCACACCACCAGGGCGGCCGCGCCCAGGTACAGCGCGTACCAGAAGGCGGTCGCGACGGGCTTGCCGTTGAAGTCGTTGCCGAGGGTCAGCTGGTGGCCGAAGGCGAGGAAGACGGCGGCGTAGGTGAGCAGGTGGACGTAGTACCAGAACTCGTAGCCGGTGCGGCGGCGCACCGCGCGCGCCGAGGTGACGCCCACCGCGATCAGAATCACCGTGCCGGCGGTGGCCTTCAGCATGTCGGGGTAGTCCAGGACCACCGTCAGCGTCTCGTGCAGCAGTGAGGCGTGGTCCTGCGCGGCGTATCCGGCGAGGATCAGCGCGATGTGCGCGAGGAGAAGGCAGACCGTGTACCGGCCGGCCATGGCGTGCCAGCGGGCCACCCGGTCCGAGCCGATCCGCCGCTCCAGCAGCGGCACCCGGGCCATCAGCGCGACCAGGACCGCGCAGGCGTACCCGCACAGCAGCCCCGCGATCCGGCCGGCCCCGGTGAGCCAGCCCGCCGTACCCACCACCGTCGCGGTGTCCGACCACCACAGCGCGATCACCGCCGCGACCCCCGCCCATATCGCGGCCGCCACGGCGGCCGCGGGGGAGGGCCGGGCGGGCGACGCCACGGGCGGGGCGGCCCGCCGCTCGTCCACCGTCGTCATCAGTCGTGTCCTTTCGCCTGTCCGGGACGCAACTGTGCGGGGCGAACCTCTGAGGACCCTCTGAAACGGCGGCCTCAGCACGGACTCAAAGGAAACTCAGAGCCTCCACCGCCGTCCGCCGCCCGCGCGAGGGGCGATCCTGGAGACAGCCATGAACACCACCACCCGCTCCGGCCGCCCGGCGCTCACCCGCCCCGACGGCACGCCCCTGCGCGTCCTCGTCGTCGACGACGACCCCGACCTCGCCGAGGTCCTCTCCGGCGCCCTGCGCTACGAGGGCTGGCAGATCCGCACGGCCGGCGACGGCGCGGCGGCACTCACCGCCGCCCGCGAGCTGCTGCCCGACGCGGTCGTCCTGGACGTGATGCTCCCCGACACCGACGGCTTCGCCGTGCTGCGCGGCCTGCGGGCGGTCCGGCCCGACGTGTGCGTGCTGTTCCTCACCGCGCGCGACGCCGTGGAGGACCGCATCGCCGGCATCACGGCGGGCGGCGACGACTACGTCACCAAGCCGTTCAGCCTGGAGGAGGTCGTCGCCCGGCTGCGCGGTCTGCTGCGCCGCGCCGGCATGGCCCGCCAGAGCGAGGAGGGGGACCAGCTGGTCGTCGGCGACCTGGTCATGGACGAGGAGGCCCGCGAGGTCAGCCGCGCGGGGGAGCTGGTCGAGCTGTCCCCGACCGAGTTCGAGCTGCTGCGCTTCCTCATGCGCAACCCGCGCCGCGTGCTCAGCAAGGCCCAGATCCTCGACCGGGTCTGGTCCTACGACTTCGGCGGCCGCGCCCACGTCGTCGAGCTGTACATCTCCTACCTGCGCAAGAAGGTCGACGCCGGCCGGGAACCGATGATCCACACCGTGCGCGGCGCCGGATACGTGCTCAAGCCGGTGTCGTCGTGACGCCGCGCCCGCCCCGGCGGATCCGCCTTCCGTGGCCGCGGACGCTGCGGGCCCGGCTGACCGCCGGTCTGGTGGTGCTGCTGGCGATCAGCTGTGCCGCGGTCGGTGTGGCCGCCGTCGTGGAACTCGGCGGTTTCCTCACCAGCCGCCTCGACCAGCAGCTCACCGACGTCGGCAGCCGCTTCCCGGCCAGCCTGGAGCACGCCGGTCAGACGCCCGACGATCACGACGGCGACGAGCACGGCGACACCCGCCGCCAGGCCACCGGCACCTTCGGCGCCCGCCTGCTGAACGGCACGGTCACCAATGCGGCCGTGGTCCGCTCCGGCGACACGACGGCCGATCTGGGCGTCACCCTCTCGCCCCGCGACACGCGCACGCTGGCCGCCGTCCCGGTCGACGGCCGCGGCCACAGCGTCCATCTGTCCGCCCTGGACGACTACCGGGTGCTGGCCGGCCGGGGCCGGGACGGCGACGTACTGATCACCGGGCTGCCGCTGGAGCCCGTCGAGGCCGCCGTGCACCGGCTGGAGGCCGTCGCCGCGATCGTCTTCGGCGTCGCGCTCGCCGTGACCGGGGTGGCCGGGGCGCTGTGGGTGCGCTGGTCGCTGCGGCCGCTCAGCCGGGTCGCGGCGACCGCCACCCGGGTCAGCGAGCTGCCCCTGGCCAGCGGAGAGGTGGCGCTGCCGCCACGGGCGCCGGAGTCCGACCCGCGCGGTGAGGTGGGGCGGGTCGCCGCCGCCTTCAACCGCATGCTCGGTCACGTCGAGGACGCGCTGACGAAACGGCACGCCAGCCAGGAGCGGCTGCGCCGTTTCGCGGCCGACGCCAGCCATGAGCTGCGTACCCCCGTCGCCTCGGTGCGCGGGCACGCCGAGCTGGCGCTGCTGCACCCCGGGCCGGTGCCGCCCGAGATCAGCCGAGCCCTGGAGCGCATCGCCGCCGAGTCCTCCCGGATGGGCGAGATGGTCGACGAGATGCTGCTGCTGGCCCGCCTGGACGCGGGCCGCCCGCTGGAGAGCCGGCCGGTCGACCTCACCCGCCTGGTGCTGGACGCGGTCACCGACGCCCGCGCCGCAGGCCCCGGCCACCGCTGGACGCTGGACCTGCCGGAGGAGCCGGTGACGGTCACCGGCGACGCCCACCGGCTGCAGCAGGTGCTGGCCAACCTGCTGGCCAACGCCCGCGGCCACACCCCCGCCGGTACGCAGGTCACGGTGTCCCTGACGTCCGACGGCCCGGACGCGGTCCTCACGGTCCACGACGACGGCCCCGGAATCCCCGCCGACCTCCAGCCGGAGATCTTCGAACGCTTCACCCGGGCCGACCACCGCCGCACGAACGCCCCCGGCGGAGGCGCGGGCCTGGGCCTGTCGATCGTGTCGGCGGTGGTGAGGGCGCACGGGGGGAGCGTGGAGGTGGAGAGCAAGCCCGGCTCGACGGCCTTCACGGTGCGGCTGCCCGCCCGGCAGGGGCGCGGGGAAGTGCGCACGGCACGCTAATACCGCGTGACAGCCGTGACTCCGTCCACCGTGCCCACGGCAATGTGCGGCTTCCTGGACGGCACAGCCCACCGCACGATGCGTCTCACCGCGTCCCTCGGCACCGACACACAACCCGCCGTGGCACCGCGGCCGTTGACATGCAGGAAGATGCCCGCGCCGCGACCCCGCACCGGGGCCCGGTAGTTGAACCCCACGACGAGCGCGTAGGCGTACTGCGTGCGGTAGTCCGCGAGGTGCTCCGCCTCCGCGGCCCGGCAGTCGGACGCCAGCGGCTCGCTCCACCGGTTGTACGCCCGCGAACCGTTGTCCTGGCACCACCAGGAGTCCTGCCGCACCGCCCGGTACGGCATCCGTGTCCCGCGAGGGGCGGACTCGACCCCGAAGGCGAACGGCAGCTCGTACAGCCCCGTGGGCGTCGTGTTGGTCCCCTGCCGCCGGGCCGCGCCCTCGACGAGCCCGTTGGCCCCGAACCGGGCCGGCGCGGAGCCTGCCCGCACCCACCGCCCGCCGCGCAGGTCCCACCAGCTGAGTGTGCCCGTCGTCGAGGAGGTGCCCGCCGCCCGGGCGACGATCAGCTGCGTGCCGCCGCCGGTGTCCCGCATCCGCTCGGGCAGCGGGACCTCGCCGCCGGGGGCGGCACCGAGGACGAGGAGGCCCGCGCAGGCGAGGGCGGGGGCGGCGACACGGGAGCGCATGGCTCAGACCGTAGACGGCGGCAGCGGCAGCGGCAGCCCGGGCAGGCCGTCCAGGCTCGTCGCGATGTGCTCCTTCTTGGTGAAGTACGCGCTGAGCGAGGCGTCGTCCTCGCGGGCGAACCGCTTGGCGTGCAGATCGCGCTCGGCGTCGTAGGACATGAACGGCACCGCGTATCCGCAGGTGTCGCGGACGAGTTCGGCGTGCACCACGATGACCGCCCGCAGGCCGTGCGGGGTGGGGTCGATGTCCGGGAAGTGGGTGAGCAGTTCCGGGAAGCGGGGGTCGTCGCGGAAGACGGGCTCGCCGCGGCCGTGCACGCGCACGATGTTCGGCGGGCCCTGGAAGGCGGTCCACATCAGTGTGATGCGGCCGTTCTCCCGCAGGTGGGCGATGGTCTCGGCGTTGGACCCGGCGAAGTCCAGATAGGCCACGGTGTGCTCGTCGAGCACCGCGAAGGACCCCTTGAGCCCTTTGGGGGAGAGGTTGATCGTGCCGTCGCCGTCGAGGGGCGCGGTCGCCGTGAAGAAGAGGGGCTGCTCCTCGATGAAGGTGCGGAGCCTGCCGTCGATGCGCTCATAGGTCTTTCCCATGTCTAAGGATTATTGATCAGATTCGTTCGACTGTCTAAGGAATTCACGGCTCTGTTCCGCGTCTCCGGAGAGGGCGGATTGACGAACCATGCAGAGTTCTGCATACTCATGCATGTCAGCGAATGCACTGTGAGGAGAAACCCGTGACCGAGCGCGTCGTACTCGCCTACTCAGGCGGTCTGGACACCTCCGTCGCCATCGGCTGGATCGCCGAGGAGACGGGCGCCGAGGTCATCGCCGTTGCGGTCGACGTCGGCCAGGGCGGCGAGGACCTGGACGTCATCCGCAAGCGCGCGCTCGCCTGCGGTGCCGTCGAGGCCGAGGTCGCCGATGCCAAGGACGAGTTCGCCGACGAGTACTGCCTCCCGGCGATCAAGGCCAACGCCCTGTACATGGACCGCTACCCGCTGGTCTCCGCCCTCTCCCGGCCGACCATCGTCAAGCACCTCGTCGCCGCCGCCCAGAAGCACGGCGCCACCACGGTCGCCCACGGCTGCACCGGCAAGGGCAACGACCAGGTCCGCTTCGAGGCCGGCATCGTCGCCCTCGCCCCCGACCTGAAGTGCATCGCCCCGGTCCGCGACTACGCGATGACCCGGGACAAGGCCATCGCGTTCTGCGAGGAGAAGAACCTCCCGATCGCGACCACCAAGAAGTCCCCGTACTCCATCGACCAGAACGTCTTCGGCCGGGCCGTCGAGACCGGCTTCCTCGAGGACATCTGGAACGCCCCGATCGAGGACATCTACGAGTACACCCAGAACCCGGCCGTCGCCCGCGAGGCCGACGAGGTGATCATCTCCTTCAAGGAGGGCGTCCCGGTCGCCATCGACGGCAAGCCCGTCACCGTCCTGCAGGCCATCCAGCAGCTCAACGAGCGGGCCGGCGCCCAGGGCATCGGCCGGATCGACATGGTCGAGGACCGTCTCGTCGGCATCAAGTCCCGCGAGGTCTACGAGGCCCCCGGCGCGATCGCCCTGATCACCGCCCACCAGGAGCTGGAGAACGTCACCGTCGAGCGCGAGCTGGCCCGCTACAAGCGCCAGGTCGAGCAGCGCTGGGGCGAGCTGGTCTACGACGGCCAGTGGTTCTCCCCGCTCAAGCGCGCCCTGGACGGCTTCATCAACGAGGCCAACCAGCACGTCACCGGCGACATCCGGATGACCCTGCACGGCGGCCGCGCGGTCGTCACCGGCCGGCGCTCGGCGGAGTCGCTGTACGACTTCAACCTCGCCACCTACGACACGGGCGACACCTTCGACCAGTCCGCGGCCAAGGGCTTCATCGACATCTACAGCCTGTCGTCGAAGATCGCCGCCAAGCGCGACCTGACCTGACCCGCACGGGTCACCTCACGCGCAACAGCCTGACAGCCGCCTCCCCGCCTGGAAGTGTGGGGAGGCGGTGGCACATCCCGAGCCCGATCCACAGCCTTCCCCCAGCTTCGAGGAGCAACGCAAGTGAGCAGCAACAGCGGTGACGTACGGCTCTGGGGCGGCCGTTTCGCCGACGGTCCCGCCGACGCCCTGGCGAAGCTGTCCGCATCCGTCCACTTCGACTGGCGGCTCGCGCCGTACGACATCGCCGGCTCGCGTGCCCACGCGCGCGTGCTGCACAAGGCGGGGCTCCTCACCGAGGACGAGCTGAACCGGATGCTCGCCGGGCTCGACCGGCTCGAGGCCGACGTGGCCGCCGGCACCTTCGTCGGCACCATCGCCGACGAGGACGTGCACACCGCCCTGGAGCGCGGCCTGCTGGAGCGGCTCGGCCCCGACCTCGGCGGCAAGCTGCGCGCCGGCCGCTCCCGCAACGACCAGGTGGCGACCCTCTTCCGGATGTACCTGCGGGACCACGCCCGGATCATCGGCGGCCTGATCGCCGAGCTGCAGGAGGCGCTGATCGGCCTCGCCGAGGCCCATCCGGACGTGGCCATGCCCGGCCGCACCCATCTCCAGCACGCCCAGCCGGTGCTCTTCGCCCACCACGTCCTCGCGCACGTGCAGTCCCTGTCCCGGGACGCCGAGCGGCTGCGCCAGTGGGACGAGCGCACCGCCGTCTCGCCGTACGGCTCGGGCGCCCTGGCCGGCTCCTCCCTCGGGCTGGACCCGCAGGCGGTCGCCGCCGACCTCGGCTTCGAACACGGCAGCGTCGGCAACTCCATCGACGGCACGGCCTCCCGCGACTTCGTCGCCGAGTTCGCCTTCATCACCGCGATGATCGGGGTGAACCTCTCCCGGATCGCCGAGGAGATCATCATCTGGAACACGAAGGAGTTCTCCTTCGTGACGCTGCACGACGCGTTCTCCACCGGCTCGTCGATCATGCCGCAGAAGAAGAACCCGGACATCGCCGAGCTGGCGCGCGGCAAGTCCGGCCGTCTGATCGGCAACCTCACCGGCCTGATGGCCACCCTGAAGGCCCTCCCCCTCGCGTACAACCGCGACCTGCAGGAGGACAAGGAGCCCGTCTTCGACTCCTGCGACCAGCTCGAGGTCCTGCTGCCGGCCTTCACCGGCATGATCGCCACCCTCACCGTCAACCGCGAGCGCATGGAGGAACTGGCCCCGGCCGGCTTCTCCCTCGCCACCGACATCGCCGAGTGGCTGGTCAAGCAGGGCGTGCCCTTCCGGGTCGCGCACGAGGTGGCCGGCGAGTGCGTGAAGGTCGCCGAGGCCGAGGGCAAGGAGCTGGACGCCCTCACGGACGAACAGTTCGCGAAGATCTCCGCCCATCTCACCCCCGAGGTGCGCTCGGTCCTCGACGTGCCCGGCGCCCTGGCCTCCCGCGACGGCCGCGGCGGCACGGCGCCCAGCGCGGTCGCCGTCCAGCTGACCGAGGTCAAGGCGGACGTGGCGGCGCAGCAGGAGTGGGCGAACGCCAAGAAGTAGCACCGGCACGTGACGCGAGGGCGTCGCGGGTTACGTTGGACCGGCACCAGGCCGACCGAACGGAGCCCGCGATGCCCTTCGCACGTCTCGCGACCGCCACGACGCCCACCTGCCACATCGGCCTGGGCCTCGCCGCCGTCGGCCGCCCCGGGTACATCAACCTCGGCCGCGAGGACGACCTCGGAGAGGACCGCAGCGTCGACGCCCTGCGCGAGCGCACCCACGAACTCCTCGACGCCGCCTACGCCCAGGGCGTGCGGTACATCGACGCGGCCCGCTCCTACGGGCGCTCCGAGGAGTTCCTCGCCGACTGGCTGAAGGCCCGCCCAGGGATCGAGGACGTCGTCGTCGGCAGCAAGTGGGGCTACACCTACACCGCCGACTGGTCCACCGACGCCGCGCAGCACGAGGTCAAGGACCACAGCCTCGCCACCTATGAGCGCCAGCGCGCCGAGACCGACGCCCTCCTCGCGGACCGGCTCGACCTCTACCAGATCCACTCCGTCACCCCGGACAGCCCGGCCCTCACCGACAAGGACCTGCACGCCCGGCTCGCCGAGGCCGCCGCGCAGGGCGTCACCATCGGGTTCTCCACCAGCGGTCCGGCCCAGGCGGAGGCCGTCCGCGCAGCCCTCGCGGTGACCGTCGACGGCGAGCCCCTCTTCCGGACCGTTCAGTCCACCTTCAACCTGCTGGAGACCTCCGCCGGCCCCGCCCTCGCCGAGGCGCACGCCGCGGGGCTCACGGTGATCGTCAAGGAGGGCATGGCCAACGGGCGCCTGGCCGGTGCGCAGGCCCCGGAAGCCCTGCGGGCCGTGGCCGCGTCCACCGGCCTCGGCTGCGACGCCGTGGCCCTCGCGTACGTGCTGAGCCGGCCGTGGGCGGGCGTCGTCCTGTCCGGCGCGGCGACCACCCGGCAGCTCGCGTCCAACCTGCACGCGGCCGTCGTGGACCTGGACGAGGACCAGCTCACCCGGCTCGCCGCCCTGGCCGAGGAGCCGCACGCCTACTGGGAGCACCGCAGCCGGCTGCCCTGGCACTGAGCTTTCCCCCTGAGACCTCTCCGGCGAGACCCCTCGGTGAGTCACGCACGCCCTCAATGAGACACGAATGTCTCATGTGGTCTATCCTTGTCTCATGGCTGTCGATCGTGACCACGTGCTGCGCAGCGCCGCGGCGCTGCTGACCCGGAAATCCACCGCGACCATGGACGAGGTCGCCAAGGCCGCCGGGATCAGCCGCGCCACCCTGCACCGGCAGTTCGCCGGACGGGACGCGCTGGTCCGGGCGCTGGAGGCGCTCGGCATCGCCGAGTGCGAGGCGGCGCTGGACGCGGCCCGGCTCGACGACGGCCCGCCCGCGGACGCCGTTCACCGGCTGGTGCGGGAGATCGAACCCGCCGCCGGCCTGATCGCCTTCCTCTACACGGAGAACCAGCTGTTCGAGGGCGAGGAGCAGAACGCCGGCTGGGCCCGCATCGACGAGCGCATGACGGCCCTGTTCCGGCGCGGCCAGGAGAGCGGCGAGTTCCGTATCGACCTCACCCCGGTCTGGCTCACCGAGGCGCTGTACGGCCTGCTGGCCTCCGGCGCCTGGGCGGTGACCGAGGGCCGGGTGGCCCCCAAGGACTTCACCTACATGATCGTCGAGCTGCTGCTCGGCGGCGCACGACGCAACGACCCGATCAGAAGAGAGGAATCATGACCAGCACCCTGCAGCCGGCCGGCACGACGGAGGCGGTGAAGCGTCCGGGCCGCTGGCTCGCGCTGTCCGTCCTCGTCCTGGCCGTGCTGCTGGTGGCCGTCGACGCCACCGTCCTCGGCCTCGCGACCCCCTACATCAGCGAAGACCTGAAGCCGTCCGGCACCCAGCTGCTCTGGATCGGCGACGTCTACTCCTTCGTCATCGCCGGCCTGCTGGTCTCCATGGGCAGCCTCGGCGACCGCATCGGCCGCAAGCGGATCCTGCTGGTCGGCGCCACCGCCTTCGGTGCCGTCTCCGTGCTCAACGCCTACGCCACCACACCCGAGCTGATGATCCTGGCCCGGGCGCTGCTCGGCGTCGCCGGTGCCACGCTGATGCCGGCCACCCTCGCCCTGATCCGCAACATCTTCCACGACCCGCGCGAGCGCAGCCTCGCCATCGGCATCTGGGGCGCCACCGCGTCCGCCGGCACCGCCGTCGGCCCGATCGCGGGCGGCTTCCTGCTGGAGCACTTCTGGTGGGGTTCGGTCTTCCTCATCAACCTGCCGGTGATGGCGGTGCTGGTGCTGGTCGGCGTCAAGACGCTGCCGGAGTCCCGCAACCCCGACCCGGGCCCCTGGGACCTGCGCAGCGTCCTGCTGTCACTGCTCGGCATGATCGGCGTCGTCTACGCGGTCAAGGAGCTGGCCTCGCACGGCTTCAGCCTGCCGACCCTCGCCGTGGGCCTGCTCGGCGCGGCCGCCCTCTACGGCTTCGTCCACCGTCAGCTGACCATGCCGGTCCCGCTGCTGGACATGCGGCTGTTCCGCAACCGCGGCTTCAGCGGCGCCGTGCTGGCCGACCTGCTCACCGTCCTCGGCATGTCGGGGCTGGTGTTCTTCCTGTCCCAGTACCTGCAGTTGGTGCAGGGCAGGCGCCCCTTCGAGGCGGGCCTGGCCGAAGTCCCGGCCGCCGTCGGCGCGGTGGCGGCCGGTCTGATCGCGGGGCGTGCGGCACGCCGCTTCTCGGTCCGTGCGGTGGTCTCCGGCGGACTCGCCGCGGTCGGCCTCGCGCTGGCCGCGCTGACCCTGCTGGGCCGGTCGACGGGCTACCCCGTCCTCGGCACCGTGCTGC
Source organism: Streptomyces sp. NPDC028635 (assembly GCF_040637635.1). Classification (NCBI taxonomy): domain Bacteria; kingdom Bacillati; phylum Actinomycetota; class Actinomycetes; order Kitasatosporales; family Streptomycetaceae; genus Streptomyces; species Streptomyces sp. NPDC028635. The sequence continues at coordinate 29,166 of NZ_JBEZWX010000005.1, read as the reverse complement.
TGGTCGTCGGCATCGGCGCCGGCTTCTCGTTCACGGTCACCGCCGACGTGATCCTCTCCAGCGTCCCCAAGGACCAGGCGGGCGCCGCCTCCGCGGTCTCCGAGACGGCGTACGAACTCGGCGCCGCCCTCGGCATCGCCGTCCTCGGCTCCATCGTGACGGGCGTCTACCGCGGCTTCGAGGCCCCGGCCGGCACCCCGGCCGAGGCCCACGAATCACTCGGCGGCGCGGTGGAGGCAGCCCACGCCCTGCCGGCCGGCACGGCACAGACGCTGCTGGACGCGGCCCGCCAGTCCTTCGTGGACGGCCTCGCCCTGGCCTCCGGAGCGGGCGCGGCGGTCCTGCTGGCGGCGGCTGCCGCAGCGTGGTTCATGCTGCGAGGCCAACGGCTGGGGAACTGAGCAGGGCCCCGCGTCCGGACCGACGGCGGGTCGTCCCACCGAGGGGCGCGGGGAACTGCGCGGCCGGCGACGACGACGCCGCACCCGCCGTACAGCGCACAGCTGTACGGCGGGTGGGCGCCCCGTCTGGAACTACGCCGCTTCCTTGGCCTTGCTCGCGTACATGTCGACGTACTCCTGCCCCGACAGCCGCATCACCTCGGCCATCACGGAGTCCGTCACGGCCCGCAGCACGTACCGGTCCCGGTCCATCCCCTCGTACCGGGAGAACTCCATCGGCTCACCGAACCGCACGGTGACCTGCCCCGGCCGGGGCATCCCCGCCCCGCCCGGCTGGACCTTGTCCGTGCCGATCATGGCGAACGGCACCACCGGCGCGCCGGTCATCAGCGTCAAACGCGCGATACCGGTGCGCCCCCGGTACAGCCGCCCGTCGGGCGAGCGGGTGCCCTCGGGGTAGATGCCGAAGACCTTGCCCTCCTCCAGGATCCGGCGGCCGGTCATCAGCGCCGCGACACCGCCGCGGCCGCCGTCGCGGTCGACCGGGATCATGCCGACGCCGGTGAAGAACCAGGCCATCAGCCGGCCCTTGAAGCCCTTGCCGGTGACGTACTCGTCCTTGCCGATGAAGAACACCTGACGGTCGCAGACGACCGGCAGGATCATCGAGTCGATGAAGGTGAGGTGGTTGCCGGCGAGGATCACCGGGCCGTCGCCCGGGATGTGCTCGGCGCCCTCGACCCGGAAACGGAACATCAGGCGCATGACCGGTCCGAGCACTGCCTTGATGATCGCGAAGCGGGACAACGGGCCCTCCGGTGTCAAGGGAGTCGGTATGAGTCTGTGCAGGTGAGGACGATACTCGCGGGCATGGGGCCGGCGCACATCGGGTTCACCGAGGTCTTACGCACTGTTGACGCCGGTTCACCTGCGGTGCCGCCGTGTGGACGGCGTATGACAGGCGGGTGACGATGTGACCGACGGCTCACCCGGACGCCGCACGAGTACCCCGACGGTGGGTCAGCAGCCGGGGTATGAGACGAAATACGACATCCGCAGTCATCCGCGCGTTTCCGCCAGGGCCTCCCCTTCGTCATGTGCACGCCCCTACGATCGCCGCGCACGGACATCGAGGGGCAGGAGGTCGCACATGGGCACGCAGGAGTCGCGGGAGACCGAGGGGACGACGAACGGGGGGACCGGACGCCGCGCGCTGCTCGGCGCCGCGGTGCTCGGCGCGGGCGCCTCCGTGCTGGGACTCACCGGCACGGCGCGGGCGGCCGGCGGTGCCGCGCGGCACGGCGGAGGGCTGAAGAGCCTGCCCGTGCCGACGGTCATCGGGCACCGCGGCGCGAGCGGTTACCGGCCGGAGCACACCTTCGGCTCCTACCAACTGGCCCTCGACCTGGGCGCCGACATCGTCGAGGCCGGCGACCTGGTGCCCACGAGGGACGGGCATCTGGTGTGCCGGCACGAGCCGGAGATCGGCGGCACCACGGACGTCGCCGACCATCCCGAGTTCGCCGACCGCAAGACCACCAAGACGCTCGACGGCGTGCCCACCACCGGCTGGTTCACGGAGGACTTCACGCTCGCCGAGCTGAAGCGGCTGCGCGCGATCGAGCGCATCCCGGCCAACCGGCCGCACAACACGCTCTACAACGGCCGCTGGGAGATCCCCACCTTCGAAGAGGTCCTGAAGTGGCAGGACGAGCAGACCCGCAAGCGCGGCAAGCAGGTGTGGATCTACCCCGAGACCAAGCACCCGACCTACTTCCGCAAGCTGGGCCTCGGCCTGGAGGAGCGGGTGGCCAAGCTGCTGCACAAGTACGGCAAGGACAAGCGCACCTCGCCGGTCATCCTGCAGTCCTTCGAACCGACCAGCATCCAGCGGCTGAACAAGCTCGTCGACAACCCGCTGGTCGTCCTGCTGTCGTCCGCGAGCAGCCGTCCGTACGACTTCGTCGACTCCGGTGACCCGCGCACGGTCGCCGACCTGATCACCCCGAAGGGCCTGCGCGAGATCGCCGGCTACGCACAGGGCATCGGGCCGACCCTCGACCTGGTCATCCCCAAGGACGCGAACGGGAACCTCGGCCGGCCCACCACGCTCGTCGCCGACGCGCACAAGGTGGGCCTGGTCCTGCACCCCTACACCATGCGCAACGAGAACCCCTTCCTGCCGACGGCCTTCCGCAAGGGGACCGGTGCCGACGCCTACGGCGACGCGTTCGGCGCCTTCCGGACCTACTTCGCCACCGGCATCGACGGCGTCTTCACCGACAACCCGGACACCGGACTGCTGGCCCGCGAGGCCTTCGTCAACGGCTGACCGACTCGTTGGAGTGACCTCACGGCCGCCCGGGCAACCCAGCGCCCGGGCGGCCGCGTCGTGCCGGACATGACGCACGACGCGCCGCACCGGACACACGACCTGCCGCACAGGGCACACGACCTGCCGGACCGGACACACGCCCTGCCGCGCAGGGGACATGACCTGCCGGACCGGGCACACGACCTCCCGGCCGCCGGGCACGACCTGTCGCCCGGGCCGGCCCACGACCTGCTCGCCACCCTGCGCCCGCTGCTCACCGCCGAGGCCCGGGCCGAGGCGCACGCCTGCGGGGGCGAGGCCGCGGATCTGGAGCAGGCGGTCTGGCTGCGGCTGCTCGAACGCCTCGCCGCCGCCGGCCCGCCGCCCGACCCGCAGGGCTGGCTGCGCCGGGCCGTCCGCGCCGAGGCCCGCCGCGCCCGTCGCACCCGGCGGCGGGAGGAGCGCTACGACGGTGAGCCGGCCGGCAAGGAGCCCGGCCCCGAAGCGCTCGTGCTGGCCGCCGCGCGGGGGCGGGCCCTGCGGGCGGCGGTGCGCCGGCTGCCGGGCCGGTGCCCGCGCCTGCTGGAGGCGCTGCTGTCGCCGCGGGACCTGACATACCGGGAGATCGCGGGGGAGTTGGGTATCTCACAGGGCAGTCTCGGCCCGGAACGCTCCAGATGTCTGGGATGTCTGCGGCGTTTGCTCGTACGGGAGGTTGCGGCGCGCTGACCGCGGGGATAGGAGTGGGGGACAACAGATGATCAGGTGAGCGGGAGGCGTGCGCACATGGGCATGAGCGTGACCATCTCTGCGGCGACCGAGCAGGATGCCGAACAGATCTTCAGGCTGCAGTACCTCTGCTTCCAGAGCGAGGCCGCGCTGTACGGCAACTACCGCATCGACCCGCTCGTCCAGACCCTGGACTCGGTGCGCGAGGAAGTCGCCCGGGACTGCGTCTTCGTGGCCCGGCTCGGCGACGAGGTGGTCGGATCGGTGCGCGGCAGCGTCACCGAGGACGGCTCGGCGGCCATCGGCAAGCTCTGTGTCCACCCGCGGCTCCAGGGCCACGGCATCGGCGCCCGGCTGCTGCGCACGGCCGAGACGGCACTGACCGAGGAGCACGGCGTCACCCGGTTCCGGCTGCACAGCGGCCACCGCAGCGAGGGCAACCTGCGGCTGTACCGCAAGGTCGGCTACCAGGCCGTCGGTACCGCCGAGGGCACCGACGGCGTCCGGATGATCGTCCTGGAGAAGCCGGCCGGGGTGTACGCGCAGACGGCGTGAGTCAGGGCTGCTGCTGCCGCGACCTGCGCAGCCAGTAGATCGCCGAGAGCGGCAGCAGCACCGGAATGAAGATGTATCCCATTCCGTAGTCGGACCACACGGTCGCGTCGGGGAACGCCGACGGCTCGACCAGGGTCCAGGTGCCGACGGTCAGCACGCCCGCGAGTTCCGCGGCGCAGCACCACAGGGCGGCCCGTCGGGCCCTCTCGCCGCCACGCACCAGCGAGTACGTGATGAAGCCGTAGACGACGCCGGCCACCGCCGACAGCGAGTAGGCCAGCGGCGCCCGGTCGAACTCGGTCGCGATCTGGTAGACGGAGCGCGACACCGCGCCGACCACCATCACGCCGTACAGCCACACCAGCAGCATGCCGGGCCCGCTGATCAGCCGGGCCGGCTTCTCCTGCACCGCCGTCATCTCAGCCTCCCCAGATGTCGTAGAGCCGTACTTCCAGCACGGCGAGCACCACGCCGCCCGCGGCGACGGTCACCGAACCCCACCGGGTGCGCTCGGCCAGCGACATGAACCCGGCCGCCGGAACGCACGCGAAGGCGCCCAGCAGATACGCCACGAAGATCGCCGTGCCCTGCTCCGGCTTCTCGCCCCGCGCCAGCTGCACGATCCCGACCACGAGCTGGACCACGGCCAGCAGCGAGACCACGCCCATGCCGATGAAGTGCCAGTCCTTGGTCGGCTGGTCACGATAGGCCGCCCAACCGCACCAGGCGGCCAGCAACAGCGCGGCGACCCCGGTCACCAGCGTCAGGACATCAAGCATGCAGCGACTTTATTACGGCCGAATCGTCCCGCCGTCCGCACCCCTGCCGTCGGCGCCCGGCCCCTGGGTGCCCGCCGCCCGGCTCACCGTGGCGTTGGCCACAACCACCGCGTCCACGGGTCCGGCGCCGGCCCCGTCGGGGTCCGCCCGCCGGCCCCGTCCGCACTGGTCAACGCCGCCGGCGCGGAGACCGATGTCCGGGCGTGCGCCGCGTCCGATGCCGTCCCACCACTGTCCACTATCCGGACAGTTCCGACCGGTCAGCACCGTACGTCTGCTTTACTGATCGCATGACCACGACGAGCGACCGCATCCCTGCGACCGAGGCGACCATGACGCCCGGTGCTCGTTGTATGTGTCGTACGCGCCGAATGTGCGCCTGCTAGAGGGCCCCCGCACCACCTGAGCCTCGCGCCCCGAAGCGAGTGCCCGCTCGTGTCCCGCCCCGCGCGACCGAGCCCCCGCCCCGCGCGCGCACGTTCCACCCCCCACGGCCGCACCTTCGCGCCGAAGAACACGCCGCGCCCCGGCTGCCTTCGATTCTTCATGCCCCGTGCCCGGCGCCCACGACGTGCCGCGCACTCGACAGTGACGGAAACCCCACGTGATCACCACCCAGGGCCTCACCAAGGTCTACCGCTCACGCGGCCGCGAGGTCACCGCCCTGGCCGGCGTCGACCTGCACGTCCGCGAAGGCGAGGTCTACGGCGTCATCGGCCAGTCCGGCGCCGGCAAGTCCTCCCTCATCCGCTGCGTCAACCTGCTGGAGCGCCCCACCTCCGGCACCGTGACCGTCGCCGGCCAGGACCTCACCGCCCTCGCCGGACGCGGCCCCCGCGCCGGCCGCGAGCTGCGGCAGGCCCGCAGCCGTATCGGCATGGTCTTCCAGCACTTCAACCTGCTGTCCTCGCGCACCGTCCAGGACAACGTCGAACTGCCCCTGGAGATCCTCGGCCGCTCCGGCAAGGACCGCTCCCGCAAGGCGCTCGAACTGCTCGACCTCGTCGGCCTCGCCGACAAGGCGGGCGCCTACCCCGCCCAGCTCTCCGGCGGCCAGAAGCAGCGCGTCGGCATCGCCCGCGCCCTGGCCGGCGACCCCAAGGTGCTGCTCTCCGACGAGGCCACCAGCGCCCTCGACCCGGAGACCACCCGCTCCATCCTGACCCTGCTGCGCGACCTCAACCGCGAACTCGGCCTCACCGTCCTGCTCATCACCCACGAGATGGACGTCGTGAAGAGTGTCTGCGACTCCGCCGCGCTCATGGAGAAGGGCCGCATCGTCGAATCCGGCACGGTGAGCGAACTGCTCGCCACCCCCGGCAGCAAGCTCGCCACCGCGCTGTTCCCGGTCGGCGGCGAGGCCTCCGCGGACGACCGCACCGTCCTCGACGTCACCTTCCACGGCGAGGCCGCCACCCAGCCGGTCGTCTCCCAGCTCGCGCGCACCTACAACATCGACATCTCGATCCTCGGCGCCGCCATCGACACCGTCGGCGGCCTGCAGATCGGCCGCATGCGCATCGAGCTGCCCGGCCGCTACGAGGACAACGTCGTGCCCATCGGCTTCCTGCGCGAGCAGGGACTCCAGATCGACGTCCTGGGCCAGGAGCCCGTGCTGGTGAAGGAAGGTGCCAAGTGACCTGGTCCGAGATGCAGCCCCTGCTGTCGCAGGCGTGTTGGGACACCCTCTACATGGTGGGCTGGTCCACCCTCATCGCCGTCGTCGGCGGCCTGCCGCTCGGCATCCTGCTGGTCCTCACGGACAAGGGCGGACTGCTGCAGAACGTCGTCGCGAACAAGGTCATCGGCCAGATCGTGAACATCGCCCGCTCGATGCCGTTCATCATCCTGATGGTCGCGCTGATGGGCTTCACCCGCTGGGTCACCGGCACCACCATCGGCCGGGACGCCGCGATCGTGCCGCTCGCCATCGGCGCCATCCCGTTCTTCGCGCGGCTCGTCGAGACGAGTGTCCGCGAAGTGGACGGCGGCCTCGTGGAGGCGGTCCAGGCGATGGGCGGCAGCACCTGGAAGGTCGTGCGCAGTGTCCTCGTGCCCGAGTCGCTGCCCTCGCTGATCTCCGGCACCACCACCACGATCATCGCCCTCATCGGCTACTCGGCCATGGCCGGCACCGTCGGCGCCGGCGGCCTCGGCGACATCGCCATCCGCTACGGCTACCAGCGCTTCGAGACCGGACTGATGTGGATCACGGTGGCCATCCTGGCCGTCGTCATCTCCCTGCTGCAGTTCGCCGGCGACTACACCGCCCGCACCCTGCACCGCCGCACCGGCAAGACCGGTGGCCTGCTCCTGTTCCGCCCGATGCGCGGCGTCTTCGGCGGCACGGCCGCCGCCGACGCCGTCCGCAAGGCCTGAGCACCCCAGAACTCCCCGTTCACCTCACAACGGGGTCGCACCACCCATAAGGAAAGGCACTTTTCGTGCGTAACACCGCCAAGATCACCACCGCCGTCCTCGCCGCCGGAGCCCTCACCCTGGGCCTGTCCGCCTGCGGCTCGGACAAGGACTCCGCCAAGGACCCGAACGCCACGCTGACCGTCGCGGCCACGCCCACCCCGCAGGGTGAGATCCTCACCTACATCAAGGACAACCTGGCGCAGAAGGCCGGCCTCAAGCTCGAGGTCAAGGAGTTCACCGACTACGTGACCCCGAACACGGCCGTCCAGCAGGGCGAGGTCGACGCCAACTACTTCCAGCACAAGCCGTACCTCGACGACTTCAACAAGAAGAACGGCACCGACATCGTCCCGGTGCCCGGCGGCACGGTGCACCTGGAACCCCTCGGCGTCTACTCCAAGAGCCTGAAGAAGCTCGCCGACCTCACCTCCGGCGCCACCGTCGCGCTGCCCAACGACACCACCAACGAGGCCCGCGCGCTCAAGCTGCTCGAGGACAACGGGGTGATCAAGCTCAAGGCCGGTGCCGGGTACTCCGCGACCCCCAAGGACGTCACCTCCAACCCCAAGAACCTGAAGTTCAAGGAGCTGGAGGCCGCCCAGCTGCCGCGCTCCCTCGGTGACGTGGACGCCGCCGTGATCAACGGCAACTACGCGCTGGAGGCCAAGCTCAGCCCCGCGAAGGACGCCCTCGCCGCGGAGAACGCCAAGAACAACCCGTACGCCAACTTCCTCGCGGTGAAGAAGGGCGACGAGAGCGACCCGCGCGTCAAGAAGCTCGCCAAGCTCCTCACCTCGCCCGAGGTGAAGAAGTTCATCGAGGACAAGTACCAGGGCGCCGTCGTCCCGGCGTTCTGAGCCCGCGCGTGCGCCAACGGGGTCCACTCCTCACGGGGGGTGGACCCCGTTGTGCGGTTCAGTGGTTACATGCTGCATGCTGGGCAGTTCAGTGAGCCCTGACGGTTCCTCAAGAAACTCCCGAAGGTTACGGAGCGTCGCATGACTAGCACCTTCCCCAACATCTCCATCAGCACGGAGCGGTTGGTGCTGCGTCCCCTCGACGACGACGACGTGCCCGCCCTGACCGAGATGATGAACGACGAGCAGGTCGCCGCCTGGACCGACGTGCCCCGGCCGTTCACCGAGGACGCCGCCCGGCAGTGGATCACCGAGTACGCACGCGCCGAGCGCACCACGGGCCGCGGCCTGGACCTCGCGGTCACCGAGTTCCTCACCCAGCGCCTGGTCGGCGTCGTCCAGCTCACCAAGACCAACTGGCACATCCGGTCCACCGAGCTGTCCTACATCGTCGCCCCCTGGGCGCGCGGCGAGGGCTACGCCTCCGAGGCCGCGCTCGCCACCGCCCAGTGGCTCTTCAACGACCAGAAGTTCGAACGCATCGAACTGCGCACCGCCGCCGACAACACCGCCTCCCAGCAGGTCGCCCAGAAGATCGGCTGCATCAGCGAGGGCGTGCTGCGCAACGCCTGCATAGTCCACGTCCGCACCGAGGACGGCACGTGGACCGACGTGCGTACCGACTTCATCGTGTGGAGCCTGCTGCCGGAGGACCTCGAGGGAGCCGACGAGCAGCTCGCCGACACCGGCGGCTTCGCGCCGTACTCCGACTGGAACTGAGCCGCGGCACCCCACCAGGTACGCTCAAAGCCGCCCCCGGGCCCAGCACCCCTGACGACCTGCGCAAACCTGGAGACTGACGACGATGGCCGACCGGGTCACGGTGATCGGCTGGGACGGCTCGCCGCTGACCGACGCGGCACGCGCCGCCCTCGGCGCCGCCACGCTGGTGGCCGGTGCCGCCCACCACCTGGCACTGCCCGAGGTGCCGCCCGCCGCCGAACGCATCCGGCTGGGCAGCGTCGCCCTCGCCGCCCGCCGCATCGCCGGCCACCGCGGCACCGCCGTCGTCCTCGCCGACGGCGACCCCGGCTTCTTCGGCGTCGTACGCACCCTGCGCGCCCCCGAGTTCGGCCTCGAGGTCGAGGTCGTCCCCGCCGTCTCCTCCGTCGCCGCCGCCTTCGCCCGCGCCGGCATGCCCTGGGACGACGCCCAGGTGGTCGTCGCCCACCCGCGCACCCTGCGCCGCGCGGTCAATGTGTGCCGCGCCCACACCAAGGTCGCCGTCCTCACCGCCCCCGGTGCCGGCCCCGCCGAACTGGGGCTGCTCCTGGAGGGCGTCCACCGCACCTTCGTCATCTGCGAGGAACTCGGCACCGAACGCGAACAGGTCTCCGTCGTCACCTCCGACAAGGCCGCCGACCACACCTGGCGCGACCCGAACGTCGTCATCGTCATCGGCGGCCGGGCCGGCGCCGCCGAGGACGGCGGCTGGATCGCCGGCCGCGATCCGGCCACCGCACCCCGCGGCTGGACCCTGCCCGCCGACGCCTACGACGGCCACCTCGGCGAGGGCGAGACCGAACCCCTGCGCGCCGCGCAACTCGCCCGCCTCGGGCCCCGCGTCGGCGACCTCGTGTGGGACATCGGCTGCGGCTCCGGCGCCTTCGCCACCGAGGCCGCCCGCGCCGGCGCCGCCGTCCTCGCCGTCGACCAAGACCCCGACGCCTGCACCCGCACCGACGCCGCCGCCCGCCGCCACGGCGTCCAGCTGCAGATCGTGAACGGCACCGCCCCGCAGGTCCTGGAGGACCTCCCCGAACCCGACGTCGTCCGGGTCGGCGGCGGGGGCGCGGCCGTCGTCTCCGCCGTCGCCGACCGGCGCCCGCAGCGCATCGTCACCCACGCCGGCACCCGCGACGCCGCCGAACTCATCGGCCGCGACCTGACCGAGCACGGCTACCACGTCCAGTGCGCCCTGCTGCAGTCCGTCGAGCTCGACACCCGGGCCTGGACCGAGACCGAGCGGAGCGTGGCGTTCCTGCTCACCGGGGTGCTCGCGGACCGAACCCCGTGATCGGCTTGTCGTATCGCGGGGTAGGCTGGCCGATCGTCGTACCGCAACCGGTCGCCCGGCGCTCCGCCGGTCAATGTCCGTAAAAACCGGTCCGTTTCGGGGCGGGTGTGGTACGGCAGAACGCGTGGATGCGCAACGTGGCGCAGTCCACAGCGGGCTGTCGCGGATCACGCTGTCGCGACGGCGCAACGGCCGGGACAATGCCACTGAATGGCTTTGTCGCCTTTTCCGGGCGGTCGTTCGTGCCGCTGGGCACGCCCGCTCGTTCTTCACTGCGGGGCGGTCGGTGCGCCGTTCCGGGTGAACTGGTCGTAGAGGCACTAACCGATGGGCGAGGGGTACGCATGACCGACACCGGCCAGGTCCCGGGCGAGGGGCTGCCGGAGAACGCAGGCACGGTGGAGCAGCCGGGCGTCTCCGCGCCCGGTGCGTACGCCTACCTCTCCGAGAGCCCCGCCGAGGACGAAGACCTGCTGCTGCCCGGCTCCCACGGCGCCTGGGGCAACGAGGTGGCGCCGCCCGCGCCCGAGCCGGTCGTCGAAGCCGTGCACGAGCCCGGGCCGCACGAGCTGTCCGGCCGCGACAGCGGCTCCGTCGACCTGAACGGCGTACGGCTCCCGGGCCCGGCCCCGCAGCGTACGGCGCCCACCCGGCCCATCCCGCCGATCACCCCCCGCCGGCCGCTGCACCTCGGCCCGCCGATCCCGGACGCCTCCGCGAGCCCGGTCCGCTCCCTCGCCGACCGCGGCCCCGCCGACGCCCCGGTCCGCCAGGCCGTCCCGTCCGCCACCGGCCCCGAGTACCTCGACGCCCCGCAGCAGGCCGGCGCGCCGGCGCCCGCGGAGGCCGCGCCGTGGCCCGCGCAGGCTCAGGTGGCCGCCGCGGCGGCCCCTGCCGAAACGGTCAACCCGGCGGCGGCGCCGCAGCCCGGCCCGGTCGACGCGGCCCAGGCCGCCGTGGCCCGCCTCGCGACGGAAGCGGTCACGGCGACCGGCAGCCATGTGCTGCCGCCGCAGGCCCAGCAAACGGCGACGGAGACGCCGGCCCACGGCGCGGCCGTCGACGCCGGGGCCGAGGCGGTGGCGCCGGCCGAGGTGCCGACGTCGGCTGAGGTGTCGGCGCAGGCCGAACAGCCCGAGGCCGTGCAGCCCGAGGCCGTGCAGCCGGAGCAGGAGGCGCCGGCGGCTGCCGATGCCACCGTTGCCGATGCCGCCGTTGCCCAGACGCCGGTGCAGGATGCGGCGGCCGAAGCCGGTGCCGAGGTGGCGCCTGCCGAGGGTGCCGACGGTGCTGTGCACGCTGCCGCCGCCGGCGCGCAGGCACCGGCCGACGCCCCGGCGCAGCCGGTCGCGGCCGAGACCGCCGAAGCCCCCGGCGCCGAAAACGGGCCCGTGGATGAGCCGGCTGCCGAGGCGCCGACGGCGGACGAGCCGGCTGTGACGGAGGCGGCCGTGGCGGAGCCGGCTGTGACGGAGGCGGCCGTGACGGGGGAGTCCGTCGCTGCCCAGCCGGGCGAGGACGCCGCCGCGCGAGCGGTCGAGCCGGTCGACGCGCAGCACCACCCCGTCGATGCCGCCCAGCCCGCCGCTCCGGCCGAGGAAGCGGCGCAGCCCGCCGAGCCGGTCACCGAGGCCGCTCCGGTCGCAGCGGCCGAGCCCGCCGCCGAGCCGCTCCCGGCCGAGGCCCCGCCCGCCGCTCAGCCGGACGCCGCCGAGGCCGCCCCGCCCGCCGGGCCCGTGGTGCCCGAGGCGGTCCAGCCGGTCGCCGCCCCGGTCGAGGCGTCGCAGGCCCCCGAGGTGCCGCAGGCTTCCGTGCGTCCCGCCGAGGCGCAGACGCCCGAGCCGTCGGCCGCCGCCGAGGCACCGCAGGCCGACGAGCCGTCCGCGGCCGATGCCCAGGCAACCGACGTCCCCGAGGCGCAGGGCACCGAGGCCGCCCCGGCGGACGCTCCGACGGCGCCCGGGGCCCCCGCCGCAGCGCAGGCGACCGAGTCGTCCGAGGCCACCGCGATCCCGGAGGCCCAGCCCGCCGCCGTGGCACCGCAGGCCAAGGCGCCCGCTGCCGCCCCGGCTGAAGCGCCCGCCGCCCCGGCACCGGAGGCTTCGCAAGCGCCCGCCGCCCCGGCGTCCGAGGCAGCGGCAGCGGAACCCGCCGCCGAGGTCCCGCAGACTCCCGAGCCGGCCGCCCCCGACGTCCCCCAGGCTGCCGAGCCGACCCAGGCTGAGCCGGCGGCTGCCGAGCCGACCCCCGCAGCCGAGCCCGTCGCCGCCGAGCCCGTCGCCGCCGAGCCCGCCCCCGCCGAAGCCGACCAGGCCCCGGAGCCCGCCCCCGTGGCGGCCCCCCAACCCGTCGAGCCTACCGCCGAGGCTCCGCTGCCCGCCGAAGCGGGCGTCCCGGCCACCGAGCCGGCCCCCGCAGTGTCCCCGCAGCCCACCGACACCCCGGCCGCCGACCCGGGTACCGCCCAGGTCGCCGCCCCGCAGGACGCGTCCGCCGCCGCACACCCCCCGGTGGCAGTCGCCGCAGCCCAGGAGAACCCCCTGCCGACCCCGGACGAAGCGGCGCAGCCCGCGCCCGCCCCGGCCCCCCAGCCGGACACCCAGATCGCCGCCCCGGCCGACGCCACCGCGCCCGTCCAGGGCCTGCAGGTGCCGCAGGCACCGGACGCCCCGCAGCCGCCGGTGGCCGTCGCCGCCCCCGAAGCTCCGCAGCCCGCCGCACCGCAGGCCGCGCAGCCCGCTGCCGCGCCCTCCGACGCGCAGCCGGCCCCGTCCGACGCCGCGGTCGCGCTGCCGATCGGGCAGTTCGTGCCGGTCGACGGCCAGGTGCCCACCACTCCGCACCTCGCCCCCACCCCGCCGCACCCCCTCACGCTGCCCGTGGAAGAGCCGGCCGCGCAGCCCGTCGCCCCGGTCCCGGCCCCCCGTGAGGCCGAGGCCGACGCCGGTGTCGTCCAGCACGCGGACGAGCTGCGGACGAGTGCCGCGGACCAGGACGACCTGGAACCGCAGGCAGACCAGGAACAGCCGGAACCCCGGGACGACCGGGACGACGAGAGCAAGGCCGCCGTGGCAGAGGCACCACAGTCCACCGGCCCGGCCGCGCCCGCCTACGACGAGGCCGAGCGCGAGGCCGTGCTGAAGGTGATGCGGGAGCGCCGCGACATCCGCAACGGCTTCCGCGGCGACCCCATCCCGCACGAGGTGCTGCTGCGCGTCCTGGAGGCGGCCCACCACGCGCCGTCGGTCGGCCACTCCCAGCCCTGGGACTTCGTCGTCATCCGCTCCGCCGACACCCGCCGCGCCATGCACGAGCTGGCGATGCGGCAGCGCGACGCGTACGCCAAGTCGCTGCCCAAGGGCCGGGCGAAGCAGTTCAAGGAACTGAAGATCGAGGCGATCCTCGACACCCCGGTGAACATCGTCGTCACCGCCGACCCGACCCGTGGCGGCCGCCACACCCTCGGCCGCCACACGCAGCCGCAGATGGCGCCGTACTCCGCCGCGCTGGCCGTGGAGAACCTGTGGCTCGCCGCCCGCGCCGAGGGCCTCGGCGTCGGCTGGGTCAGCTTCTTCGACGAGCGCGAGATGGTCCGCGCGCTCGGCCTGCCCGAGCACCTGGAGGTCATCGCCTACCTGTGCGTCGGGTACGTCGACGAGTTCCCGGACGAGCCCGAGCTGATGCAGGCCGGCTGGTCCAAGCGCCGCCCGCTGTCGTGGGTCGTGCACGAGGAGACGTACGGCCGTCGCGCGCTGCCCGGCGAGGAGCCGCACGACCTGCTCGCCGAGACCGTCGCGCAGATCCGCCCGCTGGACGCCAAGGCGCTCGGCGAGGCCTGGGAGCGGCAGAAGCGGATGACCAAGCCGGCCGGCGCGCTCGGCATGCTGGAGATCATCTCCGCGCAGCTGTCCGGGCTGTCCCGGCAGTGCCCGCCGCCGATCCCCGAGCCCGCGGCCGTCGCGATCTTCGCCGGCGACCACGGTGTGCACGCCCAGGGCGTCACCCCCTGGCCCCAGGAGGTCACCGCCCAGATGGTGGCCAACTTCCTGGGCGGCGGAGCGGTCTGCAACGCCTTCGCCAACCAGGTCGGCGCCGAGGTCTGTGTCGTGGACGTCGGCGTGGTGGCCGACCTGCCCGCCACGCCCGGCCTACTGCCGCGCAAGATCCGCGGCGGCACCTCCGACATGACCACCGGCCCCGCGATGACCCGCGAGGAGGCCAAGAAGGCCATCGAGGTCGGCATCGAGACCGCCCGCGACCTCGTGGCGGCCGGCAACAAGGCGCTGCTCACCGGCGAGATGGGCATCGCCAACACCACCGCGTCCGCCGCGCTGATCTCCGTCTACACCGGCGCCGACCCGGCCGAGGTCACCGGCCGCGGCACCGGCATCAACGACGAGACGCTGGCCCGCAAGACCGACGTGGTCCGCCGCGCCCTGGAGCTGCACCAGCCGGACCCGGCCGACCCGATCGGCGTGCTCGCGGCGATCGGCGGCTTCGAGCACGCGGCCATGGTCGGCCTGCTGCTCGGCGGAGCCTCCCTGCGGACGCCGGTGATCCTGGACGGCGTCAGCGCGGGCGCCGCCGCCCTGGTGGCCCGCGCCATCGCGCCCGAGGTCCTCGCCGCCTGCATCGCCGGCCACCGCAGCGCCGAGCCCGGCCATGTCGCCGCGCTCAACAAGCTGGGCCTGCGCCCCCTGGTCGACCTCGACCTGCGCCTCGGTGAGGGCACCGGCGCGCTGCTCGCCCTGCCGCTGGTGCAGTCCACGGCCCGGGCGATGCACGAGGTGGCGACGTTCGACTCGGCCGGCGTCACCGAGAAGTAGGCGACGCGCCGCACGGGCGGTCCGGCGTTCACCTGCCGGACCACCCGTGCGCCCCGCCCCGCCCACCGCCTAAAATCCGCACGTCAGGGCCGCTCCGGAGCCGCAGCGCGCCCCACCACACCGCTGTACGAGGAGCCGTCCCTCATGGCCGAACACCCCGCCTACCCCGTAGGCCTCCGCCTCACCGGCCGTCGCGTGGTCGTCCTCGGCGGCGGCCAGGTCGCCCAGCGCCGCCTGCCCGCCCTCATCGCGGCCGGTGCGGACGTCCACCTCGTGTCGCCGGGGGCGACCCCCTCGGTCGAGGCCATGGCGGACGCGGGCGAGATCACCTGGCACCGGCGTCCCTACCAGGACGGCGACCTCGCCGAGGCCTGGTACGCCCTGATCGCGACCAGCGACACCGACGCCAACACCGCCGCCTCCGCCGAGGCAGAGCGGCACCGCGTGTGGTGCGTGCGCTCCGACGACGCCGACGCGGCGACCGCCTGGACACCGGCCACCGGTCACAGCGAGGGCGTCACCGTCGCCGTACTGACCACGAACGCGCGCGGCCGCGACCCGCGCCACACCGCCGCCATCCGTGACGCGGTGGTCGAGGGCCTGCGCGACGGCACGCTGGTCGCCCCCCACCACCGCACCCGCACCCCGGGTGTCGCCCTGGTCGGCGGCGGTCCCGGCGACCCCGACCTGATCACCGTGCGCGGCCGGCGCCTGCTCGCCGAGGCCGACGTCGTCATCGCCGACCGTCTCGGCCCGCGCGACCTGCTCGCCGAACTCCCGCCGCACGTCGAGGTGATCGACGCGGCGAAGATCCCTTACGGGCGGTTCATGGCGCAGGAGGCCATCAACAACGCCCTCGTCGAGCACGCCAAGCAGGGCAAGTCCGTCGTCCGGCTCAAGGGCGGCGACCCGTACGTCTTCGGCCGCGGCATGGAGGAGCTCCAGGCGCTCGCCGAGGCGGGCATCCCCTGCACGGTCGTGCCCGGCATCTCCAGCTCGATCTCCGTCCCCGGCGCGGCGGGCATCCCCGTCACCCACCGCGGGGTCGCCCACGAGTTCACCGTCGTCAGCGGCCATGTCGCGCCCGACGACGAGCGTTCCCTGGTCGACTGGCCGTCGCTGGCCCGGCTGACCGGCACGCTCGTCGTCCTCATGGGCGTCGACAAGATCGGCAAGGTCGCCGAGACGCTCGTCGCCCACGGCAAGTCCCCGGAGACCCCGGTCGCCCTCGTCCAGGAGGGCACGACGGCCGCGCAGCGCCGCGTCGACGCCACCCTCGCCACCGTCGCGGAGACCGTCCGTGCCGAGGACGTGAAGCCTCCGGCGGTCATCGTCATCGGTGAGGTCGTGAAGGTCGGCCCGACGCCGTAACCCGGGCCTCCCTCTCACCCGCGCCGCCCGCTCCGCACGCACGACAAGGCAGTATCACCCCGTGGCCGAACTCATCACGATCGACGATCCCGACGACCCGCGCCTGACCGACTACACCGGCCTGACCGACGTCGAGCTGCGCCGCAGGCGCGAGCCGGCCGAGGGCCTGTTCATCGCCGAGGGCGAGAAGGTCATCCGGCGGGCCGGGGAAGCCGGTTACGCCATGCGCTCGATGCTGCTGTCGGCCAAGTGGATCGACGCGATGCGCGACGTCATCGACGCGTCGGCGGCACCGGTCTACACGATCGACCCGGAACTCGCCGAACGCGTCACCGGTTACCACGTCCACCGCGGCGCCCTCGCCTCCATGCAGCGCAAGCCCCTGCCCACGGCGGCCGAGCTGCTGGCGCACGCGCGCCGCGTCGCGGTCATGGAGTCCGTCAACGACCACACCAACATCGGCGCGATCTTCCGCTCGGCCGCCGCCCTCGGCATGGACGCGGTGCTGCTGTCCCCGGACTGCGCCGACCCCCTCTACCGGCGCAGCGTGAAGGTGTCGATGGGCGCGGTCTTCTCCGTGCCGTACGCCCGCCTGGAGACCTGGCCCAAAGGGCTCGACCCGGTGCGCGAGGCGGGCTTCACGCTGCTCGCCCTCACCCCCGACGGCAAGGCCAGGACCCTCGACGAGTGCGCCCCGCACACCATGGACCGGGTCGCGCTCATGCTCGGCGCGGAGGGCGACGGCCTGTCACGGCAGGCCCTGGCCGCCGCCGACGAGTGGGTCCGCATCCCCATGTCCCACGGCGTGGACTCCCTCAACGTGGGCGCCGCCGCGGCGGTCGCCTTCTACGCGGTGGCGACGGGCCGCCCGCAGCTCTGAGACGGGCGCGAGCGCAGGACCCCGCCGGGCTCCGAGTTCGGCCGGTGCCGCGCCGTCGGTCCGGCCACGCGGTGCGCCCGGGGCAGCAGTGTGATCGCTTCCGGCGCGGTCCGAGGCCGGTATCGCCTTGCCGGTCCGGCCCGCGGTCCGACGCCCGGGCGTTGTCGCTCCCGGCGCGCTCTCCGAGGCCGGCCGTGCTGCCGGTCCGGCCGGCGCTCTGAGGCAGGGGAACGCGTCAGCGCCCCGCGGCAGGCTGCCGCCTGTGAGACAGGGCCGCCCTCAGCTGAGACAGGGGGCCGCTCTCAGACCGCCGAACTCCGTAGCGGAGGTCTCTCAGTCCCGCCGCAGCGTCGACGCGTACCGCTGCGACATCAGCTCGTCGTCGGGCAGGGGCGTGAACCCGGGCCGCGCGCTCTCCGGCGACCGGTGTGTCCGCTGCGTCCGGCCCGCCTCCGGCGTCCGGCGCGTCTGCTGCGCCTCCTGCGTCTGTCGTACGCCGCTGTCCCCGCCGAGTCCCCGGGCCGGGCCCTCGCAGCCCTGGACGAGGGCGATGCCGAGCGCCACCAGCAACGTCACCACCACGAACACGGTCAGCCGCTGGCGCAGCAGCCGTGGGTTGGCCGGGCGCAGCCGCGTCCCCGTGGTGCGCGGTGCCGGACGTCCGGAGCCGCCGCGCTGCGCGGGCCGGCCGCCGTTGCCCGGCCGCCGGCCGTCGCGGGAGGCCGGCGTCGGCCGGCCGTTCGACCGGGAGCCGGAGCCGCCCCGCGACGCCGGACCGCCGCCGCGCGCGGCCGCGCTCCCGCCCCGGGAGGGGCTGTCACTCCGGGAGGGCGCCCCGCCCCGGCCCACGCCGGCCCGCGATCCCGCGTTGCCGCGCGGCAGCGGGGTCCCCGGGCTGCTCCCGGGGGTCTGCGGCCGTCGCTGGGTGTGCTCCGGGTACAGCGTGTCCGCGAGCCGCCCCGTGGGCCGGTCGGCCTCGGCGGCGCGTGGTGCGGGCGGACGCACGTCGGCCAGGCCCTGCGCCTCGCGCGCCGCGATCTCCTTCAGCCGCAGCGACAGCTCCAGCGTGCTGGGCCGCTCCTCGGGGTCCTTCGCCAGGCAGGTCCGCACCAGCGGCGCCAGCGCGTCCGGTACGCCGTGCAGTTGCGGCTCCTCGTGCACCACCCGGTACAGCATCACCTCGGAACTGCCGTGTCCGAACGGCGAGTCACCGGTGCACGCGTACGCCAGGGTCGCCCCCAGCGAGAACACGTCCGTGGCCGGTGTGACCGCCGCGCCGCGCACCTGCTCCGGCGCCAGGAAGCCGGGCGAGCCTACGGCCGTGCCGACGTGCGTGAGCGTGGAGGCGCCGGTGGCCCAGGCGATGCCGAAGTCGATGATCCGCGGGCCCTTGGGGGAGAGCAGGATGTTGGACGGCTTCAGGTCCCGGTGCACCACGCCGGCCTCGTGCACGGCGACCAGCCCCTCCGACAGGGCGGCCCCGACCGCGGCGACGTCGGCCGCGATCAGCGGTCCCTCGTCGGCGACCTTGTCGTGCAGCGACGGTCCGGGGACGTACTGCGTCGCGAACCAGGGCCGGTCCGCCTCCAGGTCGGCGGCGACCAGCCGGGCCGTACACCCGCCGCGGATGCGCCGTGCCGCCGAGACCTCGCGCGCGAACCGCGACCGGAACTCCTGGTCCTCCGCGAGATCGGGACGGATCACCTTCAGCGCGACCCGCTGCCCCTTCTTGTCGGAGCCCAGGTAGACCACGCCCATCCCGCCCGCGCCGAGCCGTCGGTGAAGCCTGAACGAGCCGACGACGCGCGGGTCCTCGCGCCTCAGGCGCATCATCGCCATGTTCATCCCCGCTGCCCGGTCCGTGTGACGTGGCACAGCTTACGTTTCCACGGCCGGTTGCGCGCAGAGGCCGCGCCCTCTCGTGCCGATGCGTTGCCGGTCGCGGGCACGGCACTTGAGGCCGGGTCAGAAGTGCTGCCGAGGGTTTGCCTGCGGACCAGGACGGATCTCAACCGCCCACGGAACGAGCCAAGTTGATCTTGGGGTCCACGGCAGCCGCCGGTCGGCCCCGGCCCTGGGGGACACCCCGGGTCCGCGCAGGGGACAGACGGGCGGGGTCTGCCGCCGGGCGACGACGGCGGTACGCCGCAGAGCGGACGAAGTGATCGAAGTCACCCGGCCGGGCCCGCTGGGCGGGGCGGAAAGGCCGGGACGAACCCGCCCGTAGCGGACGCCCCCTCCGGGAAGACCCCGAGACCCGGGTCCGCGTCTCCACCCAGGGGAGTACGTCCCCGGTGACGGCTCATCCTCCGGGAGGCCCGGCAATCGGTACGAAGGCATGACGTCCGCGGTCCGCGGCCCGCCTAGATTTGAGGTCAAGCGGCGGGTGCAGTACTCGTCCCCCGAGGTCACGACACTCGCCGCTGCCAAGGACAACCGAGCACGGTCGGGAGAGGGACCATGGCCCACACGGCACCGCGGACGCTGCTCCGCACGCAGGGACGCCTCACGCGTCCCCGCCGCACGGGCCGCCGCCACCCCCTGGTGGCGACGCTGATGGCCCTTCCCCTGGCGGCCCTGCTCCTGCTCGTCTTCGACGGCTGGGAGACAGTGGCCACACAGGCGTCGTCCGTGGGTGTGATGCTGGGGCGCTGAGCGGCGACCCCAGGCCCGGAAGAGCGGTCCGGGCGGGGACATCCATCCATGAAACCCCGTGGGGACGGGGGTGCGGCGGACGGCAAAAATGCCGGCGCAGCTGGGGAGCTGCGCCGGCATTGCTCTGCCCGCCCCGCGTGCACCGGGACCCCGGACACCGAAAATCCTCGTACTCTCACCCCCATGCCCACTGACCTCCTCGCCGACCTCGCCCGCCAGGTCAGACAAAGGGCCCACCCCGACGACACCCGCTGCGACGCCTGCGCGGCAAGCACGCTGGCCGACCGCCCCGACGCCACCGTCGTGCGCCACGCCGGCACGGTCGCCAAGGCGCACGCACCCCACACCGACCCCGCCGGTCTCGCCCCCCGCCTCGCCGTCGCCGCCCGGCTGCCCGACGTCCTCCTCGCCCCGCTGGCCGCGGCCCCGCTCACCCTGCACGGGCGCCCGGTGACCTTCTGGCCCTACGGCGCCCCCGTGGACCCCGGCGACCCGGACGCCGCCCCCTGGGAGGCCGCCGCCACCCTCCTCGCCCGCCTCCACCGCACCCCCGCCCCGCCGGGCCTGCCCGCGATGCGCGGCCCGGCCAAGGCGGCGGACGCGATCACCCGCCTGCGCGCCGCCCTGAACGCCGCCCCCGCCGAAGCCCGTATCCCGTCGCCCTCCGCCGAAGTCACCGGCGCCGGCATTCCCCCGCTTGCCGCCGAAGGCACGGGCGCCGGCATTCCCCCGCTCTCCGCCGAAGCCACCGGCGTCGGCACTCCCACCCTCCCCTCCCAAGGCGCCGGCGCCCGCACTCCCACCCTCCCCTCCCAAGCCACCGGGGCCCGCACCCCCACCCTCCCCGACGACCGCACCGGCATCCCCCCTCTCCTCGCCGAGGCCACCCCCGTCCTGCGCGCCTGGGCCGCCCTGCCCGCCTGGGCCCGCGCCGAGGCGCCCATGCCCGGTCCCCTCGTCCTCTGCCACGGCGATCTGCACCTCGGTCAGCTCGTCCGGCACCCCGCGCCGGACGGGGCCTGGCGGCTCATCGACGTCGACGACCTCGGTGCCGGAGTGCCGGCCTGGGACCTGGCCCGGCCGGCCGCCTGGTACGCCTGCGGACTCCTCCCGCCGCAGGAGTACTCCCGTTTCCTGGACGCCTACCGTGCCGCCGGCGGCCCCGCGGTCCCCGCGACCGGCGACCCCTGGCCGGCGCTGGACGTGCCGGCGCGCGCCCTCACCGTGCAGACGGCCGCCCGCGCTCTCGTCAAGGCCGACGCCGCGGGCCGCCCGCTGGACGAGGTGGAGAGGGCCGTCGTGGACGCCTGCGCCCGCATGGACGGCGCCCCGGCGCAGACGGCGGCGCAGGTCACACCGTAGGGTGCAACCGACCGCGGCCGGACAGAGTCTGTCCTGGCGATACGCGAAGCAGGACCGAACGGCGAGGAGTTGAGCCGAGCATGCAGTGTCCCAAGTGTCATGCGCCCATGCACACCTACAACCGCAACGGCGTGCAGATCGAGCAGTGCAGCGGCTGCCGGGGGATCTTCCTCGACTACGGCGAGCTGGAGGCGCTGACCCGTCTGGAGTCGCAGTGGTCCCAGCCGGCCCCGCCCCCGCCCGCCCCGCAGGCCTACCCGGCCCCGCAGGCACCCGCCTGGGGAGCCCCGCAGCACGGTGGCCACCACGGCGGTCACTACGGCCACGGCGGTCACCACCGTCACAAGAGCTTCGGCCACATGCTCTTCTCCAGCTGAGCGCAGAGCACGAAGAAGCCCCCGGTCGCAGGACCGGGGGCTTCGGTGTGTGGACGATACTGGGATTGAACCAGTGACCTCTTCCGTGTCAGGGAAGCGCTCTCCCGCTGAGCTAATCGTCCGGGATCAGTGACCACCGGGTCACCGACAGTGCGCGATACTGGGATTGAACCAGTGACCTCTTCCGTGTCAGGGAAGCGCTCTCCCGCTGAGCTAATCGCGCGGGGGGTGCGGATCTCACGAGAAGATCCTCGGACCTCCGAGGAGATCCAGTGGACGATACTGGGATTGAACCAGTGACCTCTTCCGTGTCAGGGAAGCGCTCTCCCGCTGAGCTAATCGTCCTTGGAGGTGGAGACGGGATTTGAACCCGTGTAGACGGCTTTGCAGGCCGTTGCCTCGCCTCTCGGCCACTCCACCAGGAGTGTAGGGGATCGGGAAGATCCCTTACGTCCTTCGAGCGGACGACGAGGCTCGAACTCGCGACCTCAACCTTGGCAAGGTTGCGCTCTACCAACTGAGCTACGTCCGCCTGTCGTTTCGGTCCGCTTCCGCGTCCCGGCGACGTGTTGAACTCTAGCGGATTCCTGGGCCAGTACAAAAACGCGTTTGCGCAGCGTGCTGCGGTGCACCCCGGCGACGACCTGGTCGGGGCCGCTCACGCCGCTGCCCGGGCCACCGCGCGGACACGCCCGGGCCGCCCGGCGGACACCCGCCATAGACTCGACAGCGTGCTCGAACTGCCCCCGCTCGCCCGGTTCGGCGACCGCCTCGCCACCGGCCTGACCGACGTCACCGACGACCCCGCGGCCCTGGACTCCTCCGGCTTCTGGGCGGTCGCGGCCGACTTCGAGGGCCGGCTGACCTGCGCCCGCTTCTCGGACGTCCGTCACGAGCCGGTGCCCGCGCCCGTGCCCGGAGCCTGGCACGGCCCGGCCTCCGGCGACTGGACGTCCTCCCTCGACCGCGCCGCGTACACCGCGGGCGTGCGGCGGATCCGCGAGTACATCGCGGCCGGCGAGGTCTACCAGGCCAACCTCTGCCGCGTCCTGTCCGCGCCCGTCCCGCCGGACGCCGACGTGGACGCCCTCACCGCCCTGCTGGCCCGCGGCAACCCGGCGCCGTATGCCGGAACGATTCGGCTGCCGGCCCACGGCGTGGAGATCGCCACCGCCTCACCGGAGCTGTTCCTGCGCCGCGACGGGCGCGTCGTCGAGTCCGGGCCGATCAAGGGCACCGGGCGCACCGAGGCGGACCTGCTGGCGAAGGACTACGCCGAGAACGTGATGATCGTGGACCTGGTCCGCAACGACATCGGACGCGTGTGCGCCACCGGCAGCGTCACGGTCCCCGACCTGTGCGTCGTCGAGAAGCACCCGGGCCTCGTCCACCTCGTCTCCACCGTGCGCGGCGAGCTGCGCGAGGGGGCAGGCTGGCCCGAGCTGCTCGCCGCCGCGTTCCCGCCCGGCTCCGTCACCGGCGCCCCCAAGTCCAGTGCCCTGCGGATCATCGAGGAGCTGGAGACGGCACGGCGCGGCCCCTACTGCGGCGGCATCGGCTGGGTCGACGCCGACCGGGGCGCCGGGGAGCTGGCCGTCGGCATCCGCACCTTCTGGATCGACCGCGGCGACGGCACGCTGCGCTTCGGTACCGGCGCCGGGATCACCTGGGGATCCGACCCGGAGGGGGAGTGGCAGGAGACCGAGCTGAAGGCGTCCCGGCTGCTCACGGTAGCGTCGGGGGCGTACGAGGTGAGTGGAGAGGGAACGACGGCATGACGCACCGACCCCTGACGGCCGGCGGCGGCCGGGTCCCCGGCCCGAAGTTGCGAGGTGGCGACCAGTGAAGATCTGGCTGGACGGCGCGCTGCAGGACGTCGAGTCCGCCCGCGTCTCCGTCTTCGACCACGGGCTGACCGTGGGCGACGGCATCTTCGAGACGGTGAAGGCGGTGGACGGCACGCCGTTCGCCCTGACCCGCCATCTCGACCGGCTGACCCGCTCCGCTCGCGGCCTCGGCCTGCCCGACCCCGACCACGACGAGGTCCGCCGCGCCTGCACGGCCGTCCTGGCGGCCAACCCGATGCCGCTCGGCCGGCTGCGCATCACCTACACCGGCGGCCACGGCCCCCTCGGCTCCGACCGCGGCGAGCACGGCCCCACCCTGGTCGTCGCCCTGGGCGAGACCACCCGCCGTCCGGACACCACGGCCGTCGTCACCGTCCCCTGGACCCGCAACGAGCGCGGCGCCCTCACCGGCCTGAAGACGACCTCCTACGCCGAGAACGTCGTCGCCCTCGCCCGCGCCCACGAACAGGGCGCCTCGGAGGCGCTGTTCGGCAACACCGTCGGTCAGCTGTGCGAGGGCACCGGTTCGAACGTCTTCGTCGTGCTCGACGGCGAGATCCACACCCCGCCGGTCGCCTCCGGCTGCCTCGCCGGCATCACCCGGCACCTGGTCGTCGAGTGGACCGGCGCCAAGGAGACCGACCTCCCGCTCGACGTGCTCGAGCGCGCCGAGGAGGTCTTCCTGACCTCCACCCTGCGCGACGTACAGGCCGTGCACCGGGTCGACGGCCGTGAACTGCCCGGCGCCCCCGGCCCGGTGACCGCCAAGGCCATGCGCGTCTTCCAGGAGCGCGCCGGGGACGACCTCGACCCGTAGAGCGACGATATTCGGCTGACGCGGGGGCGTACGGCGGGTAGAACACCCGTGATGACCACGACTCTGCGGCCGACCGAGCCGCTCCAGCGAAACGCCGACGGGACCCGTTCGCGCCGCTTCCAGGTGTGCGTGAACGGCCGGCCCGTCGGCGCGGTGCACCTCGGCACCCACCCCGTCTTCGGCGACGCCGTCGCCCGGTTCCTGGACCTGCGCGTCGAGGAGCCCGACCGCCGGCGCGGACGCGCCACGGTCGCCGCGCTCGCCGCCGAGGAGGTCGTACGCGGCTGGGGCTGCCGGCGGATCGAGGCGACCGTCCCGGCCGACGCCGCCGCCGCGTTCCGCCTCGCCACGGCGCTCGGGTACGTGGTGCGCAACCGCAACATGGCCAAGCCGCTCGGCGACACCCCGCCCGTGCTGCCCGAGGGCAGCGTCGGGCGGCCGATGACGGACGAGGAGTTCGGTCCCTGGCTGACCCGGAACAAGGAGGAATACGCCCGCAGCTGGATCGCGCGCGGGGTGCCGGAGGCCGAGGCCCGGGCCAAGTCGGAGCGGGACCACACCGGTCTGCTGCCCGAGGGCCGCGCCACGCCCGGCATGCTCGTCAGCGTCCTCGAACACGAGGGGACCCCGGTCGGCACGCTGTGGCTGGCGCTGCGCGAGGACGGCGCGTTCGTGTTCGACGTCGAGGCCGACGCCGCCCACCGCGGCCGCGGGCACGGGCGTTCCCTCATGCTGCTGGCGGAGGCCCAGGCCGTCACGGCGGGGCAGCGGAGCATCGGCCTCAACGTCTTCGCGGGCAACACGCCCGCCGAGCGGCTCTACGAGTCCCTCGGCTACGAGACGACGCTGTACGCCGTCTACAAACACCTGGTGTAGGCGCGCCCCGCCGGGCGGGCATCGCATCCGTCCGAGGTGTCCGCGCCGTCCGCCGCAGGCACCCGGGGGGTCTCCCGGGCAGTGGTGGTCAGCTCTCCTGGGTCGGACGGAGCGGTGGTGGTCGGCTGTCCCGGCGCGCCTGCCGGGTGGTCAGCTCTCCCGGCCGGACGCCAGCAAGCGGTCGGCGATCTCCTCGACGCGCTCGCGCAGGCCTTCCTGGCTCGTGCCGCCGTCGAGACGCTCACCGCCGATGACGTACGTCGGGGTGCCCGTCACCCCGATCGCCTTGCCCTCGGCCTGGTCGGCGTCGACGATCAGGATGTGCCGGCCGTCGATCAGCGCGGTGTCGAACTCCTCGGCGTCCAGGCCGAGTTCGGCGGCCACCTCGACGAGGAACGGCTCTCCCTCCCGGTCCAGCTTCTCGACCCGGCCGAGCACCGCCTCGACGTACGGCCAGCCCTGCCCCTGGACCGCCGCCTCCTCGGCGGCCTGCGCCGCGGCGAAGGCGTGCTTGTGCTTCTCCAGCGGGAAGTGCCGCAACCGCACCTCCAGCCGTTCGCCGTAGCGGGCGCGCAGGGCGCGCAGGTCGTCGAGGGCGGTGCGGCAGTCGGGGCACTGCAACTCGCACCACACGTCGAGGACGACGGGGGACGCGGGAGGGGTGGCCGCGGGGGAGGACTCGCTCATGCGCCCAGTCTCCCAGTCCGGCCCCCGCCACCCCAAGCCGGACCGGGCAGCGGACCGCCCGCGCTCCTGCGGGCACGGCGGGGCGGTCAGGTCGACCGGACCTGCGAAGGAGGGGCCCGGGTGGAGGGTGTCTGCTCCCTGAGGTGGAGAGGACCCGGAGCCCCTGGGAGGAGGTCACCCGGACATCTCCCTGATGTCCGGCCTCAGGCGTGGCCCGCGACGGACCGGGCGGTGCAGGATGGAAGGGACGAACCCGACGGTCCGTCTGCCCGACCGAGCCCGCTGGAGGACCGGATGATTGCCGAGACCGTCTGCTCTGCCGTCGCCGCGGCCGGCCTGGGCATCGCGGTGGTCACCGCCTACCGCAAGCGCTACCTCGCGGCCGCCCGTATCGCGGCGTACGCCCTCGTGCCGCTCGGCCTGGTCATGACGGGGGTCGTCCAGTGGGCAGCCCACACCGCCTTCAGCCCCACGGCCTGGGCCGGTGTCGTGATCCTCGGCGGTGCCTGGGCTCTCTTCATGACGACCCGCGCCGTCGAACGCCGCCGCGGAGGCACCCGCGCCGAGCGCAAGGCGGCCCGAGCCGCCCGGCCCGACGCCGTCGCCCCGACCGCCTCCGCCGCCTCCCTCGGCCCGGGCACCCGGCCGGCGACCCGGTCCGCGACCGCGCCCAAGGCGAACGCGTCCGACGACTTCTCCGACATCGAGGCCATCCTCAAGAAGCACGGCATATGACGGACGGCCGCCCGCGGAAGGGCCGCGGGCCGAAACGACACAGTGGGTCCGCGCCCGCCCCGAAGTGATCACTCAACGATCACGGTTCGCGCAGGTCACAGAGGATTCCGGCGATCTCCCGGCATTAGGTGTGTGTTGATCGCCGAGCGGGCGCCGGCTGCGCCATCATCACCGCGAGATGCTGGACACGACGCAGCTGGACACGACACAGAGCGAGGCCGCGCCGCCGCAGGAAGAGCCGCGCGGCTGCCTCTTCGCCCTTTCCCAGCCACCGCTGATGATCTTCCTGGCGGTGATCGGGTGTCTGCTGCTCATGGCTTCGTTGCACGACCTGCTGCTGCTGTGAGCCGTACCCGTGGAGCCCGGCGTCACCCGCCGGGCCCCGCGCACCGGCCAGGGGTCAGCCGGCCGCTTCCTTGCGGCGCGCCCGGTAGGCGGCCACGTGCAGACGGTTGCCGCAGGTGCGGCTGTCGCAGTACCGGCGCGAGCGGTTGCGGGACAGGTCGACGAAGGCGCGCCGGCAGTCCGGTGCCTCACAGCGGCGCAGCCGCTCCTGCTCACCGGCCACCACGAAGAACGCCAGCGCCATGCCGCAGTCGGCCGCCAGATGGTCGGCGACCGACGCACCGGGGGCGAAGTAGTGCACATGCCAGTCGTAGCCGTCGTGGTCCGTCAGGCGCGGGGTGGTCCCGGCGGCGGCCACCAGATCGTTGATCAGACCGGCCGCGCTGCGCGGGTCCGGCGCGGCGAAGATGCCGGCGAACCGTCCGCGGATCTTGCGCACGCCCGACAGATCGAACTCCGACAGCACCCCCACATCGCTGATCTGGTGCTTTCGCACGAAGTCCTCGAGCGCGGCGACATCCGCCAGCCCGTCGGGCGTCGCGTCGTCCTCCGGCGCGGTGTTCACCAGATCCACCACGGCGTCGAGGGCGCACCGGGTGTCGTGGGTGATCAGCACGTTTCGCTCCCTGGCCTGGGGGTCGGGCGGGCGCCCGCCGATGGTGGCCGATGGTAATGGCTCCCGCCGGCCGCGCACCGGTCGCGTTCCGGCCCGTGGATGCCGGTAGAACGCGACGCGGCACGTCAGGGTTCCCGGGCGAACGCGAAGAGTGAGGGGAGCGGGGTGGCGAGCGGGACGGAGCGGGAGGGACCCTCGACGCGCGCACGCCGACGCCGCCCGGCAGCGAACTGCTCGGACGACGTCGGCGTACGCCCTATGCGGTTGTCCTGGCCCGAGCCGTCTCCCCGAGTGGACGGCGCCGGGCGGCTTGGTGAGGGCCGCGGCCTAGCTCTCCGCCAGGATGTGGGAGAGCTCTTTGTCGAGATCGAAGTGCCGGTGCTCCGTGCCGGGGGGCACGGCGGCGTCCGTCCGCTTCAGAAACGACTCCAGGGCCCGCGCCGGGGCCTCGAGCAGGGCTTCGCCCTCCGGCGAGCTCAGGGCGATGCAGACGACGCCCTGGCCGTGACTGCGCGACGGCCAGACACGGACGTCGCCGGTGCCGGTGGGTCGGTGAAGCCCCTCGGCGAGGAGGTCGCGGGCGAACACCCACTCGACGGTCTCCTCGGCTCCGGTGTGGAAGGTGGCGTGCACGGCGTAGGGGTCGGCCGTGTCGTACCGCAGGCCTGCGGGGACAGGCAGGGAGGACTCGCTCGACACAACGAGGCGCAGGTGCAGCTCGCAGCTGACCGTGGTGTTCATAAGCGCCAGGGCCTTTCGCTCAGTGTGCGCTCGGGGATTCGCACGTCGGCGAAATCGACATGCCACCTACGGTGCCGTTGTAAACCCCTCTGAGGGTTTTGCGTCTCTTTACGTAACTCTTCCGGCCGAGAGATCTTCGCGAACTACGGCCATTCCGGTGACTGGTTTCCTTCGGGTAAAGTTTCTCCGTATGAATACGGGGAGTGACGGTCCGGGCGAGGTTGTCGTGTCGGCGGACGGCGAGAAGCCGGGCGAGGCGCGGACGGGCGAGGACGAGCGGGGGCTCGGCTCCCGGGCGCCGGAATTCATCAAGTCCCGCCGGATGCTCCATCTGAGCTGGCAGGTGGGCGTCTTCGTGATCGGCCTCGCGGTGGTGGCGGCCGGCATCGTGATGCTGCCCCTTCCCGGACCCGGCTGGGTCGTGATCTTCGGCGGCATGGCGATCTGGGCGACGGAGTTCGTCTGGGCACAACTGGTGCTCCGCTGGACGAAACGGAAGGTCACCGAGGCGGCCCAGAAGGCGCTCGATCCCAAGGTGCGGCGGCGCAACATCATTCTCACCAGCGTCGGCCTCGTCATCGTGGCGGCGCTGGTCGGCTTCTACGTGTGGAAGTTCGGTTTCGTGATGCCATGGAAGATCAAGGATCAGTGACCCGCACCCGGACGGGCGGCGCGGGTCGCGGCCCGTCCGGCTCCGGGGTGGTCACAGGCACCCCCTGACATGGGGTAATGTTCTTCCTGCGCCCGGGCGATTAGCTCAGTGGGAGAGCGCTTCGTTCACACCGAAGAGGTCACTGGTTCGAACCCAGTATCGCCCACCCGGAACACCGGCCCGCCTGCGACAACCCAGGCGGGCCGGTGTCGAACGCCGGGCGGAACCCCCCCCGGCGCGACACCG